>NZ_JASGDD010000051.1:0-3402 GCF_047607365.1 Nocardioides sp. | reverse complement strand
GCTTCCCGCAGCGCGGGTCCGGCAGCGGGCCGCGCTGTCGCTGCCTCTCCGCGCCGCGCGCCGGCTCGTCCCCTCGTGGCATCCCGCCTACCTCCTCGGCGCGCCCGCGCGCAGCGAACTGCGGCTCTACGGGCTCCGGGCCACCTACCCGACCGCGGCCGCCGAGGCTCAGCTGGCCTGGCAACCGGAGGTGGGCCTCGACGCCGGTCTCGCCGAGGCTGCGGGGAGGCGCTGATGTCCCGACGCCGACGAGCCACCCGCCGCGGTCTCCTGCTCGGCGGGGCTGCCGCCGTCGTGGCCGCGGGGGGCGTCGCGGCCTACGAGCGGCGGCAGCAGCCCGCGGCCGCGCCGGCACCGGTGGGCACCTTCGCCCTAGGGCTCAACGTATCGGGGCTCGAGGACGACGTCCCCGCCGCGCCGACCGACGCCATGCTCGACGACTACGCCGGCCATGGCGTGCGAACCCTCCGGCTACCGGGTCGCTGGGAGCACTTCCAGCCCAGGGTCGGCGGCCCGTTGGACGAGGAGTACCTCGCGACCTACCTCGCGGTGGTGAGCGCCGCGAACGCGCGCGGCGTGGGCGTGGTGTGCGATCCCCTGCACAACTACGGCGCCCGTACGGACGACGGCGTCACCCGGCGGCTGGGCGAGTCGGGCCTGGCCGTCGACGCGATGGCCGACTTCTGGAGCCGGTTCGCCGCCGCGACCGCCGGCACCGCCGGCATCGCCGGCTGGGACCTCATGAACGAGCCGTACGACCTGCCCGGCGACACCGTCGCCGACCAGTCGCAGGTGTGGGCGAGTGCCGCACAGCTCGCGATCACGGCGATCCGCGAGACCGGCGACCGGCTGCCGATCCACGTCGAGGGCTACCGTCAGTCCGCTGCGGCCCTCTGGGTGGACGCCAACCCCACGCTGCACACCCTCAGCGATCCCGCCGGCGACCTCGTCTTCTCCGCTCACTGCTACCTCTCGCGCGACAACGACGGCGGCGGGAGACCCTACTGGGACCAGGAGGTCGCGGCCGGCGACCTCGTCGGCGGCGGGGCGCTCACGGCCAACGTCGGCGTCCGCCGGATCACGCCGTTCGTGGACTGGCTGCGGACACATGGCCTGCGCGGTGAGATCGGCGAGTGCGGCGTCGGACGGCGGGATTCGCCCACGACCACCAGCGACGCCGGCTGGCTCCTGGCCCTGGACACCACGCTGCGCTACTGCCGCAGCGTGGGCCTTCCTCTCTTCGCCTGGGGCGCAGGACCCCATCTGATCCCGCCCTACCCGCTGAGCCTCGAGCCCGAGGACGGGCTGCCGGCGCCGCAGTGGCAGGTGCTCGACAAGTACGTCCCCCTCCCGTCGACGTGAGCGTCCGACCGCCGGGGATCCAGCGATCTCAGAACCGGTAGTGGCCGAACTGCCTGCCGGCTACACCTGTCACCTGTCCGGCGTAGGCCACCAGCCGCCGCAGCCACGAGAAGGCGCGGACCCGGTCCCGCGGCAGCGTCACCAGGACCATCGCGAGCGCGACGGGAAGCCGTAGCAGCGAGCCGACCAGGAGCTCCAGCCGCGCCCGCGCGCGCGGCCACCCGCGACGGTGCGCGGCGTGGCAGCGAGCGTAGTTCTGTCCGCCGCTGTAGGACCGCTCGAGCAACCAGGAGACCTGCGCTCGCGAGACCGGGACGTTCTCACTGACCGCGGCCTCCGCGCACCAGACCACGGTCGCGCCCCGCTGCTCCAGGTCCCAGAACAACATGCCGTCCGAGCCCCCCGTGATGCCGAAGTCCGGGTCGAACGGGCCGGCGACCCCGTCGAGCGCGGAACGCCGGATGAGCACGTTGCTCGTATAGGTGCGGTTCCATGGCACCCGCTCCCCCGTGGTCATCTCGCGTGGGGCGAACAGGTCCGCCTCCCGGATCCAGGCGGGCACGCCGTCGGCATAGTGCGGCAGCACCGGGCCGAGGACGGCGTCGGCGTCATAGCGGCGCTGGGTCTCGAGGAGGGCGAGTGCCCACTCGTCCTCCGGCCACTCGTCGTCGTCGATGATCAGGAGGAACTCGCCCTGGGCCACCTCCACCGCCGCGTTCCGGGCCAGCGCGATGTTGGGCTCGGCCACCCGCCGTACGACCATCGGAAAGGGCAGGCTCTCGCGGTGCCGCTCCGCGACCGGGAGCCCGCTCCCGGCGGGGTCGTTGTCGACCAGGACGAGCTCCACCGTCGCGCCGCCGAAGTCGTGGCGCCCCAGGGCATGCAGGAGCTTGTCGAGGAGTTCGGGGCGCCGGAAGGTCGACACGCAGAGGCTGAGATCCATGAGGCTCCCGGTTGGTTGGACGACGTGGCGGCCGCTGTGGCGGCGCCCAGCGGGCCGCCGGGTACGCACGCCTCGGCGGCGACGCACACGATAGCCTTGACGAGTGAGCGGTGGGGAGCAGGTCGCGGTCGTCATCGACGACGATCCCGACGTCCGCCGGCTCCTCGGCAGCCTCCTCGGCAGCCTCGGGTACGTCGTCGCCGAGGTCGGCGACGGCCAGGAGGGCATCGACGCGGTGCGTCGGCACCGGCCCGTCCTCACCACGCTCGACATCGGCCTTCCGGGCGTCGACGGCGTGGAGATCGCGCGGCAGATCCGCTCCTTCTCCGACACCGCCATCGTCATGGTCACCGGCCGGACCGACGAGATCGACGTCGTGTTCGGGCTGGAGAACGGCGCGGACGCCTACATCGCGAAGCCGTTCCGCAGCCACGAGTTCCGGGCCCGGATCGACGCGATGATGCGACGCACCGGCCGCCCCCGGCCGCCTCGCCCCGCGACTCCTCCGCCCGTCCCATCCGCCACCGCCTCGGCGGCTCCCGCTGTTCCCGCCGCTCCGGTGCAGCCCCGCGAGCCTCGACTGCCCGCGCGACCCGCGCCCACACCCGACCCGCTGCCGAGCGTCCCGCCGGCGATCCCGCGTACGGCCACGCCCGAGCGCGCGTCGATCCGGGAGCGACCGCAGCAGCCCACGCAGCCGGCTCCCGAGCAGACCCGAGCCGCGCCGACTCCGGCCGAGCCGAGCCGAGCCGACCAGACGCCGGCCGCCGAGGCGGCGCTGCCCCCGGTCCCCCGCGCCCGGAGGATCGAGGTGCGGGGACTCGTCCTCGATCCGGACACGCGACAGGCACGGCTCGACGGCCGGCCGCTGGAGCTCTCCGACGACCAGTTCGGCCTGCTCTTCCTCCTCCTCGACGGCGAGCGCCGGGTGCACACCCGCGCGGCGCTCGCCCGCCACCTGATCGGGGCCGACGACGTGACCGAGGCCGACAAGCGGCGTGCCGACGCGCTCATGGGCGACCTGTGCGCCACGCTCGACGAGCGCGACCGGGCCGCGCGCTGGATCGAGCGCCTGCCGGCGATCGGCTACCGCCGCG
>NZ_JASGDD010000050.1:0-71931 GCF_047607365.1 Nocardioides sp. | reverse complement strand
GTCGCCGCCGTGGCCGTCGCGGTGTAGGTGGAGCCGTTCACACCGACGTACGTGCTCTCGCTCGGGGTGGCGCCGTCGTTGGTGACCCGGAGCCGGAGGCACGTCCCGTCGAGGTCGTACGCCGGCGACGACGGCGCCGCCGCGACGGCCGGCGCCGGACCGGTCACAGTGAGCCCGGCCCCCGCGACGAGGAGGGCCGCGAGCAGGGCCACCCCACGACGAGGAGGCCGGGCCGCGCTCACAGCTCGCCCACCAGGCTGGGCGCCGGCAGCAGGTCGGCGTCGTGCTCGCCACGCAGGCTCCGCCACGCCCAGAGCGCGTAGCCCCCGGCCAGGGCGACCAGCAGGACCAGCGGCACCAGGTGGGCGCCGAGCGAGTCCTTCCCGGTCAGGACCGAGTAGTTGGCCACGATGGCGACACAGGCGAGCAACGCGCCGATCGCCCCGAGGGCGGGAGCGACCACGGTCGACCAGCCGGCGCGGTGGCCCCGGCGGACGAAGTAGACGACGACCGAGATCGAGACCAACGCCTGCGCGGCGACGATGCCGAGCGTGAAGAGGCCGGTGAGCGAGGTGGCCAAGCCGATGTAGGGGTCGGCCCCGACGAGCGCGAAGACCACGAACAGCGCCGTGCCGAGCGCGCCGAGCACCGTCGAGGCCGTCGCCGGCGAGAGGTGCCGCGGGTGCACCGCGGCCATGAGGCCGGGCAGCGCGCCGCGGTTGGCCAGCGTCTGGGCGTAGCGGGCGCTGGCGTTGTGCAATGCGACGAAGCAGGCCAGCAGCGAGGTCACGAAGAAGACCTGGGTGACGTCGAGGAAGGTCTGGTTCACCTCGCCGAGCGCGACGGCGAAGACCAGCTCGCCCTGGAGCTGCCCGGCGGTCTCGACAGCCGCCGCGGTCCCGACCGAGCCGATCACGAGCCAGGCCGTGACGACGTACAGGAGTGCGATGGCGACGACGGCGGCGTAGGTCGCGCGCGGCACGGACCGCGCGGGATCCCGGGCCTCACGCGTGTAGAGCACCGCCGACTCGACACCGATGAAGCTGGTGAAGCCGACGAGGACGGCCGGGCCGAGGTTGCCCGAGAAGGCATTGCCGAGGCTGAAGACGTCGAGCGGGAACGCGTCCAGGCCGTGGTTGACGACGATGGCGGCGTCCATGACGAGGACGACGGCGATCTCGGCCGCCATCAGGACGACCAGCAGGCGGGCGGACAGGTCGGCGGCCCGCCGGCCCAGCACGGTCACGAGCGCGAAGGCCGCGAAGGTGTAGGCCCACCACGGCAGGTCGACGCCGTGCATGCTGCCGATGATGTTGCCGAAGTAGCCGGTCGCCGCGGCGAGCGACAGCGCGCCCGTCCAGTAGGCGATGCCGGTGAGATAGGCCGTGCCGAGCCCGAGCCCGGAGCCGAGACCGGCGCGGACGAGGTCGGCGAACCCGCCGTCGGCGCGGACCTCGCGCGCCAGGCGCATGAAGCCGGTGACGAGGCAGGCGATGACCAGGCCTGCGGCGAGGAACGCGGCTGGCAGGCCGATCCCGTTGCCGAGGAGGATGCCGGTCGGAAGGTTGCCGATGGCGACGCCGAGGGGCGCCGCGGCGGCGACGATCATGAGGAGCAGGTGCTGGGTACGGAGCCGGCCGCCGGGCTGCGCGGCCTGGGCGGCGTTGGTGGTGCTGACGGACGCGGACATGATGGGTCTCCCGTGGGTGGGTGGTGGATCCGAGATCAGAGGGCGGCGCGTACGACGTCGGCCCCCGCGGCCGCGGCCGCCAGTGCCAGGTCGATCGACTGCTCGGTGTGAGCCGCGCTGATGAACCAGTTGTGCCAGGGGTGCAGGAAGGCGCCGTGCTCGAGCGCGGTGCCGCAGAAGAGGTTGGCCAGCCGCATCTCCGGGTCGCCCTCGAACCGGATCTTCGGCATGGTGGGCTCGCCCGAGACGATCATCGGGATGCCGGTGCTCGTCGCGATCGAGCGCAGGCCGGTGAGCAGGCGCTCGCCGAGCGTGGTCATCCGGCCGACCGCGTCGGTGCGAGCGGCCTCGGTGATGGTGGCGATGGCGGCCGCCATCGGGACGGCCTGGAGCCAGAACGACCCGGTGAGGTAGACGCCGTTCGCGGCCTCGCGCAGCGCGTCGGTGCCGGTCACGGCCGAGATCGGGTAGCCGTTGGCCAGCGCCTTGCTGAACGCCGACAGGTCGGGGCGGATGCCGAGCGACTCCCAGGATCCGCGCAGGTCCAGCCGGAAGCCCGCGCGCACCTCGTCGAGGATGAGGACGGCGCCGATCCGGTCGCACACGGCGCGGACGCCGGCGGCGAAGGCCGGGTCGACGAGGGCGAGGTCGCCGAAGCCGTCGTGGAAGAACGGGGTGACGATCACCGCGGCGACGTCGCCCTCGTGCGCGGCGACCGCAGCCTCGAGCGAGGCGAGGTCGTTGTAGGCGAACTCGACGATGTTGGCCCGGTCCTCGGCGGTGACGCCGGACATGATCGGCGTGAACGGCGGGTTCGACCCGTGGTAGGAGGTCGTCGCCTTGAGCACCTTCCGCCGGCCGGTGGCGGCGCGGGCGATCGTGCAGCACGCCGTCGTGGCGTCGGTGCCGTTCTTGCCGAAGACCGCCCAGTCGGCGTGGCTGACGGTGTCGACGAGGAGCTCGGCGAGCTCGACCATGCGGGCCGACGGGCCGTTGTTGATGTCGCCGATCGCGGCCTGGCGGCGTACGGCCTCCTCGACCCCGGGGTGGGCGTAGCCCAGGAGGACGGGCCCCCACGAGCACATCAGGTCGACGTACTCGTTGCCGTCGACGTCGACCACGGTGGCGCCGTGGGCGGTCTCGTAGAACTGCGGGAAGTTGACGGGCAGGTGGGTCATCTCGACGTCGAGGTGGCCGTACATCCCTCCGGGGACGACACGGCGGGCGCGGGCGCGGAGCGCCTGGTCGAGGGGCCCCGACCCCCGCGTGAGGATGGGGGCCTGGGCTGCCTGCTGATCGAGCTGGACCATGGGTGGAACCTTCCGAGCGGTGCCCCCGGCGGGGGCCTACGGCTACTGTTGGCTCCGACTTTATTTTGGACGGACGTCCGATATAAGTCATCTGCGTAACGTTCACGTGACGCGGCATCCGCTCGGGTAGGTTGCCCGCATCCCCACGTCCCGAGGAGGACTCCGTGCCCAAGATCGTCGACCACGAGGCGCGCCGCCAGGAGATCGTGGCCGCCACCATGCGCGTGGTCGAGCGGGTCGGGCTGGAGGGCGTGACCATCCGCGAGATCGCCCGGGAGGCCGGCTGCTCCGCGGGGATCCTGGCGCACTACTTCAAGAACAAGGACGACATCCTCGTGACGGCCCACGTGGCCGCGTTCGCGCAGGTCATCAGGCGCATCGACGCCTTGCGGGAGAGGATCGACAACCCCGTCGACCTGATGCGCCGGGCCCTCGAGGAGGCCCTGCCGCTCGACCCGCCCCGTCACCTCGAGGCGAAGATCGACGTCAGCTTCTGGGGCCTCGCCCTCCATGACGATCGCCTCAGGGAGGTGCGGGAGCAGAGCTACGAGTCAGGGGTGGCGGCGTGGCAGGAGCAGGTCGAGGTGATCGTGGCGGCCGGTCTCGCGCGCGAGGACACCGATGCCGCCGCCGTCGCCCGCGAGACCGCCGCCCTGATCGACGGCATCTCGATCGAGGCCGTGCTCTTCCCCACCAAGATGACGCCCGAGCGCCAGCTGGCCGCGATCGAGCACCATCTGGCGAGCTTCACGCGGGTGGAGGCTCGCTCACCGCGATGACGTGAGCGAGCCGGCCGGCATCTAGTGGTCCGTCCGGAAAGTTCTGGACGGACCACTAGGCTGCGGCCATGTCGACGCCCGCCAAGCCCGCGTATCACCACGGTGATCTGCGTGCGGCGCTGCTCACGAGCGCGATGGCGATGCTGGAGAGCGGCGAGCCGTTCTCGCTGCGAGCGGTCGCCCGGAGGGCGGGGGTCTCCGCGGCGGCCCCCTACCGCCACTTCGCGGACCGCGAGGCGCTCGAGTCGGCGCTCGCCGCGCAGGGGCTCCGCGACCTGAAGGCCGACCTCGTGGCCTCCGGCGTCCCGACGCAGCCGTCGGACCTGGCCGAGCTCGCGATCGCGTACGTCGGCTTCGCCCTGCGCCGGCCGGCGCTGTTCCGGCTGATGTTCGGCCAGGAGTGCGACCCCACGAACGACCAGCGGGTGCAGGCCGCGGCCGAGCTCCACGAGATGCTGGCCGTGGTGATGGGCGGCATCTTCCCGGACGCCGACGCGGAGGCGCTCGCCGCGGCGGGCTGGGCCCTCGCGCACGGCCTCGCCTTCCTCCATCTGGACGGCAAGCTCAGCGCGACGTCGGACGAGGAGGTCGCCGCCCGCGTGCGCGGCGCCTTCGCCGCGATCCTGTCCGTCCAGCCGGGCTGACCGCCCCTCGGCGCGGGCTCAGCCGAGCACGTCCGCGAGCGCGACCGACTCGAGGCCGTGGGCCTCGGCGACGGGCGCGCTGGTGAGCTGGCCGCCGAACGTGTTGAGCCCCAGCCCGAGCGCGGCGTCGCTCGCCAGAGCCTTCCTCCAGCCCTTGTCGGCGAGGGCGACGGTGTAGGGCAGCGTGGCGTTGGTGAGCGCGTACGTCGAGGTGTTGGGCACGGCGCCCGGCATGTTCGCCACGCAGTAGAACGTCGAGCCGTGCACCCGGAAGGTCGGGTCGGCGTGGGTCGTGGGACGGGTGTCCTCGAAGCAGCCGCCCTGGTCCACGGCGATGTCGACGAGCACGGAGCCCGGCTTCATCTGGGAGACCAGCTCGTTCGAGACCAGCTTGGGGGCCGCGGCGCCGGGGATGAGCACCGCGCCGATGACGAGGTCGGCCTCGCGGACCTGCTGCTCGAGCACGAGTCGCGAAGAGGCCAGGCCGTGGACCCGGTTGCCGTAGCGCCAGAACGACATCCGGAGCTTGTCGAGGTCGGTGTCGAGCAGGGTCACGTCCGCCCCCATGCCCAGGGCGATGTTGGCGGCGTTCTGGCCCGAGACGCCGGCGCCGATGACGACGACCTTCGCGTTCGCCACACCGCCGACGCCGCCGAGCAGGACGCCGCGACCGCCCTCGGCCTTGAGCAGCGCGTGGGCGCCGACCTGCGGGGCGAGGCAGCCCGCCACCTCGGACATCGGGTAGAGCAGCGGCAGTCCGCCGGAGGCCAGCTGCACCGTCTCGTAGGCGATGCCGGTGGTCTTGGTGGCCAGCAGCTCGTCGGTCAGCGCGCGGTCCGCCGCGAGGTGGAGATAGGTGAAGAGGGTGAGGTCGGGCCGCAGGCGGTGGTACTCCTCCGCGATCGGCTCCTTGACCTTCACGACCATCTCGGACTCGCCCCAGACGTCGTCGGCCGAGTCGATCAGCGTCGCGCCGGCCGCGGCGTACTCGGCGTCGGCGATGGAGGAGCCGAGGCCGGCCCCGGTCTGGACGACGACCTGGTGGCCGCGCGAGACCAGCTCGTGCACGCCGATGGGCGTCATGGCGACGCGGTACTCGTGGTTCTTCACTTCCTGCGGGACACCGATTCTCATATCCCGAGCGTGCGCCACATGTTCGCCAGGTGGCACTCAGATCGAACGAAATTCTCTAAGATCGCGACATGAGTCCCACTTCGTCTGATCCCGGCGGCTCCGGCGGCACCCGGCCGAAGAATGTTCGATCCTCGGGCCTGGAGCTGCGCTCGACCGAGCAGCCGGCTCTCGACGACATCGACCGGCTCCTCGTCAGCGAGCTGTCGGCCGACGCCCGGATGCCCAACAACGCGCTCGCGAAGCGGGCCGGCATCGCGCCCTCGACCTGCCTGGCGAGGGTCACCCGGCTGCGCCAGATCGGGGTGATCCGCGGCTTCCACGCCGACATCGACCCCTCGCTCACCGGCCGGCCGATCCAGGCGCTCGTCGCCGTACGCATCCAGGGGACCGGGCGGACCCGGCTCAACGAGCTCCAGGCCTACCTCGTCCGCCAGCCGGGCGTCCTCGACGTCTACCTCCTCGGCGGAGCCCACGACTTCATGGTCCACGTCGCCGCGCCGAGCACCGACAGCCTCAACGACTTCGTGACCAAGCACCTCAGCGGGAACGCCGACATCGCCCACACCGAGACCAACCTGATCTTCAGGCACGGCCGCTCGCAGCGCTACCACTGAGCCATTCCCCACAGCGACAGCCGGGACTCAGCCGTCGCGCAGTCCGAACACCAAGCGGGTCGCCACCTCCGTGACGATGGTGTCGTCGAGGTCCGTGATCACACCGTTCATGGCGCGGCGGTGGAGCAACGCTCCGACGACGATGTCGAAGGCGCGGTCGACGTCGTCGGCCTCGAGGCGCCAGTCCCGTACCAGTCGGCTGGTGAACGGGTCGCGGATGCGGGCGCGCAGCCTTCCGCGCAGCTCGGCATCGTGCGCCGCCTCCGCCACCAGCCCGGACAGCAGGGCGGCGACCGTCGGATGCCGGACCCGGTCCGCGAGCCAGCTCACCGCCGCGTGCAGCCCCTCCTCCGTGGGCACCGTCACCACGGGCGGCTCGCCCAGCACCTGGGCCAAGGCGTCGACCGCGAGCGCGCCCTTCGAAGGCCAGCGCCGGTAGACGGTGGTCTTGGCCACGCCCGCACGGCGCGCGATCTCGTCGAGGGTGGTGCCGACCAGACCGTGGCGCGAGACCAGATCGGCGGTGATCGCGAGGACGGCGGGGCCGACCTCTTCCCGGCGAGGACGTCCCGCGCCCGTGGTTGTCGACATCCTTGCCACCTGCTCTACAATCGATACCGTCAGTTTCGCTACTTATAGTAGCGTAATAGAGAGAGTGAATTCGCCATGTCCGTGATCGCCGACTTCCGGCGCGAGCTCGCCGACGCGATCTCGCCGCGCACCGTGATCCTCGTCGCTGGAACACTGCTGCTCCAGCTCGGCTTCATCGCCTCGTACGTCGGGGCCTTCCACGACCCGGAGGGCCACGATGTCCCGATCGGCGTCGTGGCCTCCGCCCAGACCGCTCAGCAGATCGTCGCCCAGCTGGAGCAGGAGGACGCCGACGGGATCGACGCCCGCGCGATCTCCGACCGCTCGACCGCCGTCGAGCAGATCGAGAGCGGCGACCTGGCGGCGGCCCTGGCCGTCGACGAGTCCGGGACACAGGACGAGCTGCTGGTCGCCTCGGGCGGCGGCGCATCGCTGGTGACCGCGGTCGAGGCGGTCGCCGAGCAGACCGAGGCGCAGCAGGGGCGCACCGTGACCACGACCGACGTGATCCCTCTCCAGGACGGTGACGCGCGCGGCCTCAGCGGCTTCTACCTCACCATCGGCTGGATCATCGGCGGCTACCTGATGGCGGCGCTGCTCGGGGTCGCGAAGGGCGCCCGGCCCGCGAACGCGCACCGTGCCTCGATCAGGCTGCTCGCCACCGTCCCGTACGCCGCCCTCGCCGGCCTCGGCGGCGCCCTGATCGTCGACCCATGGCTCGGGGCGCTGACCGGTCACTTCTGGGCGCTCTGGGGGCTCGGGACGCTGCTGGTGATGGCCTCCGCCACGGTGACCACCGCACTCCAGGTGCTGGCCGGCACGCTCGGGATCGGCCTGACCGTGCTGCTGTTCGTGGTGATCGGCAACCCGAGCGCGGGCGGCGCCTTCCAGTGGGAGCTGCTACCCGGCTTCTGGCGCGTCGTCGGGCCCTGGCTGCCCAACGGCGCGGGCACGGAGGCGATCCGCCGGATCGTCTACTTCGGCGGGACCTCGACCGGCGGCCACGTCGCCGTCATCGCCGGGTACGCCGTGCTCGGTACGGTGGTCACGCTGCTCGCCTCCCGGCGGCTGGCCAGCAGGACCGGCGCGACCGGCGCGAGCGCCACGACTGGCGGTGTGCAGGCGTCATGAGCGAGGAGGCCGTCGTGCGGGCCCAGCGCTCGGTGGTGCAGCGCCTGCTCCAGCTGCCGCGACCGGTGCGACGGGCCGTCTTCGGAGCCCCTGTTGTCCGCGACGACCTGCGCCTGGACGACGAGGCCCACGCCCTCGTCCGGCTCGCGGAGCTGTCCCGGTGGCGGCGCCCGATGACCGTGGATCGGCTCCGCGAGGACCTGAGCCGCGCGATGGCGATCGGCGCGGGCTCGTGGCCGATCGGCCAGACCGACGACGTGGCCGCCGGCCACGTCCCCGCCCGGCTCTACACCCCCAGCTCCGTCAGTTCCGTCCAGGACGAGCAGGTGCAGAGCGGTCGATCAGGTGGGAAGCCCACCGCCGCGCCACTGGTGGTGTTCTTCCACGGCGGCGGCTTCGTCGGCGGCAGCATCGAGGACTACGACGGTGTCTGCCGCTTCCTCGCCGAGCAGTCCGGCACGAGGCTGCTGTCGGTCGGCTACCGGCTCGCCCCCGAGCACCCCTTCCCCGCTGCCTACGAGGACGCCCTGGCCGCCTTCGACTGGGTGCATGCGAACGCCGAGCACCTCGGGGTCGACCCCGACCGGATCGCGGTGGCCGGCGACTCCGCCGGCGGCAATCTCGCGGCCGGTGTCGCTCTGGCGGCCGGGCACCGCTGCGCCTACCAGGTGCTGCTCTATCCCGGCACGACCGCCGCCGGCGACTTCGAGTCCCGCGTCACCTTCGGCGCCGGATACGTCCTCACCTCCGAGCTCATCGAGCTCGCCGTGAACGCCTACGCGGGTGGGCGGGGCCCCGAGGACTTCGCGCTCCCCGCCGCTTCGCCGCTGCACGCCGCCGTTCCCGCGGACGTCGCCCCCGCGCTGGTGGTGACCGCCGGCTTCGACCCGCTCCGCGACGAGGGCGAGGCGTACGCCGCCAAGCTCCGCGACGCCGGGGCCGAGGTGGAGACGCGACGGCTCGAAGGCCAGATCCACGGCTTCATCGGCTACATCGGCGTGAGCCGGTCCGCCCTCGAGGCGACCCGGCAGATCGCCCAGACCCTCGGCGCGCGCCTGCGCGCCCCGTATCCATCGAAGAAGGGAACTCGTCAGTCATGAGCACCAGCACCACCCCCTCCAGCCATGCCCTCCAGAAGGTCACCGTCCTCGGCACCGGTGTCCTCGGATCGCAGATCGCCTTCCAGACCGCCCTGAGCGGCTTCGACGTCACGGCCTACGACATCAGCGATGACGTCATCGCCACGGCGAAGACCCGGTTCAGCGAGCTGGCGAAGGTCTACGAGAAGGAGGTCCCCGCAGCCGCCGGCAAGACCGAGGAGATCCTCGGCCGGATCACCTTCAGCTCGGTCCTGGCCGACGCCGTCGCCGATGCCGACCTGGTGATCGAAGCGGCCCCCGAGGTCCTCGACATCAAGCGGAAGATCTACGCCGAGCTCGCCGAGGCCGCACCGGCCAAGACCATCTTCGCGACCAACTCCTCGACTCTCCTGCCCAGCGACATCAAGGACGCCACCGGCCGACCGGAGAAGTTCCTCGCGCTCCACTTCGCCAACAAGATCTGGCAGTACAACACCGCCGAGGTCATGGGCACCACCGAGACCGACCCGGCCGTCTTCGACGCCGTCGTGGAGTTCGCGAGCCAGATCGGGATGGTGCCGATCCCGCTGCACAAGGAGAAGGCAGGCTACGTGCTCAACTCGCTGCTGGTGCCGTGGCTCAACGCCGGGCTCGGCCTGGCCGCGGGCGGCTACGCCGAGCCGGAGGACATCGACAACGTGTGGCAGATCGGCACCGGCGCCCCGTTCGGGCCGTTCCGCGCGATCGACATCATCGGCCTGAACACGCCTTACAACATCCTGGTCCACAGCACCCCGGAAGGGCAGAAGCTCGCGGCCTGGCTGAAGGAGAACTACATCGACAAGGGGAAGCTCGGCGTCGCGTCCGGCGAGGGCTTCTACGTCTACGACAAGCCTGCCGACTGAGCAGGCCCAGAAGACCGAAGGAGCAGTCCCATGTTCTACAGCAGCGGCAACTACGAGGCGTTCGCCCGTCCGCGCAAGCCCGCCGGGGTCGAGGAGAAGACGGCCTGGTTCGTCGGGGCGGGGCTCTCCTCGCTCGCCGGCGCGGCCTTCCTCATCCGCGACGGCCAGATGTCGGGCGACAAGATCACCATCCTCGAGCGGCTCGGCCTGCCCGGCGGCGCCCTCGACGGGATCAAGGAGCCCAAGAAGGGCTTCGTCATCCGCGGCGGGCGCGAGATGGAGAACCACTTCGAGTGCCTGTGGGATCTCTTCCGCTCCATCCCCTCCCTCGAGGTCGAGGGCGCCAGCGTGCTCGACGAGTTCTACTGGCTCAACAAGGACGACCCCAACTCCTCCCTGCAGCGCGCAACGGTCGAGCAGGGAAAGGACGCCGGCACCGACGGACTCTTCACCCTCACCGACAAGGCGCAGAAGGACATCATCAGGGTCTTCCTCGCGACGCGTGAGGAGATGGAGAACAAGCGCATCGACGAGGTCTTCGGCGCGGACTTCCTGGCCAGCAACTTCTGGATGTACTGGCGCACCATGTTCGCCTTCGAGCAGTGGCACTCGGCCCTGGAGATGAAGCTCTACCTGCACCGCTTCATCCACCACATCGGGGGCCTGCCGGACTTCTCGGCGCTGAAGTTCACCAAGTACAACCAGTACGAGTCGCTCGTGCTGCCGCTCTACACCTGGCTGCTCGACCAGGGGGTCACCTTCCACTTCGACACCGAGGTGACCGATGTCGACTTCGCGATCACGCCCGGGGTGGGGGAGGAGCCGAGCCGCAAGCAGGCCACCCGGCTGCACTGGACCTCCGGCGAGTCCGGCGCACCGGGCGACGGCGTCGACCTCACCGAGGACGACCTGCTCTTCATGACCATCGGATCGCTGACCGAGAACTCCGACAACGGCGACCACCACACGCCTGCGAGGCTCGACGAGGGTCCGGCGCCCGCGTGGGACCTATGGCGCAGGATCGCGGCCAACGACCCCTCCTTCGGCCGCCCCGACGTCTTCGGCGCCCACATCCCCGAGACGAAGTGGGAGTCGGCGACGGTCACCACGCTGGACGCCCGGGTCCCGGCGTACATCGAGCGGATCTGCAAGCGCGACCCGTTCAGCGGCAAGGTCGTCACCGGAGGCATCGTCACCGCCACCGACTCGGCCTGGCTGCTCAGCTGGACGGTCAACCGCCAGCCACACTTCAAGGCCCAGCCCGCCGACCAGATCGTCGTCTGGGTCTACTCGCTGTTCGTCGACACCCCGGGTGACTACGTCAAGAAGCCGATGCAGGCGTGCACCGGCGAGGAGATCACCGCGGAGTGGCTCTATCACGTGGGCGTCCCGGTCGAAGAGATCGCCGAGCTGGCCGCCACCGGCGCCAAGACCGTGCCGGTGATGATGCCCTACGTGACGTCGTTCTTCATGCCGCGTCAGGCGGGCGACCGGCCCGACGTCGTACCGGCGGGGTCGGTCAACTTCGCCTTCATCGGGCAGTTCGCCGAGACGAGGGAGCGCGACTGCATCTTCACTACCGAGTATTCGGTACGCACTCCGATGGAGGCCGTGTACACCCTCCTCGGCATCGAGCGCGGCGTGCCCGAGGTCTTCAACTCCACGTACGACGTCCGCTCGCTGCTGGCGGCCACCGGCCGGCTCCGCGACGGGGAGGAGATCAGCCTGCCGGGACCGCACTTCCTGACCGATCGCCTGCTCGGCAAGCTCGAGCGCAACGTCGTCGGCGAGCTCCTGGTCGATTTCGGCCTGGTCAAGGACGTCCGGTCGTAGCGGAGAGGGGCCTGCCCCGCCCGTCGGCAGCAGCTCACAGCGACAGCTCGGGCCTGATCCGGGCCGGCGTCCAGTGTCGGCGTCGCCGGGCGGCCAGTGAGGTGGCGACGAGCGCGGCGCCGAGCCACGCCAGCAGCACGACCACGTCGTGCCAGGCGAGACTCGAGAGACCGCCGTACATCAGCTGCCGCAGTCCGTCGACGGCATAGGACATCGGCAGCACGTGGTGGGCGCCGTGCAGCGGCGTCGGGATGGTCTGCCAGGGGAAGGTGCCGCCCGCCGTGACGAGCTGGAGCACCATGAGCGCCAGCCCGAGGAACTGGCCCGACGGGCCCAGCCACGCGTTGAGGGCGTGGACGATCGCGATGAACGTGATCGAGGTGAGCATCATGAAGAGCAGCGTCGGCACGACGTGGGTCGCCTGGATGCCGACGCCGAGCGTGACGACGGTGAGGACGACGGCCATCTGGGCGAGCCCGAGCAGCGCGGGCGGATACCACCCGCCGAGGGCGACGCGCAGCGGCACCTGGTTGGCCGCGATGGCACGGTTCGAGAGCGGCCGCACCAGCAGGAAGAGGACGTAGCCGCCGATCCACGCGGCCAGGGCGAGGAAGAAGGGCGCCAGGCCGGCGCCGTACGTGCCCGCGTCCGCCTGGGTGCGGTCCACCACCTTCACCGGATCGGCGATGGTGCCGGCGGTGTCCGCGACCGTGGAGTCCGACAGGTCGGGGATCTGGGAGACGCCGTCGGCGAGCCCGGCGGCGAGCTGGTCGGCACCCGCGTCGAGCTTGACCAGGCCCCGGCGGAGGGTGCCGGCGCCGTCGGCGAGCTCGCCCGCGCCGGCGTGGGCCTGGCGGATCGCCGAGGTCAGGGCCGGGGTGGCGTCGGCGAGCCTGTCGGCTCCGGCCGCGACCTGGTCGGCGCCGTCGGCGAGCTCGTCGAGCCGGCTCGAGGCGGACCGCACCGTGGAGTTCGCGGACCTCAGTGGCGTGCCCAGGTCGTCGTAGACCGCCAGGAGGGCCTGGATCTGCTGGTCGTCGAGCCCCTGCTCGTGCATCCGGCGCACCAGGTCCGCGCGTACGTCGGCATAGCGGTCGACCACCCTGCCGGCTGCCGCCGCGGCCCGGCGGCCCACCGCCGCGACCTGGTCGTTGCCCTGCGCGACCTTCGCCGCGCCGGTCGCCAGCGCGCGGGTCTGGGACGGGAGCGACGCCGTGCGCCTCTGCAGCGTGCCGAGCCCGGCGTCGAGCCTGTCGGCCCCCTTCGCCAGCTTCCGGGCGCCGGTGCGCGCCGAGCCGAGGCCGTCGGCGAGCTCCTGGGCGCCGTCGGCGGCCTCCACCAGCTGGGTGCGGATCCGGCCGAGGCTCTCGAGGAGCGTGGTGGCGGCCTTCTCGCTGACCTGGCTGGCGACCGCGTCGCGGACCTTGGTCGTGACGGTGTCGGCGATCGTGCCGGCGAGATAGGAGTTCGCGTCGTTGGTCGTCATCACCAGCCGCGCCTGCTCGGGGTCGAACCGGGCCGAGCTGGTCAGCGCCGTCGAGAAGCCCGCCGGGATGGTGAGGGCGAAGTCGTAGGTCCCGTCCTCCACCCCGGCGGCCGCCGTCGCCGCCGAGACCTCGTGCCAGCCGAAGTCGCCGGACTCCAGGAGCCGGTCGGCGATGTCGCGGCCGTAGTCGACCTCCTCGCCGTCGGCGGTGGCGCCCGTGTCGGCGACCACGATCGCGGCGGGCACGCGGCTGAGGCCGCCGTAGGGGTCGTGGTTGGCGTACAGGTAGAGGCCGGCGTACAGGGTCGGGATGAGGACCATGGCGAGCACCGCGAGACGCGACATCCGGCTCGAGGTGAGCCGCCGCAGCTCGGCGAGGGCGATCCGGAAGGAGGTCACTGTGCGTCTCCGATCGTGGTCGCGGGCACCGACAGCAGGTGCCGGGAGGTCTCGCCGACGGTGACGAGGACGCCGAAGCCCTGCTCGGCGATCTCCGCAGCCACCGGCTGCCACGCGGCCGGGGTCACGCCCCAGCGGTCGGGCAGGGTCAGCACGAGGAAGCGCACCTTCGGCCGCAGGGTCGCGGCCCGCATCAGCAATTCCGTACGCCGGTCCGCCGGGGTGTCCTCGGTACGCCGGCCGAGCGCGATGTCGGGCGCCCACGCCCGGACGGCGCTGCGTCGCGCGGGGCGCCCCGCCAGCGCGAGCTCCTCGCCGAGGATGACGCCGAAGGGCACCTTCTCGTCCGGCTCGCTCACCCCGGGCACGTCGACGAGCGCGACCGCCGCCTGGCGTCGCCGCTCGTCGTGCACCCCGTTCAGCACCACGTCACCGGCGTCGGGCCGCAGCCGCCCGGCGAGCACCAGGGCCAGTGCGGCGTGGGCGTGGCCGGGCTCACCGACCAGCGCACGGACCTCCCCGCTCCACAACTCGAGATCGGTCGGGGGGAGGAGCGGACGCGGCCGGCCGCCGACACCGATCCCGAACGCCTGCAGCACGTGCTCGCTCATGTCGGGACTTTAGTGCGCCGGCGTCGGGCGGCGGCCGGTGGCGCCGGTCGGCGGGGTCAGCGGAGATCGAGCACCGTGGCGTCCGGCTCGGGAGTCGGCTCGCCGTTCTCCCTGGTCTGGACGCCGATCAGGCAGGCCCTCCCGGAGACGGCGTCGGCGGTGACCAGGAGCGCCGCGACCGTGTCGTCGCGCGGCGGGCTGTCCGGCAGGATCGGGGGTGGCGCCACCGCGATCCCGGGAAACGATCCGATCAGCTTGATGTTCAGCAGCATCCCCGAGGAGCAGGCGGTGCCGGTGTTGGAGGAGGACGATGCCACCGTCCCGATGCTGACGGTCAGGGTGGCGCTCGTGATCGTGGCGTCGTCGTGCTTTGCCAGCTGCTGCTCGGCGAGGACGGTGGCCCGCCGCACCTGGTCCTCGTCCGGCGTGACGTCGGCGGACACGCTCTCCTCCGGCTCTGCCGGGCGCAGGTCCACGATGTCCTTCCCGTCCTCGCCGCCGAGGCTGAGCGTCCCGTCGCCTCGTGTGGTGGCGTGGCGGACGTCCGCCAGCCGCGAGGCCAGGGGCGGCTCATCGGCGCAGCCCACCAGAGTGCTCCGGATGTCGCCGAAGACCAGGTCCGTCCCAGCGGCCCCACGCTGCTCGTACGAGCTCGAGATGTCATTGCAGCCGGTATCCCCGAGCATCCTGCCGCCGGCGAAGACCAGGCGAGCGGGGCGAGTCGACCGCAGCGGGACCGACCCACCCGCGTCGTCGAAGACGGCCTCGACGATCCAGGTGCCCTCGACGCTCCCGCTCTCGACGGGCCTCTCGACGGGCGTCCCGGACGTCGTCGCCCCGGCCGCGGGACCCGTAGGGGCCGGCGCTGCGGATCGCATCGCCACCGCACCGGCTACGCCGACGGCAGCGACGACCACCGTGACGACGACCGCCACCAGGCGCAACAGACGACGGCTCCGCGCGGCACGGGCCGTGATCCGCTGCACCGCCGAGCGCCCCAGGACGGGCCGGCGCACCTCGGCGTACTCGCTGAAGTCGAGACTCACGGGACGGCTCCTCCGATCGGGGTCCTCACCTATGAGACGCCATGGCCTCCGCCCGGGGTTCCCGCCGATGGAGTCCGACCGCCCGGAGACCTCTGTTCATCGGGGGAGGGCGGCCCTATCCTGGCTCTCGCCTCTCGGCAGCAAGCCGTGAGGGTCACGGGAGCGGGCTGATGGTTCGGGGCGTCGTCACAGCATGCATGGGCTTCGTGCTGATCGCCGGCACGCTCGTCGCCGGCCCGGTCGTCTCCCCCGGCTCGACGACGTACGCCGAGGCGGCGGTGATCCCGGAGACCGGCGCCTACGTCGATCCGATCGACCCGGCGGAGCCCTTCATCACCTCCGACGGCGCCTCGGCCGCCTCGAGTCCGATATTCCAGGTCGAGGCGACCGGAAGCCTCCCCTCCGTCACGGTGACGGTCACCCGGGCCGACGGGTCCACCGCGCTGTCGGTGCAGGACCGCTACACCAACTGGGGCTTCAGCCCCGACCAGGCCACCTTCGTGGCGTGGTACGTCGACGGCTCGCAGACCATCGTCCGCAGCTGGCGCCTCGGCGCCGGGAGCGCCGTGGCGGGCTTGAACGACTCCTTCACGGGCGACCTCACGATGGGCTTCAGCAAGGGCGGCCGCTACCTCGCCGCCGCCGGTGCGACGAACGGGCAGTTCACGCTGCGGATCTACGACACGACCTCGTACGCCGTCGCCTACAGCACCACGGCGCAGACCTACGGGGTGGCGGACGACGGGGGCTGGCTCGGCTTCGGCTTCAGCCCGGACGACGGCGGGTTCGTCCTCGCCTACCGCGAGGACTCGCAGACGGTCTCCCACACCCTGATCGACCTCGACCAGCACAAGGCGACGACCAGCTGGACCGAGACGGGCGTCGGCTTCTGGCAGTTCTCGCCCTGCGGCAACTACCTCGCCGACGTCGAGCAGCACGGCGCCGGCACCGTCGACACGACGGTCTACCGCGTCGACCAGGGGACGCCGGCGTACGCGACCTCGAGCGGAGTCGTCGACATCTCCTTCCGCGCCACGACGGACAGCCACATCGCGACGATCGACGGCGTCGACCAGACGATGTTCGCCAACACCCTCGGCTGCGGCACACCCGACGGCGGCACCGTGACCGGCACCTTCTTCGAGGACTGGGATCGCGACGGCGTACGCGATGCCGACGAGCCGCCGGCGAACATGCAGCTCACCGTCGGAGGCGTCACCGCCCAGATCGGCAGCGACGGCGCCTTCACCGCATCCGAGGTCCCGCTCGGCACCCAGCCGATCGCCGTCGGCCAGTCCGACTGGGACCTCACCGGTGCCACGCAGGTCACCGTCACCTCGGCAGGGCAGACGGTCACGAACGTCGTGGTCGGTGTCGCCCGCCCCGACGACGGGCACTCGCTCCTCCTGCACGGGAAGGTGTACGTCGACACCGACGCCGACGGTGTCCGCGACCCGGGCGAGCCGACCGTCTCGGGGATCTCCCTCCAGCTCCTCCACCAGTACGACGCCATCGAGCGCCGGTGGACCACCGACGCACGCACGCCCGGCCTCACCGCCGACGACGGGACGTGGTCGATCTGGTTCTACGACCCCTCCGTGACCGACTTCGACGACTACGTCGTCTATCCCACCTCCGGGACGACGAGCACCCCGGTGCTGAGCAGCGGGCTGCCGCCGTGGGCCCGGTTCGTCGGCGGGCTCGGCGGCCGGCCCGATCCGTTCGACCTCGCCTACCCCGGCGGCGGCACGCCCCCCTATCCCGTCACCTCCATCACCGCGACGCCCGGCGGCCACTCGGCGACGTTGAGCTGGATCGAGCGCACCGACTTCAACCAGAGCAACGGCATCACCGGCTACGTCGTGCAGCGGCTCGACGGGCACGCGTGGGCCGACCTCGCGGTCCTGACACCGGAGGACACGACGACCAGCGAGCCTCTGGAGCGCAACACCGACCTGTGGGAGCGCAGCATCCTCCTGCTGGGCCTGACCCCGGGTGAGACCTACACACTGCGCGTCGTCTACCTCACCGCGGCAGGTCGTGGGTTCGGCAGCTGGATCGGGGAGCAGCGCGACGGCTACGGACTGCTCGTCAGCTCGGGCTACGTCTTCCCGGTCGTCCCCACCAGCGATCCGGAGCCGACCCCCTCACCGACGCCGACGCCCACCGCGACTCCGACGCCCACGCCCACCCCGGATCCGACGGACACCTCCAGTCCCACGCCCGACCTCACCTCCTCGTCGGCGCCGACCACCACTGCTCCGACGGTCACCGCCGCACCCGTTCCCCTTCCGGGAGCGCCCCGCTCCTGGGTCCGGGCATGGCCGAGGAGGTCGGGCACCGCCCGGGTCCGGCACACGGTCACGGTGAGCCGCCCGGTCCTCTCGGCGGCCGGGAAGCGCGCCCACGCGGTGGTCACCTACCAGTGGCTCCTCGACGGGAGGCCGATCACCTCCGCGACCCGGCCACGTCTGCGCATCCCGGTCTCCGCCAAGGGCAGGCGGCTCAGCATCCGCGTGAGCGTCGTCGCCTCCGGCTACCGCCCGCTCGCCAAGACGATCAGCTTCGGCCGCGTGCGCTGACGGCCGGGCGACGCGGACCGCTCCGGCTCGCCCGCCGGACACGGCCCGCGCACACCATTTCACTCCCTCTTCACTCCCTCCTTCACTCCCTCGCGGGGGCGTTCCATCCCCACGTGACCGCACGAGAGGGCGCAAGCGTCCCCTCAGCCCGGCGACGATGCCGGCCGGGACGTACGGACCGCACCCCCGACCCACGGAGCGAACGACACGAGCCCCCGGGTCTGCGTCACCGCAGACTCGGGGGCTCACGACCTTCAGATCGGGTCGGATCCCGTCACGCGGTGGACCCCTGTGCGTCGGCGGTCGAGGGGCCCTCCACCGACAGGTGGGGGGTGATCCGGTCGGCCCAGCGAGGGTAGGCCCAGATCCGGGGGCCGATCAGCCGCATGAGCGCCGGGATGAGGATCATCCGGACGACGAGGGCGTCGACGACGACCGCCAGCGCGAGCCCGACCCCGATCGCCGAGACGATCCGCTGACCGGAGAACCCGAACGACGCGAAGACGGCCAGCATGATCAGCGCGGCGGTGATGATCACCTTGGAGGTCTCGGCGACACCCGCCCGGATCGCCGCGACGTGGTCGCGGCCGTGGGTCCACTCCTCGTGCATCCGGCTCACCAGGAAGACCTGGTAGTCCATCGAGAGGCCGAACATCAGGCCGACGATCATCACCGGGACGATGTAGGAGATCGCGGCCCCGTCGCCCACGCCCAGGAGCGTGCTCCCCCAGCCCCACTGGAAGATCGCCGTCACGACGCCGAGCCCGACGAGGATGGTGGTGAGGTTGCTCAAGGCGCCGACCAGCGGCAGCAGCAGGCTGCGGAACGCGACCATCAGCAGGAGGAACCCGAGCACCGCGATCACCAGCAGGTAGAGCGGGAGGTTGCTCATCAGGTGGTCGGCGATGTCGATGTTGGTCGCGGTCTCGCCGCCGACGTACACCTGCAGACCGCTGCCGGACTCGGCGGCGGGGATGACGTCGTCGCGCAGGTGGTGGACGAGGTCGACGGTCGCCTCCGAGCCGGAGCTGCTCGAGGGCGTGAGCTGGATGACGGAGACCCCGTCGCCGATCTCGACCGGCGCCGAGGCGGAGGCCACGTCGTCGACCGAGGCGAGGCCGGTCGCAAGGTCGGCGAACGCCTGGGCGGACGCCGCGTCGGGGGTCTTCGCCGCCAGGACGAGGGTGGCGTCCAGGCCCTCGCCGAAGGCGGGGCTGACCATCTCGTAGTAGTCACGCGAGGCCGAGCCGGCCTTGTCGGTGCTGGCGTCGGCCTCGCCGACCCGCATCGAGAAGAACGGGATCGCGAGGGCCGCCAGGACGACGAGGGCGACCAGGCTCATCGGCTTCGGCGCGCGGGTGACGAGCCGGGACCAGAGCACGCCGGGCGTACGCCGGGCGGGAGCCGTGGCCTCGACGACCGCTCCCTCGGCGAGCTGACGGCGCTGCCTCTTCGACAGCACCCGGGTGCCGAGCATCGCCAGGAGGGCGGGCAGCAGCGTGATCGCGGCCAGGACGGTGAACACGACGGTCACCGCGGCGGCCTGGCCCATGCCCGTCAGGACGCTCATGTCGACCACGCGCATGGCGACCAGGGCGGCGATGACGGTCATGCCGGCGAAGATGACGGCGCGACCGGAGGTGTCCTCGGCCTTGCGGATCGACTCCTCCACGGAGTCGCCGGCCATCAGCGCCTTGCGGTGGCGGTTGACGATGAACAGGGCGTAGTCGATGCCGACGCCCAGGCCGATCAGCGATCCCATGGTGATGGACTCGCTGGCGAGATCGACCACGTGCGAGCCGACCATGACGAGCAGGAGCGAGGTCACGACGCCGGCCACGCCGGTGATGATGGGCAGCAGTGCCGCCCACGCGGAGCGGAACATCAGCAGCAGGATGACCAGCGCGGCCAGGATGCCGACGCCCTCGGCGATGCCGCCGGACTCGGTCACGGGGGCGAAGGCATGGCCGCCGAGCTCGACCTGGACGGCGTCGGACTCGATCGACTCGGCGACCGAGGTGACCTCGTCGACGTCGACGTCGTCCGTGACCGTCACCACGGCGTAGGCGGTGTCCTGGTCCAGGCTGAGCTGGGCGGACTCGGTGGCGCCGTACGGGCTCTGCACCGAGACGACGCCGGGAAGGTCGGCGACCTCGGCGAGCATGGCGGCGACGTCGGTCCGCACCGCGCCGGCGTCGACGGCCTCGCCGGTGGTGTGCCAGGCGATCCGGCCGGTCTCGGTGTCTCCGGAGGAGGCTTGGGCCGAGCCGATCAGGGTGTAGGCCTGGGCCGACTCGCTGTCGGGGAGGTCGGCGGTGGTCTTGAAGTCGGAACCCACGCCGACCACGAGGCCGATCAGGAGGACGACGGCGCCGACCCAGCCTCCCAGGACGATGAAGCGGTGCCGGGAGCACCAACGGGCAAGAGCGGACACGGGACTGCCTTTCGCAGGGGTTGATCAGGACTCCCTCACGCTCTCGTCTTCGCTCTCCCGAGACGTCCGCCCAGCGCGGTGACCCCTCTACCGCGATCGCGGTACGCCGGATGCCGCATCAGGACGACGCGCGAGGCCGCGACTCCGGCGACGGTGGTGAGACCACCCGAACAGGTCCGCATCGAGTCCAAGGAGACCGAGATGGCATCACCGACGACCGCCGGCGGGCCCCGCCTGGCGAGCACGACCTGCTGCTTCGGCGCCTGCGCGTGGATCGAGCTCGGCGCCTGGAGGGCCGGGGCGCGGCCGCTGGTCGGCGCGCTCCACGCCGCGACGTCACGACTGCCGTCCACCGTGAGCTGGGTCGTGGTCGCCGTGGAGTCCGCCGAGACGCTCACCATCGAGACGGTCACGGCGCTCGCGATCGGCCGCCGGATGCTGGCCGCGCGGGGCCAGCGGCTCGTGCTCTACGTTCCCTCGCTTCCCGAGAGCGCCGGCACCCTCGCCGTGCTCGGCCTCATCCCGTACGTCGTGGCGGGCGGCGAGCACGAGGAGCGCCTGCTCCGGGTGCGCGACGTGCCGGTCGGCGCGTGAGGACGGCCGCCGTCTCATGATGAGGACGCGCACCGCGGCCCGCGTCGCCGGCGAGGTCGGGCTGGCGGCTCTGCTCTACCTCGTCTATCGCGCCGGGCGGCTGCTCGCCACCGGGCACGAGGCGATCGCCCGCGAGCACGCCCGGCGCCTCCATGAGCTCGAGCAGTCCCTGGGCCTCCCGTCCGAGGCCGATCTGCAGCGGCTGCTGCCCAGCCCGGACCTGTTCCATGCGGCCAACGTCTACTACGTCTCGGCGCACTTCCCGATCACCATCGCCTTCCTCGTCGCCGGCCTGCTGTTCCGCCCGCACGTCGAGTACGCCTGGGCCCGCAACCTCCTGGTCGTCCAGACCGCGCTCGCCCTGGTCCTGCACATCGCGCTCCCGCTGGCGCCACCGCGGATGTTCCCGAGCCTGGGCTTCACCGACACGATGACGGTCTACGGGCCCTCGGCGTACGAGGGCGCGACGGCCACGCTGGCCAACCAGTACGCGGCCATGCCGAGCCTCCACGTCGGCTGGGCCGTCCTGATCGCCGTCGTGGTGACGCGCACCGGGCCACGCTGGCTCGCCGTCCTGGCCGGCGCCCACGCGGGCCTCACCGTCTTCGTCGTCGTCATCACCGCCAACCACTGGTGGCTCGACGGCGCGATCGGCGCCGCACTGCTGCTCATGGCCCTCCTCCTCTTCCCCGAGCCCGGCCGGCACCAGCTCGCTGTCCCTCGCCCGGCACGCGCCCCTGCGCGCGCCGAGCCGATCGCGGACGGGCGGAGCTGACGCGATGTGGATCCGTATCGCAGCGGGTGCGGCGGCCGCTCTGGTCGAGGCGCTCCCCGGCGCGGGGGCCGTCCTCCCCGGCGAGGTCACGATCTCCGCCCTCAGCGGGACGATGGCGTCCGCGGACCGGCTCTGGCTGCTGCTGGCCGTGATCGCCGGGGCGGCCGTCGGCGACCAGGTCGACTACTGGCTCGGCCGCCGGCTGGGGCCACGACTGGCCGACAGCCGGGTGGTACGCCGGATCGGCCGGCAGCACTGGGATCGCGGCGTCTCGCTGGTCCGCCGGCGAGGGGTGATCGCCATCGTGCTGAGCAGGGTGGTGCCGATGGTCCGCACGCTGGTGCCGGCCGCCGCCGGGGCGGCCCGGATGAGCCACCTCCGGTTCACCCTCGCCTCGCTGACCGGCTGCGCCCTCTGGTCGATCGCGTGGGTCTTCGCCGGTGCCACGGCCGCCGGCCTGGCGCGCACGCCGCTGCTGCCGATCGTCCTGCTGTGTCTCGTCGCCGCCGCGTCGTGGCTGCTGTATCGGCGCGTCTCCGGGAGAATGCGGAGGAACCCACGGAGCGGCGCGGTCCCGGCCGTCGTACCTCGAGGAGGGAGGGGACGCCTTGGCTGGACGGCCGACGCAGACTGACTGGATCGTCACGGTCGGCACGCTGGCGATGATGCTCACGACGGCCTCCGTGCGCACCGGGGTCTTCGCCGTCCCCGAGCCCGCCCTGCTGGGCGCGACCCTGCTCTCGTGGCTGCCGTTGCTGGGCCGGACCGCCTGGCCGCTCGGGGCACTCGCCGGCACCGTGATCGTGGAGGCGTTCCACATCGCGCTCCTGGGATCGATGAGCCTGCCGCCGCCGGGCGATCCGATGGGCGCCTACCAGCCGGTCCCGGTCGCGACGATGGTGGCGGCCTACACGCTGGCGTCGCGGACCCGCCCCCGGCTGGCGTGGTCCGCCTCGGGCGCCGCCTCGGCACTGCTGCTCCTCACCGGCCTGGTCTTCCACGGCCGGCCGCTGCTCGCCACCGACATGGTGGCCGTCGACCTGGTGCTGATCGCGACCGGGGTCGGCGCCGTCGTCGGCGCGCGTCGCGAGCGCGCCCGACGCGCTGCGGGCCGCATCGCCGAGGAGACCCGACAGGCAGTGCTCGACGAGCGGCTGCGGATCGCACGCGACCTGCACGACGCGCTCGCGCACAACCTCACCCTGGTGAACGCCCAGGCGGCGGTCGCCGACTACCTCCTGAGAACCGACCCGGACGCCGCCGAGACGGCGCTGCGCGACATCACCCAGCACTCCCGGCAGGCGATCGACGAGCTGCGGGCCACCGTCGGCCTCCTGCGGTACGACGAGGGCGACCCGTCCGAGGGGGCGACCGGCGAGACGCTGCGCCCGGTGCCCGGCCTCTCCCAGCTCGACGAGCTCGTCGCCGGCTTCAGAGCCGGCGGCACCCCGGTGGAGCTGGCCGGCACCGGCGCCCCGCAGACCCTGGACCAGCAGACCGACCTCGCCGCCTATCGCATCCTCCAGGAGGCGCTCACCAATGCCGCCAAGCATGCACCCGGCGGAGCTGTGGCCGTGGAGCTCGACTGGACCACGCCGGGATCGCTGACGCTGACGACCATCAACGCCGTCGCTCCCGGTCGCCACGCTCCCCTACTGCCCGGGACCGGGCACGGCCTGATCGGGATGAACGAGCGCGCCACCGCCGCCGGAGGCAGCCTGCGCGCCGGTCCCCTGCGGGACGGAACCTTCGAGGTCCGAGCCACGCTCCCCGCCACCGTCGCGCCGCTCCCGGCACCATCCGAAGGAGATCCGCGATGACCGTGCGCGTCCTGCTCGTCGACGACCAGGCCCTGTTGCGAGGCACCTTCCGCCTGCTCCTCGACTCCGATCCGGAGGTCGAGGTGGTCGGCGAGGCCGCCACCGGCCGGGAGGCCGTCGAGCTCGCCCGCCGGACGCTGCCCGACGTCGTGCTGATGGACATCCGGATGCCCGACATGGACGGGGTCGAGGCGACCGGGCTGATCAGCGCCGACACGGCGCTCGCCGGCGTACGCGTGCTGATCCTGACCACCTTCGAGACCGACGACCTCGTGGTCGCGGCCCTGCGCGCCGGCGCGTCCGGCTTCCTCGGCAAGGACGTCGCTCCCGCGGCCCTCATCGAGGCCGTCCGGACCGTCGCCGCCGGCGAGCAGCTGCTCTCGGCCACCGCCACCCGGGCCCTCATCGAGCGGGTCACGAGCCAGCCCGAGCCTCGTCCCCCGGGGCGGCTTCCGGGCGTCGACCCGCTCACCGAGCGCGAGCTCGAGATCACCGCGCTGGTCGCCCAGGGGCTCTCCAACACCGAGATCGCCGAGCGGCTCTTCATCAGCCCGGCCACCGCCAAGACCCACGTCAACCGCGCCATGATGAAGACCGGAGCGCGGGACCGCGCCCAGCTCGTCGTCTTCGCCTACGAGGCCGGCCTCACCGCGTAGCCTCCGACGCCAGCGCACGCGCCGTCTCCAGCGGCACCGGAGTGGGCTCGGCGGTCATGAATCGCTGCCTCGGGTCGAGATCCGGCTCGTCGCTCTCGCGGTAGTACGGCGTGACGTAGACGGGCGACCCGGGCTGGGACCGCCATCCCTCGGCGAGCGCCCCGAGATCGAGCGCGTCGAATCCGATCGCATCGAGGAACGTCACGACCCGCGCCTTGGCGTCGCCGTCGTCGCCGGCGATCGGGAGCGCGGTCCGGTCGTCGGCGCCGGCCGGACGAGGGAGCATCGGCAGGTGGAGGAAGTCCACGTTGTTCAGGCCCTTGACGACCTGGGCGTCCGGCCACTGCCGGGCCAGCAGCTCGCTGGAGGTGAGCTCGGCGGCGTCGAGGGCCGGGACGTGTCCGTCCCGGTCGGGGTAGTAGTTCGTGGCATCGATCACCACCTTCCCCGAGAGCGACGCCGCCGGGAGGGCCGCGCTGGCGCCGAAGGGAAGGGCGAGCACGACGAGGTCGGCGCGGGCGACGGCATCCTCCACCGTGGCGGCCGTCGCGCTCGGCCCGAGCTCGGAGATCAGCGCGTCGAGCGTCTCGGGGCCACGCGAGTTCGCCACCACCACCGGCAGGTCGGCCGCGGTCGCCATGCGGGCGACGCCGGCGCCGATGTTGCCGCTGCCGACGATCCCCACCATCACCACTGGATCCACGTCTCGCTCCTCCGTCTCGCGGGCGTCTCCGCCTCGGTCGTCTGCTCAGCACTTCCGAATCAGAAGTGCCCTCTCCGGGCTACGGTAGCAGGGTGAGCAGAGCCACCGAGCGCGCCGAGCAGATGAGCGTCTTCGATCCCGAGTGCCTCTCGCGCAGCGTGCTGGAGCACGCCACCGGGCGATGGGGCTCGCTCGTGCTCGCCTCGCTCTCCGACGGTCCCCTGAGGTTCGGGCAGGTGCGGCGCTCGGTGACCGGGATCGGCGACCGGATGCTGGCGCAGACGCTTCAGCGCCTGGAGGCCGACGGGCTGGTCTCGCGAGCCGAGCACTCCGCGGTTCCGCCGCACGTGGAGTACGCGCTGACGGCGGTCGGGCAGCCGATCGCCGAGCGGATCGGCGAGCTGATCGAGACGATCTATCAGCAGCTGCCCGCGATCGTCGCCCACCAGCGGGACCGGCGGCCGACGGCCGCGAGCGGTACGGCCCGACACCCGTAGGGAACCTCACCGCAGCAGCTGGCGGGCCTGGCGGCTCCGGTCCTCGAGCGCATCGAGCTCGCGGGCGATCTTCGGGGCGACCGACTCGGTGCGGCGGCGCCTCACCCAGAGGTAGGCGACCCCGGCGCCGATCCAGTGGGCCAGGCCGGCAGCGCCCAGGCCCGCGGAGAGCAGCTGCGCGTCGTCGCCGAGGGCGAAGACCGAGCCGGCCAGCTGGGCGCAGCCGATGAGGAACACCACCAGCGCCACGGTTGCCGGGACGAAGGTCTTCGACCGCTCCAGGCGACCGATCAGCGCGAGGGACTCCTCCGCCTTGTCCTGAAGGCTCCGCAGGGTCAGCGGGTGCTGGGAGTGGGACTCGCGGCTCATCCGGAGGGTGGCGACGTTCGGCCTGATCGCGGGCATCAGCGGCAGCAGCCGGATCGGGCGGGCGGGCTCGGCGGACACGATGGTCCAGCCGAATCCGCGAAAGGTGTCACAGCCCAGCGCTTCGATGGCGCGAGGAACCCGCACGGAGGTGTACTCGCGCGTGGCGCGGTCGTCGGTCGACGTGGCGGTGCCGTGGTGGGTGCTCATCTCGGTTCTCCTTGATCGGTGGGTGCCCGGGAGGGGCCTGCATCAAGGGTTGCCGCGGAGCGCCGCGCGTGAATCCTCCTGGCGGACCGTGCGTCGTACCGCGTCCGCGGTACGACGAGCTGCCCTACGCCAGGGGGGCGACGGCCGTCATCGCCTCGTCGACCAGCGGTCCGAGAGCGGGGTCGGACCCGTCGAGAGCCCAGGACAGCTGGGCCGCGTCGAAGCACGCCAGCGCACTGGCGACGAGAGCTCGCGCTCGCAGTCTCTCCACTCCCTCGGCGGCCGAATCCTTCGGCACGGAGCCACGCCTGGCCGCGAGCACCGGCCCGAGAAGGTCCGCCCAGCGAAAGGCCCGCTCATGGAACGCCGTCCGGACCTCCGGCTCGTCGAGCAGGAGACCGTGCAGGCGTCGTGCGATCTCCGCGTTCTGCTCGACATCGGTGACCACACAGTCGAAGGCCCGGCGGAGCGCGACCCAGTCCGACTCGGTCGACGGCCGTTCGAGCAGCTCGCGCCTGACCGCGGCACCGGAGGCGAGTAGACGCCAGGTGACGAGCTCCTCCTTGCCGCTGAAGTAGCGGAAGAACGTCCGGCGCGACATCCCGGCCGACTCGACGATCTGGTCGACCGTCGTTCCGGCGAACCCCTGCTCCGCGAACAGGCGCCACGCCGTCTCGACAACCTCCGACCTGATCGCCTCACGCGTCCTCTCGCGGAGCGATACCGGCGCGTCCGCGCCCTGATGGGTGCCCTCGAAGCTCATGCGACCACTCTATCGCGGTGTGGCACTTCATCACGAAGTTGACATTCAGTGCCAATCACGACATAGAATGCCTTCACTAACGAAAGGAGTATCGCCGTGCGCGACTCACTCAAGGGGCCACAGGATCCGGCCCCACACGACGCCGTTCCGAGCACGACCCTCGGCTCCGGCCGCGCCAACGTGGTCCTCCTCGTCGTCGGTCTCGGCGCGCTGGCGGTCTCGCTGGCGCAGTCGGTGCTCGTCCCCGTCATGGCCACCCTTCCCGCCGACCTGGACACCTCCGCGACGAACGTCGCGTGGCTGCTCACCTCGACCCTGCTGGTCGCCGCGGTATCCGTCCCGATCATGGGCCGGCTCGGCGACATGTACGGCAAGCGACTCATGCTGCTGGTCGCCATCGGCTCGCTGATCGTGGGATCGCTCCTGACCGCTGTCACGGACGACATCGTCCTGCTCATTGCGGGCCGGGCCATCCAAGGTGCCTCGGCCGCGGCCATCCCCCTGGGAATCAGCCTGCTCAGCACCACCATGCCGAAGGAGCGGGTCGGCTCGTCGATGGCTCTGGTGAGCGCCATGCTCGGCGTCGGTGGTGCGCTCGGGCTCCCCCTCGCCGGCTTCGTGGCCGAGCACACCGACTTCCACGCACTCTTCTGGATCAACGCGGCTCTGGGCGCCGTCGCCTTCGCCGGCATCGCCGCTCTGGTCCCCGAGTCGTCCCAGCGCGCGGGTGGCCGCATCGATCTCGTCGGCTCGTTCCTCCTCGGCGCCGGGCTCGTCTGCCTGCTGCTCCCCCTGAGCCAAGGATCCGACTGGGGATGGTCGGACCCGCTGACGCTCGGAATGATCGCCGGGTCGGTCGTGATCTTCGCGGTCTTCGGCTGGGCGCAGACCCGCATCCGCGACTCGCTGGTGGACCTGAAGACGCTGGCCTCCCGCCCGATCATGCTCGTCAACCTCGCGTCGATCTGCTTCGGCTTCGCGCTCTTCGCGTCGTTCATCGGCACGGCGTCGTACGTCGAGGCGCCGGAGGCCAGCGGCTACGGATTCGGCTCCAGCCTCCTGGTCGGGGGTCTGGTTCTCCTGCCGAGCGGTGTCGCGATGCTGCTCCTCGCCCCGCTGGCAGCTCGCCTGATCGCGAGCTGGGGCGCCCCTCGGACACTCGCCCTCGGGGCCGTCGTGATCGCCGTGGGCTGGGCCGGCCGGATCGTCCTGACCGACAGCCTGTGGGAGGTGACCCTCTTCACCACCGTGGTCGGCGCCGGCACCGGGATCGGCTATGCCGCCATTCCCGCCATGATCAACACGTTCGTGCGGTCGAGCGAGGTGGCGGCCGCCAACGGCCTCAACACCCTGTTCCGCAGCCTCGGGAGCTCGCTCGCCTCGGCGGTGGGCGGCAGCATCCTCGCCGGGTCGTCGGTCCTGGTCAGCGGCATCTCGATGCCCTCACTGGACGCGTACCGCGTGCTGTTCGCCGTCTGTGCCGCGGCCGCCGTCGCGGCCGCACTGCTCGTCCTGCTGGTGCCCCGCACCAGCCCGACCGGAACCCCCTCTCCCATCAGCGCCTGACCGGGCGCCCCAGCAAGCACCACCACACCCATCGACCCATCGATCAGGAGAAGCACATGAACGACATCCCCCGCCCCGTCGATCCGGCCGGGCAGTATCACGTCGGCATCATCGTCGAGGAGCCCGAGGCCACGATGGCCGAGCTCACCCGCACCCAGGGATACGAGTGGTGCGAGGAGATCGGCGGTCAGGTCGCGGTATGGCTGCCCGACGGCCCTGCCGAGATCCACCTGCGTGCGTGGTACTCGAAGACCGTGCCCCACCTCGAGATCGTCCAGGCGATCCCCGGCACGGTGTGGTCCCCCGCCGAGGGCTCCGGCATCCACCACCTCGGCTACTGGGTCGACGACGTCGCCGACTCGCTCACCCGGCTCGAGGCCGAGGGCTACGTCCGGGAGGCTGCCGGCGTACGCCCCGACGGCGAGCCCTACTGGGCCTACCTCCGCCACCCCGCGGGGATTCGCGTCGAGCTGGTCAGCCAGTCGCTCCGCCCGACCATGGAGGGCTACTTCGAGCGCGGGACGGTGAGCGCATGACCACCACGGTGACAGTCGGGATCGCCACCGGCGCCGGCCGGGGCATGGGCCTGGAGTGCGGTCGCGAGCTGCTCGCGCTCGTCGATCACGTGATCCTCGTGGACCGCGACGCCGGCACCGTCGAGCGAGCCGCGGCCGCCCTCCAGCAGGAGGCCCCCGAGTCGGTGGTCGTCGAGCCCTTCGTCCTGGACATCACCGACCGCGACGGCCTGGACCGCCTGGCCGCCCACGTCGGCGAGACCGGGACGCTCCGGGCGGTGGCCCACGCGGCCGGGATCTCGCCCACGATGGCGGACTGGCGACGGATCTTCGAGGTCGACCTGATCGGCTCCGCACTCCTCATCGAGGCCCTCCGCCCGCTCTCGAGCGACCAGACCGCGTTCGTCTGCTTCAGCTCGATGTCGCCGCTCCTCCTGCCACCTCGCGAGGATGACGCCGCGCTCGACGCGCTGATGGCCCGTCCCCTCGCGCCGGACTTCCTCGAGCGACTCGAGGAGCTGGCCGGTGCCGCGATCGAGAACACCGGCTGGGCCTACGGACTCGCCAAGCGCGGAGTCAAGGTCCTGGTGCAGCAGGAGGCGGTGGCCCTCGGCGCGGCCGGGGCCCGGATCTGCTCGATCGCCCCGGGAGTCATCGCGACGCCGCAGGGCAAGCAGGAGGCCGAGGCACACCCCTCCATGCTGCGGATGGTCGAGCAGACCCCGCTGGGCCGGATGGGCGAGGCACACGAGGTCGCGGCCGTCGCGGGCTTCGCGCTCTCCGACGCCGCGTCCTTCCTCAACGGCGTGGACCTGCTCGTCGACGGCGGCGTCTTCGCCGCACTGCAGGTGGCGCGGCGCTGACCGCCGTACGACGTCCGTGAGGGCGTCGACATGACGAAGGCCCCCGACCAACCAGCCGTTGGTCGGGGGCCTTCTCCGATCAGGCGGGAACGCCGGCGTTCGTCACCGGGCCGAGCTGGCCGCCGTCGAGCTTGAGCTGCTGACCGGTGACCCACTTGGCCTCGTCGGAGGCGAAGTAGAGGATCGCCTCGGAGACGTCGTGGGGCTCGAGCCACGGCACGCCCATCGGCGACTTGTCGACCAGCGCCGGCATCATGTCCTCGCCGGTCGGGCTGGAGAGGTCCGGTCGGAAGGCGTGGTACATGAAGTCGTTGTCCATCATCCCCGAGTGGACGTTGGTCGGGTGGATGACGTTGACCGTGATCTGCTGCTTGGCGAACACCCGCGCCATGTCGTGCCCGAACCGGCCGACGTGCCGCTTGGCGTGGGCATAGCCGAGCCCACCGGCCCCGGCCATGTCGACCGAGCCGGAGAGCAACGCGGCCGTGGAGCCGGTCAGCACGATCGAGCCACCGGCCTGGAGGTGCGGCTCGGCTGCGGTCACGGTGTTGATCACGCCGAGCAGGTTGACCTGGACGACGTCGAGGAAGGCCTTCGGCGTGTCCAGGCCCATCGTGAGGATGCCGGCGTTGGCCAGCACGATGTCGAGACGACCGAGTTCGGCGACGCCCTCGTCGACTGCCGCCTGGAGCTCGGAGAGCACCCGCACGTCGGCCCGGCGGGCGACGATACGGCGCCCGGTGGCCTCGACGAGGCGAACCGTCTCCTCGAGGTCCTCCTTGCCGGCGAGCGGGTAGGGAACCGTGTCGATCTCCTCGAGGAGGTCGACGGCGATGATGTCGGCGCCCTCCTCCGCCAAGCGCACCGCGTGGCTGCGGCCCTGGCCGCGAGCGGCACCGGTGATGAAGGCGACCTTGCCCTCGACGCGTCCGGTCATGAATCTCTCCTGATCACTTGAAGTGGGATGGCGTGCTCGATCAGCCGAGCTGGCTGTGGCCGGTCGGGGCCTGGTCGAGGATCATCGTCTTCGACTCCAGGTACGGCAGCAGCCCCTCGCGACCGCCCTCGCGACCGACGCCGGACTGCTTGAATCCGCCGAAGCCCATCCGGGGGTCGGCGCGGAAGCCGTTGTGACCGACCGTGCCGGACCGGATCCGGCGGGCTGCGTAGTAGGCGCGGTCGATGTCGTTGGTGAAGACGCTCGCGTTGAGACCGAACACGGTGTCGTTGGCGAGCTCGATGGCGTGCTCCTCGTTCTCCGCCGGGATCACGCTGAGCACCGGGCCGAAGATCTCCTCCCGGGCGATGGTCGCGTCGTTGTCGACGCCGGCGAAGACGGTCGGCTCGATGTAGTAGCCGCGGTCGAAGCCGGACGGACGGCCACCGCCGGTGACGAGGCGGGCGCCCTCGGCGAGACCGACCTTCACGAAGCTCTCGACGCGGTCACGCTGGCGCTCCATGGCCAGCGGCCCGAGCTGGGCAGCGGGGTCGAACGGGTCGCCGATCCGCACGGACCCGAAGAAGCTCCCCAGCGCCTCGGCGAACTCGTCGTGCCGATGACGACTCACGATCACGCGGGTGAGGGAGGAGCACACCTGGCCGTTGAGCGTGCACTCGGCCGCGGCAAGGGTCTCCGCCGCCTTCTGCAGGTCGAAGTCGTCGAAGATGACCGCCGGGGACTTGCCGCCGAGCTCCAGCGTGTAGCGCGCGAGCCGGTCGCTGCAGATGCTCGCGATCCGCTTGCCGACGGCGCTCGAGCCGGTGAAGGCGACCTTGTCGACCCGGGGGTCGCGCACCAGCTGCTCGGAGACGTCGCGGTCGGCGGTCAGCACGTTGAGCACGCCCGGCGGGAGGCCGATCTCCTCGGCGATCTCGGCGAGGACATAGGCCTCGCCCGGCGCCTCGGGAGGCGCCTTGAGCACGACGGTGCAGCCGGCGACCAGGGCGGGCGCGACCTTGTAGGACATCAGCGAGGCGGGCGTGTTCCAGGCGACGATGGCGCCGACGACGCCGATCGGCTCCCGTACGACGGCACCGAACCCGCCCATCAGCGGCGTGTGCCGAACCTCCCAGTCGAAGTCGGACGCGAGGTCGGCGTAGTAGTCGTAGGTCGCGCCGACGCGTGCCATCGACGGCCCCGACATCGAGTGCATCACGCCCACCTGGCGCGTCCACAGCATGCCGGCGTCATCCGCCCGGCGGCGCAGGCCGTCGGCGATCTTCCGGACCCACTCGGCCCGCTCGGTGGCGGGCAGCAGCGGCCAGCTGGTGTGGTCGAAGGCCTGGCGCGCGGCCGCGATCGCCGTGTCCATGTCGGACTCGCCGGCCAGCGAGACGCGGTAGTAGAGCTCCTCGGTGGCGGGGTCGACGATGTCGAAGCCGTCGGCCGTCGAGGCCTTCACCCACCGTCCGTCGATGAAGAACCGGTCGGGGTGCCGGAGGGGCACCCCGGCTGCCCGGACGTCGCCGCCACCGCCGTCGACCGGCGCATCCACACTCACCTGGCTGGACATTCAGAGCCTCCGTCTATTCCAACGCCTCGAACGATCCGTCGATACGTTCCGCACAACAGAACATCTGTTGTCTTATATGGCGTGACCAGCATCACGCCGCGCCGCCCCCTTGTCAAGAAGCCCGGTCGACGATTCCCCCGCGCGCTCGCTCCTGTGGAGGTGATTGACAGGTGCTGTTAGGCGGATCACACTCTCCACGTTGTACCGAAGTTTCGTTCTTTACAACGAAACACGTGATGAAGCGGACGACACACGTCCGCTTGAAGACGTCCCGAGAGAGGCCCCCCATGGCAACCACCACCGGACTCGAGCCCGAGTCCCGGACCCAGCGCCCGACGGCGCTGATCATCACGATCCTGATCTTCGCCGCCATCGTCAGCTCGTTCGAGGCGACGATGATGTACACCGCACTGCCGGGCATCATGGAGCAGTTCCAGGCCACCCCGAGCAGCGCGGGCTGGATCCTCACCGGCTTCCTCCTGGTCGGCGCCGCGTCCGCGGCGATCGCCGGCAGGCTCGGCGATGCGTTCGGACGTCGCAACGTCCTGATCGTCCTGCTGCTCGCCTCCGTGGTCGGCTCGGTCGTCAGCATCGCCTCCGACAGCCTCGGCGGTCTCATCGCCGGCCGCTCGATCCAGGGTCTCGCCGGCGGTCTGGTGCCGCTGTGCGTCGGGATCCTCCGCGAGAACCTTCCGAGGAAGAACCTCCCCGTCGCGATCGCCACCGTGGCGGGCGCCGCGATGTGGGGTGGCGCCGCGGGCAACATCGTCGCGGGCAACATCTACGACGCCTGGGGCTGGCACTACATCTTCGTCGTCTCGCTCGTCCTCGCGCTGGTCACGGCCGTGGCCGCGTTCCTGCTCCCGCCTGCGACGGTCCGGACCGGGCTGGAGAAGGTCGACTGGCTCGGCGGCATCCTCTTCGTCCCCGGCATCGCGCTGGCGATGTACGGCATCAACGAGAGCCACGACTGGGGCTGGGGCAGCGGCAAGACGTGGGCCTTCATCCTCGGCGGCCTGGTCGTCCTCGCCGCCTGGGTCGCCTGGGAGCTCCGCACCGACAAGCCGCTGCTCAACGTCCGCATCTTCACCAACCGCAAGGTCGGCCTGACGCTGATCGCCACCATGCTGGTCTCCGTCGGCACGCTCGGCATGTCCGGGTACGTCGGCCAGCTGATCTTCCAGATGCCGACCATCGCTCCGGTCGGCCTCGGCGTCAGCGCCGGGCACGCGGGCGATCTCTCCTTCGCCATCGGCCTGATCGGCTTCGCCCTCTCCCCGCTGAGCGGCCGGATCTCCCGAGGAGGCCGCGCCCGCAACGCCTTCATGATCGGCTGTGCCCTCGGCCTCGCCGCGGCGGTCCTCTCCGCCCTCCTCCTCGACACGGTCGTCGGCTTCGTGATCTCGCAGATCGTGCTCACCGGCGCCACCGGGTTCATGCTCAGCTCGCTGCCGAACCTGATCGTCGAGAGCGTCGGCGAGGAGAACACCAGCGAGGTCTCCGGCTTCTACATGGTCACGCAGAACGCGTTCGCGGCCGTGGGCACCTCGCTCGGCACGATGATCCTCACGCACAACCTCGTGCCCGAGACGCCGTTCAGCACCCGCCACGGCTACAACCTGCTCTTCATCGTGGTCTCGGTGGTCGCCGTCCTGGCGCTCGCGGTGGCGAGCTTCATCAAGCGGGGCACCGAGGACGAGGTCGGCGAGGCGACCAGGGCCGAGTTCGAGGCCGACGCCGTCGCCATCGTCCCCGAGCCCATCTGAGCGAGGGGTCCAGCGCCGTACGGCGTGGAGACCCGGATCCCGGTGGCGTGCCTGCACGCCACCGGGATCCTCTCGTTCTCGGGCACGGCGAGCGACCAGCCGGTCAGAGCAGGTCGAGGACGTCGGCGGTGCTGCCGGTCTCCGCCAGGGCCGGCAGGATCTCGGTCACCGTGAAGTCATGACCGTGCGGTCGCGGGTCGGTGATCGCGTCGAGCGCCACCACCACGTGGTAGCCGGCGTCGTAGGCCTGGCGGGCCGTCGACTCGATCCCGAAGCCGGTCGCCACGCCCGCGAGGACCACCTGGCCGATGCCTCGCTCACGCAGGCGTGCGTCGAGCCCGGTCCCGACGAAGCCGCCCCACCCGCGCTTCTCGATGACGATGTCGCCGGGCTCCGGGGCGAGGTCCGGCACGATCGCCAATCCCGCCGACGGCACCGGTGGCCGCGGAGAGGCGTGGTCGTTCCGTCCCACGGGCGGGTCGTTGAGGTCGGTCGTCAGGAGCGCGACGGCGCGTCCACTGCGACGGAAGGCGTCGGCCAGCCGGACGGTGTTCTCGACGACGGCGCCGGAGCCGCGCTCTGCCAGGCCGGCGACGAGGGCCACCTGCAGGTCGACGACCACCAGCGCCGCGTCGGGTCCGATCGTCGTCACACTCACGCGCGCGCCCGCCCCCGCTGCGCGGCGATCCCGCTCGGGATCGTGAGCACCAGAAGGCCGGCCACCAGCGCGGCGACGGCACAGACGGCGAACAGCCATCGGTAGGCGGTGAAGCTGGAGGCGGCCCCGACCACCTCGCCGTCGACCACGTGGTAGACCAGCGAGCTGGTCAGGATCGCCGTTCCGATGGAGGTCGCCAGCGTCGAGCCGAGGTTGCGGAAAAGCGTGTTGAGCCCGTTGGCGGCGGCGATCTCGTGCGGCGGCGTGTGCAGGTTGATCAGCGTCGGGATCGTGGCGTAGCCGAAGCCCGTCCCGATGCCGGTGATGGTGGTGCCCAGCATCACCTGCCAGAGCGAGTCCGACAGCACGATCCGCAGCAGCCAGCCGGCCGCGACGATGAAGGCGCCGAGCGCCATCGTCCGCGGTGCGCCCCACCGCGGGATCAGCTTGGCCGCCAGCGGGGAGAAGATCAGCATCATCAGGCCGGAGGGGAGCATCGTCATGCCACCGGCGACGAGGCTGGCCTCGAGCCCGTAGCCCGTCCACCGGCCGGCCTCGACGAAGGTCGAGGTGCCGATGAACGAGGCGAAGAGGGCGAAGCCGAAGCAGACCGACGCGAGGTTCGTCGTGGCGATCGGGCGGCGCCGCAGCGCGGTGATGTCGACCAGGGGCTCTCGGGTCCGGGTCTCGACGGCGACGAAGATCGCGAAGGTCGCCGCGGAGACGATCAGGAGCCCCAGCACCCCCGGCGAGGTCCAGCCCCAGTCGTGGGACTGCTCCAGCGGGAGGATCAGGCTGACCAGGCCGATGCTCAGGAGGATCGTCCCCGGGACGTCCACCCTGCCGCCGTCACGCTGCAGCGACTCCGGCACGAAGAGGAGCACGAGCGGGAAGGCGATGGCACCGGCCACGGCGGTCGTCCAGGACAGCAGGTGCCAGTCCCAGTTCTCGGCGATGAGGCCGGCCAGCGGCATCGCCAGGGCGCCCCCGACGCCGAGCATCGCGGAGATGACGGCCACCGCCGAGGCGGCCTTGTGCCGCGGCATCAGCGTGGCCACCAGCGAGATGCCGAGCGGCACGGCGGCCGACGAGATCCCCTGGACGGCTCGGCCGGCGATCAGCCAGCCGATGTCGCTCGTGAGCGCATCGATCAGCGAGCCGACCGTCAGCGCCGCCAGGGCGACGAGCAGCATCAGCCGCTTGCCGAACATGTCGCCCAGACGGCCCAGGACCGGAACGCAGACGGCCGCCACGAGCAGCGGCGCCGTCAACAGCCAGTTGGCGTTGACGCCGTACAGCTCGTTGAGCTGCCCGAGCGCTGGAGCCAGCATCGTCTGGCTCATCGAGACGGCGAGCGCCCCGAGCCCGACGATGAACAGCTCCAGGTTGGCCCGGCCGCTGCCGGTGCCCTCGCGGAGCGACCGGTCCTCCGGCTCCGCTCCCGGCTCGAGCAGTGACTCGGTCATCTATTCGGCGAGCGAGAGCGCGCGGCCGGGGCAGACGTTGACCGCCTCCTTCGCCCGCGTCAGCTCGGCATCGTCCGCGGGCTCGGGCCGCTGGACGATCACGAGTCCGTCCTCGTCGTCCTGGTCGAAGGCGTCGGGGTCGGTGAGGACGCACTGGCCCGCCCCCACGCAGCGGTCGCGGTCGACGACGATCCGCACGTTCACCACGCCACCTGCATCTCGTTGACGCCGTAGTTCGGCCCGTTCTCCTTGAACGAGATCTCGTCGAAGGGCGTCGCGAGGCGCAGCGTCGGCACCCGGCGCAGCAGCGTCGCGAGGACGATCTCGATCTCCAGTCGGGCGAGGTTCTGGCCCAGGCACTGGTGCGGGCCGAATCCGAAGGCGAGGTGGTTGCGGGCCAGCCGGGTGAAGTCGAGCTCGTCCGGCTCCGGGAACACCTCGGGGTCGCGGTTGGCGGTGTTCGCGAGGCCGAAGACCGAATCGCCCTCCTTGATCAGCTGGCCGCCGATCTCGATGTCGGCGAGCGCCAGCCGCTGGTGCCCCACCTCGGCGATCGTGAAGTACCGCAGGAGCTCCTCCACGGCCCCGGCGGTGAGGTCCGGGGTGCTGCGCAGCGCCTCGAGCTTCTCGCGCTTGTCGAGCAGGGTCGCCACGGACAGCGAGATCATGTTGGCCGTGGTCTCGTGGCCGGCGATCAGCAGCAGGAAGCCGATCGACCCCATCTCCTCGGCCGATGCGCCGGCGGCGATGCGACGGCTCAGGAGGTCGTCGCCGGGGTTCTTCATCTTCTGCTCGACGAGGTCGGAGATGTAGCTCTTGAGATTGCCGATCGCCTTCATCCTCGACTCCGTCGAGGCGCCGTAGCGGCTGAAGGTGGCGCTGTTCTCCTGGAAGAAGTCGTGGTCCTCGTACGGCACGCCGAGCAGCTCGGAGATGACCATGGACGGGACGGGAAGCGAGAGCGCCTCGACCATGTCGACCGGGTTGGGGCCGGCGAGCATCGCGTCGATCGTCTCGTCGACGATCTCCTGGATCCGCGGGCGCCACGCGGCGAGCTTCGTCACCGTGAACTCGCCGATCAGCGAGCGGCGGACGGCGGTGTGCTCCGGCGGGTCCATCTCGATCAGGCTCGGCTTGTGGTCCGGCCCCATCTCCGGGATGTGCGAGGGGTGACGCGGATCCAGCCGGTAGGAGCTGAAGCGCGTGTCGATGAGCATCGCTCGCACGTCCTCGTAGCGCGTCAGCACCCAGACCTTGCGGCCGTCGGGGCGTTGCACGTAGCTGATCGGAGCCTCCGCCTGCAGGCGGCGGTGGTCCTCTGGCGGGTTGTAGGGGTCCGTTCGGGTGAACGAGATGGTCGGTGTTGTCATGATGTACTCCCAAAGCGCGACCGAAAGCCTTAAGTGGAATCTCGTCGTCCACTTCTGTTCGAGAGTGAGGCTAGTCACATCTGCCCGCCTACGTCGAGCCCTCCTCCGAAATCGGCTCGAGAATCCACCGGCACGACCGCCCCGTCCGCGCCCGAGGAGCCCGTGCTCCGTGCGGATGCGCGCCGCAACCGCGACCAGATCATCAGTGCCGCCGCCGGGATGTTCGCGACGGCGGGCCTCGACGTCCCGATGGAGGCGATCGCACGCGCCGCCGGCGTGGGCGTCGGAACGCTCTACCGCCGGTTCCCGGATCGCTCGGAGCTGGTCGCCGCCGTTGCCGGCCAGGGCTTCCGCACGCTCCTGGAGGAGCTCCGCGTCGCCCGCGAGACCGAGACGAGTGCGTGGGCGGTGCTGGTCCGGATCATCACCGAGTCCGAGAGCCTCCGACTCACCGTGCACCTGGCGTTCCTCTCGCCCCTCTCCTGGACCGCGGTCCACGGGGCCACCCTCTCCCGGGGCGCGCACGAGGAGCTGATGGCGGTGCTCGACCACCTGGTCCGCGACGCCCAGGCCGAGGGATCGATCCGCTCCGACATCGGCTCGGGCGACGCGCTGAGCCTGCTCTCCCTCATCCTCGGCGCCCGGCCGCCCGACTCCGACCCGGTCGGACAGCTGCGCACCCAGCGGTCACTGTGGCTGGTGCTGGACGGGCTCCGGGCGACGCCCGGCAGCCCGCTTCCCGGCGAGCCGGTGTCGGTGGGCGATCTCAGCATCGGCGCCGCCCGGACCGGCGCACCCTGACCGGTCAGGGCCGAGCGACACTCCCGAGGGCCGCGTTCAGGCGCTCCAGACCCGCCGCCAGGGCACCCATCTCGTCGGGCCGCCAGTCGGCGAGGCAATCGGCAAGGAGGACCTCCCGACGTGCCTCGACCTCGGCCAGGAGCAGGCGAGCCTTCGGCGTCACCGAGACGAGCGCGGCGCGTCGGTCGACCGGATCCGTCCGACGCTCGAGCAGCCCGAGGTCGACGAGCTGCTGCACCGAGCGGCTGACCGGTCCCTTGTCGATGACGAACTCACTGCACACCGCCTGAGCCCGGACGGGCCCCACGTCCGCGACGCGGCTCAGCACCAGGAACGCGCTGGTGGACAGGCCGGGATGAACGGCGTCGGCGTGGTCGGCCACGACGCGCTTCATCTGGCGGGCCAGCACGCCCAGCTGCTGTTCCAGCTGCTCGAAGGACCGCGCAACCGAGGGTCCCCGGCCCCGCACGGACCTCGGTTCGCCGACCATCTCCCGACCTTCTCCGCCTCGTCGCCGCTCTAAGCGGAATCTATTCTTCCGCTTGACAAGCAGTGTAACGCGGAACACACTGAGTTCGTTGTAAGGATCATCCGTTCCGTTGTAAGGGAGGCAAAGTGACTTTCGTTGTCACCTCGGCCTGTGTCGACATCCAGGACAAGAGCTGCACCAAGGTGTGCCCCGCGGACTGCATCTACGAGGGCGGTCGGATGATGTACATCAATCCCGACCAGTGCATCGACTGCGGCGCCTGCGAAGAGGTCTGCCCGACGTCGGCGATCCGCTACGAGTCCGACCTGGCCGGCGACGACGCCATCTTCCTCGAGCTCAACGAGCAGTTCTTCGAGGGCATGGACAAGCCGAAGAGCGCCCGGAAGCTCGGCAGGATCGACCGCGACGTCGAGTACGTCGCTCAGCTCCCCCGCGCGTGAGCTGACCATGCGCAAGCTTCGCGTCGCCATCGTCGGCTCGGGGCCCTCGGGCGCCTTCTGTGCCGAGGCGCTCGCCGAGGAGGCGGAGTACGACATCTCGATCGACGTCTTCGAGAAGCTCCCCACCCCCTTCGGCCTGGTCCGGTACGGCGTCGCGCCGGACCACCAGAAGATCAAGTCGATCGTGGCCTCTCTCGCAGAGATCTTCGAGATGCCCGGCGTCCGCTTCCTGGGCAACGTCACCGTCGGCTCGGACATCACCATGGACGAGCTCCGTGAGCACTACGACGCGGTCATCCTCGCGGCCGGGGCGCCCCTGGACCGACGCCTGGGAATCCTGGGCGAGGACCTGCGCGGCGTCGTCGCCGCTCGCAACTTCGTCTCCTGGTACAGCGGCCACCCGGACGCCGCCTTCGACACCTCGCTCCTCGATGCCGAGCGCGCGGTCGTGGTCGGCGTCGGGAACGTCGCCCTCGACGTGGCCCGCATGCTCGTCCGCACCCCGGACGAGCTGCGCCGGACCGACGTGCCCGAGCACGTCATCGAGGCACTCGCGGAGCACGCGGTCCGCGAGGTCCATGTGATCGGACGCCGAGGGGCCGAGCACGCGAAGTTCACCAACAAGGAGTTCCTCGAGCTCACCGAGGTCGCGAGTGCCGACGTGGTGGTCTCGCCGAGCGAGCTCGCGACCCCCGAGGTCGAGAGTGCCCGGGCGAGTGCCGGACCGGCGACGTCCCGGCTGCTCGCCGCACTCCAGGCCGCCGCCGACCGGCCGCTCCACGGCCGGAGTCGCTCCATCCACTTCCACTTCGACCGCACGCCGGTCGAGTTCATCGGCGACACGGCTGTCCGCGCGATCCAGCTCGCCCAGACCTCCGCGCCGGAGACGCTCTCCACCCTCGAGGCCGGACTGGTCCTGCCAGCCGTCGGCTACCGGAGCGCCGCGCTCGAAGGAGTGCCCTTCAACGAGAGCACCGGGACGATCCCGCACCGCGACTCCCGGGTCGTGGAGGGGGACGAACCTGTCCCAGGCCTCTACGTGGTCGGCTGGATCAAGCGGGGCCCGAGCGGCGTCATCGGGACCAACCGCCTCTGTGCGAGCGAGACGACCGGTGCGATCCTCGAGGACGCGCCCCTTCTTCGCGACGCCGGCTCGAGTCCGGAGGCCGTCGACGAGCTGCTCGACGCCCGGGGCGTCGAGGTGGTCGACTGGTCGCGCTGGCTCGCGATCGAGGCGGCCGAGACGACGCGGGGCGCCGCCGCCGGCCGCGACCGGGTCAAGCTCCACGACCGCCTCGGCATGCTCGCCGCGGCCGGCGTCTCCGTGCGCTGAATCCCCACCGCAAACGCGCACAAACACCCCTCGCACTGCTACTGTTTCTTTCAAAGAAACGGCGATTCGGCTGTGCGGAGAAGGAGTGGGACGTGGCAGTTCAGACGAGTGACACCACGAGTGCGTCCGACCGCCAGCGGCACCCGTTGGCTCGCGGCATCGAGATCCTGACCCTCATGGTCGACACCGGCGAGACGTCGTACGGCGTGCGGGATCTCGGCAACCGGCTGGGCGTCAGCGCCAGCACCGCCCACCGTCTCCTCGGTGACCTCGAGGAGCTGGGGATGGTGGCCCGCACCCCCGCCGGCAACTACGGCCTCGGCCTGGAGTTCCTGCGTCTGGCCTGGACGGCCAGCACCCGCTTCCCCCTGCGGGACGCCGCCAAGGACGTGCTCGCCGACCTGACCGAGCGCAGCGGCGAGTCCGCCTTCTTCGCGATCTACAACGAGCAGCGCCGCGAGCTCATGTTCACCGTGTCCGTGGACTCCTCCCACCCGCTGCGCTACACGGTGCCGCAGGGCATCTGGCTCCCGCTGCACGCCGGCGCGAGCGGTCTCGCGATCCTTGCGTTCCTGCCCGACGAGGTGCAGGCGGAGATCATCCACGGCACCCTGAGCGCCCTCACCGAGCGCACGCTCGTCGATGCCGACAAGCTCGCCGAGCGCCTGGCCCAGATCCGTCGCGACGGCTACGCCCTCTCCCACGGCGAGCGCATCGACGGCGCCATCGCCGTCGCCGCCCCCGTCATGGGCCCGGCCGGAGCGGTCATCGGGGACATCGGCATCACCATCCCGGAGACGCGCTTCAACGCGACCACGACCTCGGAGCTCACCAGCCTGGTGATGCAGTCGGCGACGCTGCTCACCCAGCGATTCACCGGCACCCGGCCGAGCAGCGAGGCCGCGCGGGTCTGACTCCGCCGCCTCCCCGGACGCGTCACCTCGTTGTAGGGGCACCTTGTCCCGCTAATCGGAACATGATCGTCCGCTTCAGTCGTCAGGGGTGACGGGTGCCGGCGCGAGGTGCTCGCGCAGGGCCGACATGGCCTGGTCGAGGAGGCTCGCCAAGGCGTCCTCGGGGTGCGCGAGCCACGCCTCGTACGCCGAGATCGCCGCCCCGAGGCTGACGTTCGCGACGATCTGGACCGAGAGGTCGTCGACGGGAACCTGCCGTCGCTCGGCCACGAACTCGGCGACGACGTTGCGCCACTCGACGTACCGCAGCGTGGAGTGGGCCTGGAGCGCCGGCGTCGAGAGGATGATCCGCATCCGCTCGCGCAGGAAGGGCAGCTCCGCGGGCGGGAAGTCGTTGAAGGCGAGGACGGCCCGGTGGACGATCTGCCACAGCGGCATCGTCTCGGGCATCGCCCGCAGGTGCTCGGCGAAGGCGTCGAGGGTCTCGCCGAAGCGTCCCCACGGGATGTCGTTCTTGCTCGGGTAGTAGCGCGCGACCGTGCGACTGCTGACACCCAGCTCCCCGGCGATCATCTCCAGGGTCGTCGCCTCGAAGCCGTGCACCGCGAAGAGCCGGAAGGCCGCGCGCTCGATCTCGGCGTGCGACGTCGCCGCCGGACGGCCGCGCAGGGAGCTCCGGACAGTCATGAGCACGGAATCTATCGGTGCCGCCCCCTTCCTTTTTGTCGGTGACAGACATTATTGTGGTGTCCGTCACAACAATCGTCGAGAGGTGAACGCCATGAACCCCGAGCAGATCAGCTCCGCGCAGGCCGACGAGGCAGGCGAGGAGTTCGTCATCGAAGAGGTCTCGATCGACGGCATGTGCGGCGTCTACTGATGACCGCCGAGCTCCTCCGGGAGGAGTCACTCGCGGCTGCCCTGGCAGTCGCGAGTGACTCGCTGCCGCCCACGACCTCGCTGCGCCCGGAGCGCTTCGGCGCCCTCGCCTACGACTTCGACAGCCGCAAGCTCTCCTTCCTGCGCCAGCGCGGCAGCGCGCCGCTGCGCGACCAGTTCGAGCTCGGCCTCGACGCTCCCATCTGCCTCACCTGGGAGCTGACCTACGCCTGCAACCTCACCTGCGCGCACTGCCTGTCCAGCAGCGGCCGCCGCGACCCGCGCGAGTTGTCGACCGAGCAGTGCAAGGCCGTCATCGACGAGCTCGAGCGGATGCAGGTCTTCTACGTGAACATCGGCGGCGGCGAGCCCACCGTCCGATCCGACTTCTGGGAGATCGTGGAGTACGCCGTCGACCACCACGTCGGGGTGAAGTTCTCCACCAACGGCGTACGCCTCACCCCCGAGCGCGCGGCCTGGCTCACCTCCCCCGCCACCCGCGGCTACGTCGACGTCCAGATCTCCCTGGACGGCGCCACCGCGGAGGTCAACGACCGGGTCCGCGGCGCCGGCTCCTACGACATGGCGATGCGCGCGCTGCGGAACCTCGCCGACGCCGGCTTCGCCGACGCGAAGATCTCGGTCGTCTGCACCCGGGAGAACATCGGCCAGCTCGACGACTTCAAGGCGATCGCCGACCGCTTCGGCGCCACCCTCCGCCTCACCCGGCTGCGCCCCTCGGGCCGCGGCGCCGACGTGTGGGACGAGCTGCACCCCACCGCCGAGCAGCAGCGCACGCTCTACGACTGGCTCGTCGCGAACGGCGAGGACGTCCTCACGGGCGACTCCTTCTTCCACCTGGCCGCCTACGGCCCGGCCGACGGCAGCGGCGCCCTCCCCGGGCTCAACCTCTGCGGCGCCGGCCGCGTGGTCTGCCTGATCGACCCGATCGGCGACGTCTACGCCTGCCCGTTCGCGATCGACGACCAGTTCCTCGCCGGGAACCTCCTCCACGACGGCGGGTTCGGCCGGGTCTGGCAGACCTCGTCGCTCTTCGCCGAGCTCCGCTCGCCGGTCACCCAGGGCGCCTGCACGAAGTGCTCGCACTACGACTCCTGCCGCGGCGGGTGCATGGCGGCCAAGTTCTTCACCGGCCTGCCGCTCGACGGCCCCGACCCCGAGTGCGTGCAGGGGTACGGCGAGCAGGCGCTCGCCGGGGAGCGGACCGTGCCCGAGCGCAGCTGCGACCACTCACCCCTGACCTCGCGCCGCAACGAGCCGGTGCTTCTCACGATCAGCAGAAGGGAACGCGCCTGATGGCGTCGAAGTTCGAGAACCCCTGGAAGAAGAACCCCTGGTTCGAGTCCGTCGCGGTGGCGCAGGAGCGCGCCCGCAAACGGCTGCCCGACCCCGTCTACAAGGCGCTCGTCGCCGGGTCCGAGCGGGGCCAGACGATCGAGGAGAACCAGCACGCGTTCTCCCGGATCGGGTTCGCCCCGCACGTCGCCGGCCACCGGCCCGAGCGCTCGATGAGCACCACCGTCCTCGGCCAGGACATCTCGCTCCCGGTGATTCTCAGCCCCACCGGTGTCCAGGCCGTGCATCCTGACGGCGAGGTGGCGGTCGCCCGTGCCGCCGCGTCGCGCGGGACGGTCATCGGACTCTCGAACTTCGCCTCCAAGTCGGTGGAGGAGGTCTGCGACACCGGCGCCCCGACCTTCTTCCAGATGTACTGGACCGGCGACCGGGACGTGATGCTCCAGCGGATGGAGCGTGCCTACAAGGCCGGCTCCAAGGCGCTGATCGCCACCCTCGACTGGTCCTTCTCGATGGGTCGCGACTGGGGCAGCCCCGAGATTCCCGAGAAGGTAGACTTCAAGGCGGCCATGCGCTTCGCCCCCCAGGTGATCACCAAGCCGCGCTGGCTCTGGGCGTTCGGCAGGGAGGGCCAGATCCCGGACCTCACCGCCCCCAACCTGGCCCCTCCCGGCGGTGACGCGCCGACGTTCTTCGGCGCCTACTACGAGTGGATGACGACGCCTCCCCCGAGCTGGGACGACGTCGCCTGGATGGCCGAGAGCTGGCACACCATGACCGGCACGCCCTTCATGCTCAAGGGCGTCACCCGGGTCGACGACGCCAGGCGCGCCGTCGACGCCGGTGTCGACGCCATCTCGGTGAGCAACCACGGAGGCAACAACCTCGACGGCACGCCGGCCACCATCCGCGTCCTCGAGCCGATCGCCCAGGCGGTGGGCGATCAGATCGAGGTGCTCCTCGACGGCGGGGTCCGCCGCGGGTCGGACGTCGTCAAGGCCCTCGCCCTCGGCGCGCGGGCCGTGATGATCGGTCGCGCCTACCTGTGGGGCCTGGCCGCCAACGGCCAGACGGGCGTCGAGAACGTCCTGGACATCCTGCGCGGCGGGATCGACTCGGCCCTGCTGGGCATGGGACTCGACTCCATCGAGCAGCTCTCCGCGGAGCAGCTGCTGGTGCCCGACGACTTCGTGATCGAACTCGGTGGCTAGATGAGCCTCCTCGACGCGGTCTCCCCCGAGGTCTCCCGCGGGGGACTGGTGCTGGTCCCCGTGGGCTCGGTGGAGCAGCACGGGCCGCACCTGCCGCTGGACACCGACACCGTGATCGCCACCGCCGTCGCGGAGGAGCTCGCGCCTCTGCTGGGCGGCGTCGTCGCTCCTGCCGTCGGCTACGGAGCCAGCGGCGAGCACCAGTCGTACGCCGGAACCATCTCGATCGGCACGACGGCCCTGACCACCACCCTGGTCGAGATCGGCCGCTCGCTGGGCACGTGGGCCGGGCGACTGGTCTTCGTGAACGGCCACGGGGGGAATGTCTTCGCGCTGCGCGACGCCGTCGCCGTGCTCCGCGGCGAGGGCCGCGACGTCGACTGGGTGCCGTGCGCCGTCCAGGACGGCGACGCGCATGCGGGTCGCACCGAGACCTCCCTCCTGCTCCATCTCGCTCCCGGCCGGGTCCGGCGTGGCTACGTCGCCCCGGGGAACACCGCGCCGCTGCTCGACCTGATGCCGACCCTGATGGCCCACGGCGTCGAGGCGGTCTCGCCCAACGGGGTGCTCGGGGACCCGGCCGACGCGACCGCGGAGGAGGGCCGGCGGCTGCTGCAGGAGATGGTCGCCTACGCCTACGGCCGCAGCCGGGTGAGCGTCCGGCGATGACCTCGCCCGCCTCCCCGGACGGCCGGGTGGCCCTGGTCACCGGGGCCGCGCGGGGCATCGGCGCGGCGACGGTCCAGCGGCTCGTCGCCGAGGGCTACCGCGTCGTCGCGTTCGACTGGTGCCTCGGTGCGGACTCGCCCGCCTCCTACCCGATGGCGACGCGCGAGGATCTGACCGCGGTCGCCCGATGCGGTGAGGACGGCCAGGTGCTGCCGTGGGTCGGCGACGTCCGGGATCTCGGTGCGCTCACCGAGGCGGCGACGGCCGCCGTGGACCGGTGGGGACGACTCGACGCGGCCGTCGCGGGTGCTGCGGTGCTGGCCGGCGGCGCCCCGCTCTGGGATCCCACAGCGGCCTCGGACCTCGCCCTGATGTGGGAGATCGACGTCCGGGGAGTGCACCACACCGCCACCGCGACGATCCCCCACATGCTGGCGGGGCCCGACCCCGGCGGATGCCGGTTCGTGGCGATCGCCTCCGCCGCTGGCGCACACGGGCTGCACCGTCTCGGCGCCTACACCACCGTCAAGCACGCGGTCGTTGGGCTGGTGCGGGGGCTGGCTGCCGACCTGGTCGCCACGGGCGTCACGGCCGTGGCCGTCTCCCCCGGCTCGACCCGGACCGCCATGCTGCGCGGCACGGCGGAGCTCTACGGCGTGAGCACCGACGAGCTCGCGCGGCACCAGCTGCTGCACGACGTCCTCGAGCCGGACGAGATCGGCGCCACCATCGCCTTCTGCTGCTCTCCCGAGGGCCGGGTGCTCAACGGCTCGGTCGTCGCTGCCGACGGAGGCTTCGGCGGATGAGCGCCGCCCCGCTCCCGCCGGGCTTCCGGATCCGTCTCCGGCCCGAAGGCCGCCTGGACGCGGGCCGCGTCCTGGTCGGGGGCTCGCCCCTGCGCGCGGTGCGACTGGCCCGCTCCGCCGACGAGCTGGCGCCGGGTGGCGTGCTGACCGTCCGCGACGCCGCCACCGCCGCGCTCGCCCGGAAGCTGCTGGCGGGCAACCTCGCCGACCCGGCCCCGGGCACCCCGGCCGATGCCTCGCTGATCACCGTGGTCGTCCCCGTCCGGGATCGCTCACCGCAGCTGGATCGCTGCCTGGCGGCGCTCGAGGGCCTGAGCGTCGTCGTGGTCGACGACGCGTCCCGCGACCGGGCCGCCGTGGCGGCGGTGGCGGCCCGTCACGGCGCCGAGCTCCTGCGGCTCGACGTGAACGTCGGGCCCGCCTCCGCCCGCAACGCCGGCCTGACCCGGGTGAGGACGCCGCTGGTCGCCTTCGTCGACTCCGACGTGCGCGCGCCGGCGATGATGCTGCGCTCCCTCGGCGCCCAGCTCGTCGATCCCCGGGTGGCGCTCGCCGGCCCGATCGTCCGGGGGGTCGCAGTCTCGGCGCGCGTCCGCTGGTGGGAGCGGTACGACGAGGCGTGCTCCGCCCTGACGCTGGGCCGTCGTCCCTGTGCCGTCCAGCCGGGCGCCTTCGTGAGCTGGCTCCCCTCCGCCTGCCTCGTCGGCCGGACCGAGGCACTCCGGGCCGTCGGCGGGTTCGCCGAGGGGCTCCGGGTCGCCGAGGACGTCGACCTGGTCTGGCGGCTCGTGGCCGCCGGGCACGGCGTGCGCTACCAGCCCGAGCACGTGGCGCTGCACGAGGCCCGCTCCTCGCTGGGGTCCTGGCTGGGCCGCAAGGTGCTCTACGGCAGTGGCGGCGCCGTCCTCGCCGAGCGTCACGGCGGTGCCGTCGCACCCGCCGTGCTCTCTCCGGCGATGGGCCTCGCCGCACTGGCCGTGATGCAGCGGCGCTGGTGGTCGATCCCCGCCGCGGCGGCAGCGGTCGGCTGGGGCACCCGCTCGGTGCGGCGCAGCCTGCCTCCGGTCGCCGGACGCGACGCCGCCGCCGGCCGGATCGCCACCCAGGCCCTCGGCTGGGCCCTCTTCCAGGAGGCCGACCTCGTCACCCGGCACTGGTGGCCGGGCGTCGCGGTGGCCTGCCTCGTCAGCCGCGGCGCCCGTCGTACGACGGTGAGCGCCCTGGTCGTCGACGCGGTGGTCCAGCTCGCGATGGACCGGCCCCGGATCGACCCGGCCACCGGATGGCTGGGACGACGGCTCGACGACCTCGCCTACGGCGCCGGCCTCTGGCTCGGCGCGCTCCGCGCCCGCAGCCTCCGCTGCCTGGCGCCCCGATTCGTGACGTCGTCGCCACGGCGACGCCCGGCAGGAAAGACGAACGCACCGCACTAGCCGATCACAGGAGCTGAACACCATGACGGGACGTCTCGAGGGCAAGGTCGCCTTCATCACCGGCATCGCACGAGGACAGGGCCGCTCGCACGCGATCCGCCTCGCCTCCGAGGGGGCCGACATCGTCGGCCTCGACATCTGCGCGCCGGTGGACGACGTGCCCTACGACCCCGCCACGCCGGAGGATCTCGCCGAGACCGTCCGGCTGGTCGAGGAGACGGGGCGCCGGATCATCGCCGAGCAGGCCGACGTCCGCGATGCCGAGGCCCTCGGCGCGCTGGCGCAGCGCGGCGTGGACGAACTCGGCGGGATCGACGTGGTCGCGGCCAACGCCGGCATCTGCATCCCGGCCACGTGGGACGCCACGACGCCCAGGATCTGGGCCAACCACATGGACATCAACGTCACCGGCGTCTGGAACACGGTGATGGCCACCGCCCCGCACCTGATCCAGCGGGGCGGCGGCTCGATCATCATCACCAGCTCGTACGCCGGGAAGAAGATGCAGCCCTGGATGATCCACTACACGACGAGCAAGCACGCCCTGGTCGGGATGACCCGTGGCTTCGCCTCGGAGCTGGGCCGGCACAACATCCGGGTCAACAGCGTCCACCCCGGCGGGGTGAACACCCCCATGGGCTCCGGCGACATGATCAACGCCCTGCAGCGCGCCTCCGCCGGGACCGAGGCGCTCTCGACGATGGGCACGCCGTTCCTGCCGAAGTGGGTCGCCGAGCCCGAGGAGATCTCGGCGGTCGTCGCCTTCCTCGCCTCCGACGAGACGCCCTGGATCACCGCCGAGCACATCAGTGTCGACGGTGGCCAGCAGCACTTCTGATCAGGGCGCGGAGACGAGTGGGATGACCGCCACGGTGGTGACGTCGAGCGTGTCGCTCGAGCTCAGCGACGAGGTGAAGAGCAGGGTCCGAGCCTCGTCGGCCGAGCCCTCCACCTCGTACAGCGTCGCGTAGCGGTAGGGGATCCCCATCGTGACGTCGTCGGGAACGTGGTACGGGTGCGCGGCGACGAAGCCGGGCAGCTCGAGGACCTCCGGGATGTGGGTGCCCCAGTACCACTCCCGGAGCTCCTCGTCGCGGCCGTCGACGGCGTTGCTCAGCGCCAGCAGCGCCTGCCGGGGAGCCGAGCCGTCAGACGAGGACATTCTCGGCCACCTTCCGCATCGCGCCACCGTAGTTGTCGGTCGACGACATCTCGTCCAGCATCTCGTGGAGCTTCCCGCGGCCGCCGGGGTTGAGCAGGAACTTGCGCGGCTTCCCCTCGACGTTGGCGCCGTAGTAGTGGCTGTGCTCGGCCGAGAAGATCGAGAGCGGCGCGAGCGTGTCGATCATCGTCATCCAGGCGCCCTGCTGCTCCTCGGTGGGCTCGAAGACGTCGTACCCGTGCTCACGGGCGTAGACGATGGTCTCGGTGATCCAGTCGACCTGGTCCTGGGAGTAGCGGGGGTAGTTGCCGCCGCCCGCGCCGTGCGGCCCGCCCGGGAAGAAGAAGTTCGGCATGAGATGGGCGCTGAAGCCGCCGAAGTCGAAGGGGCCGTCCTCCCAGTCGGTGCTGAGGTCGAGGCCCTCGCGGCCCTTGATGCCCATGCGGGTGAGGGCGCCGGTGCCGAAGTCGAAGCCGGTGGCGTAGACGATGATGTCGTAGTCGCGGTGCTTCTCGGTGGTCTCGATGCCGGTGGCGTCGACCCGCACGATCGGGGTCTCGCGCAGGGCGATGAGGGACGCGTTCGGCTTGTTGAACGACTCGAAGTAGTTCGACACGAACGGCGGCCGCTTGGCGCCGAAGAGGTGGTCCTTCGGGATCAGCCGCTCGGCGGTCACCGGGTCCTGGACGATCGAGCGGATCTTGTTGGCCAGGAACTCGCAGAACTCGAGGTTGACCTCGCGGTTGGTGGTCATGTCGTAGTAGTTCATCGTGAGCTTGCCGAAGCCCGGCGCCTTCCACATGGTCTCGTAGAAGGCCTGCCGCTGCTCGGCGTCGTCCGCGGTGGAGAACTTGCCGGCCGGGTCGTGCAGGAAGCCCGAGGGCGAGGTGTTGAGCGTGGTGGTGACGGTCTCCCAGTTCTCACTCAGCCACTGGTGCCGCTCGTCGGTCATGTCGGCGTTGTTGAGCGGCGTGGTCCAGGTGGGGGTGCGCTGGTAGAGGTCGACCTGCTCGACGACGTCGACGATGGCGGGGAGCAGCTGGGCGCCGCTGGGACCGTTGCCGATGATCGCCACCCGCTTGCCGGTGAAGTCCAGCGGCGTGTGCGGCCAGGCGCCGGTGTGATGGGCCTCGCCCTGGAAGTCCTCGAGGCCGTCGATCTCGGGGTAGTGCGGCACCGAGAGGCCACCGGTCGCGGAGATGACCCAGCGCGCGCGTACGACGTCGCCGGCCTCGGTCGTCACGACCCAGACGTTCGCCTCCTCGTCGTAGACGGCCGAGACGACCTTCTGCCCGGTGCTGATGTGCTGACGCAGGTCGAAGCGGTCGACCACGAAGTTCAGGTAGCTCTCGATCTCCGGCTGGGTCGCGAACTCCTCCTTCCAGCGCCACTCGTCGAAGAGCTCCTTGGAGAAGATGTAGCCGTAGGTGTAGCTCTCGGAGTCGAAGCGCGCCTGCGGGTAGCGATTCCAGTACCAGACTCCGCCGACGCCGTCGCCGGCCTCGAGGGTCCGCGCGGAGAAGCCGGCGTCGAGCGCGCGGTAGAGCGCGTAGATGCCCACCACTCCCGCTCCGATCACCAGCACCTCGACGTCAACGTCGTTGTCGATCTGTCCTGACATGGGGTCACTCTCCCTCTCGTCGGCAGCTCCGGTAGCGCCGTCTCATCAAACCTAAGCATTATCGCTGAACTTTGGCAATGGATTGACATTTTTAAGCGCAATCTTGCACTGGCCGACCGTTGTGCAATCTGAGCGGCTGTGATGAAATCTTTGGAGAATCAGTCAAAGGAGAATGATGAACACCACCCCTGAGCTCCGCTTCGACGAGCGGGTCGCCATCGTGACCGGGGCGGGCCGAGGACTCGGTCGCGCTCACGCCAAGCTGCTTGCCGCGCGCGGCGCCAAGATCGTCGTCAACGACGTCGGCGGCTCGAAGGAGGGCACCGGCAGCGACACCGGTCCCGCCAACGAGGTGGTGGAGGAGATCCGCGCCGCCGGCGGCACCGCGATCGCCGACACCAACACCGTCGGGACCGAGGACGGATGCCAGTCGCTCGTGGAGCGCGCCGTGTCCGAGTTCGGCCGGATCGACGTCGTCGTCAACAACGCCGGCATCTCGCGCTGGGCCACCTTCCCCGACGCCGACGCCGAGAACCTCGAGCTGACGCTCGACGTCCACCTGCGCGGCACCTGGCACACCACCCGCGCGGCGTGGCCGCACATGGAGAGGCAGGGATACGGACGGGTCATCACGACCGCGTCGACCGGCATGCTCGGCCTGCCCGACAACCTGGCGTACGCCACCGCGAAGGGCGCGCTCATCGGGTTCACCCGCAGCCTCGCGCACGCCAGCGCCGAGAAGGGGATCCTCGTCAACTGCATCGCGCCGAACTCGGTTACCCGCCCCAGCGAGTCCGCGACCAACGTGGTGACGAGCAGCCCGATGGACCAGGCGCGCGCCGTGGCGATGGCCACCGACCTGGTCTCGCCCATGGTCGCCTTCCTGGCCCACGAGTCCTGCCCGGTCAACGGCGAGATCCTGGTGGCCGGCGCCAAGCGGTTCAGCCGGTGGTTCCTCGGGTTCACCGAGGGCTGGCTGGACGAGAGCGGCGAGCTGCCCACCGTCGAGGACATCGCCGCCCACTGGGGCCAGATCACCGACGAGAAGGACTACTACGTGCCGACGGGCACGATGGACTGGGGCGCGCGCTTCATGTCCCACCTCTACCCCGGAGCCTGACGAGCCGATGACGACGGCGCCGGCGCGAAGCACGCGCCGGCGCCGTCGAGGCTTCCGGCCTCAGGCGGTCAGGCCGCCGTCGACCGGGATCAGCACGCCTGTCACGTACCGCGAGGCGTCCGAGGCGAGGAAGAGGGCGACCGCGGCGTCCTCCTCGGGCTCGCCCATCCGTCGCAGCGGGATCTGCTCGGCGATCCGCGTGCGGACCTCCTCGGAGTTGTTCCTCACCATGCCGGCCGTCCTCGTCGCTCCGGGGGCGATCCCGTTGGCGCGGATCCCCTCCGGGCCGAGCTGCACGGCGATCGACTTCATGTAGTTGATCACCCCGGCCTTGGTGGCGCCGTAGGTCATCAGGTGCGGCGACGAGCCGAGTCCCGAGATCGACGCCGTGTAGATGAGTGAGGCCGACTCGGAGCGCCGCAGCAGCGGGAGGAGCTGCTTGGTCAGCAGCATCGGCGTCAGCAGGTTGATCGTCGTGGTCGACAGGACGTCCTCGGCGTCGTACGCCATCCCGACGGCGCCGCGCAGGCCCGCGTGGTTGTAGAGCACGTCGAGGACCTCGTGGGTCTCCAGGATCGTCTCGATGAACGTCTCGACCTGGCCGATGTCGGTGAGGTCGACGGTGTGCGCCTCCGCGGAGCCGCCGGCGGCGACGACCTCCTCGACGACCTCCTTGACGGCGTCGGCGATCACGTCGACGGCGATCACGTGCGCGCCGCGCTCGGCGAAGAGCAGGGTGGCGGCGCGACCCATGCCCGATCCGGCCGCGGTGATGAGCGCGACCTTGCCGGCGACGCTGAAGAGGGGGTCGGTGCTGTCGAATGCCATGCGATGGCTCCTTTGCCGTGGTGGTGCGTGAGGGGGAGGTGCGTGAAGGGAGGTCAGGCGACGCTGCGAGGGTCGCCGGGGATCAGCTCGGTGGTGAAGCCCCACGGGACGCCGAGGCTGGTGGCGGGGTCGGTGACGAGGGTCGTGTCGGAGCGCGACTGGATCCGGACGCCCTCCGCCTCGAGATGGCGCTCGACGCGCTCCAGGTCGGCGACCTTGAAGGTGATCGCGTGGTAGGTGTCGACGCCCGTGGTGGCCGCGTCGGCCTCGGCCGCCGAGCCCGCCTCGGGCGTCGCGTAGTGGAACAGCGCGTCCGCGAGCCGGACGTAGGGACCCGAGGCGCCGCGGAGCTCGTCATGCCCGGTGTGCACCACCTCGCCGCCGAGGACGTCGACGGCGAGCCGGAGAGCGCGCTCCGGCTGGGTGGTGAGGATCGTGTGATGGGAGCAGAGCTCGATCCCGAGCGGGTCGGCGTCGCTCACCGGCGGGAGCGTCCAGCCCTCCTCGGTGCGCGGGTCGAGCGGGAAGGGGAAGCTCTCGAAGACGTGATAGCGGATGCCCGCGTCCTCGGGGTGGGTGTGGAACGGCTGGCCGCCCTTCGGCGGCTCGGGCTCGGTCAGGACGCGGTCGCGGGAGTCGGTGACCCGGATCCCCTGTCGGGCGAGCTCCGCGTACAGCTCGGCCGCGCCGTCGACGTACCACCCCGTCGTCCGGAGGTGGCCGGCGTCGACGTCGGGGTAGCGCTGCTCGCCGTTCGTCACGTAGCGCTTCGGCTCGAGGTCGTCGAGGAGGACGTCGGCGACCGAGGTGAAGGTCGAGTAGTCCGAGGCGTGGTCCGCCGAGGGCGGGAAGATCGCCGAGATGTTGGTGCTGGGCCTCCCGAAGACGCGGGCATAGAAGTCCTCCGCCTCGTCCAGGCTCCGCACATGGATCGTGGGGTGGAACATCATCCGCACTCGATACGCTCGCATAGCCTTACTGTCGACATTGAGTCGTAGATTGTCAATGTCTTGACGCATTTCTCTCTCTATGACTGTATTAGTGTCGACACTTGATGAACTAGGAGATGCCCTCATGGTGGATGAAAGCCCCGTCGCCCCCTGGCTGCGGACGATCGCGGACGAGCACGCGCAGAAGCGCCACGCCTCGGACTCGCGTTGCCTCGGGTCGGTCGGCCTGATCGACAGCACCGCTCGGCTCCGCGGCGTCCGGTCGGTGACGCGCGGGGAGGCCGTCTCGCTGCAACGCCCCGTCGAGACCCGGCCGGACCGTCTCGAGGGCAGCCACAAGCACGTCGAGCTGGACGTGAAGGTCAGCGTCCACGGCCGCTTCGTCTCCGGTGGGGACACCATCACCGTCGATGCTCACGGCACCGGCAACACCCATCTCGACAGCGTCGCCCACATGGGGATCGACGAGCAGTGGCACGACGGCATCCCCGCCGCGTCGTCCTACACCGCCGACGACGCGCTCCTCCGCTGGGCGCAGTACGGCGTCGCCACCCGGGCCGTCGTCGCCGACATCCCGTCGCTGCGTGGCGTGCCGTGGGTGACGGTGGACCAGCCGGTCACCGGGGAGGAGATCGAGGCCGCCATCGCCACGACCGGTCTCACCTTCGAGCCCGGGGACGCGCTGCTGCTGTACATGGGCCGCGACCGCTTCGAGGAGGCCGGCAACACCTACCCGACCGGCGCGATCCAGGGCAGCCGTCCCGGCATCGGCGAGAGCGGGGCGCAGTGGATCGCCGACCACGGCGTCAGCGTCCTCTGCTGGGACTTCCACGACGCCCGCGCGGGCGAGGACGGCTCGCTCGAGGTCCACATGCTCATCTGGGCGATCGGTCTCTGCCTGGTCGACAACAGCCTGCTCGGCCCGGCCGTCCGGACCATGGCCGAGGCCGGTGTCGCCGGCGGACTGCTCTCCGTGCCGCCGCTCGGCATCTACCGCTCGACGGGCTGCCTGGTGAACCCCATCGTCCTCTACTGAGAGGCTGCGGGCCGCGCGGTGAGCGCGAAGTCGTCGTACGCCAGCAGGAGCCCGGGCAGACCGCTGGTGACGATCGACCGGTTCAGTACGGCGGCGAGCTCGCCGTCCCGGTCGCGGAGCGCGAGCACGAGCCGGACGTGGTCCGCCCACCAGCGCTCGAGCTCGCCGGCGTCTCGTGTCATGGCGAAGTGCCTCAGGGGCAGGACGCGGAGGTCGAGCGCGTCGGCGGTCTGCTTGAGGGTCTGGTCGCCGCACCGAGAGGACGCGACCTCGTGGAAGAGGACGTTCGACCAGAAGGCGCGGGTGCGGTCCCCCTCGCGCGCCGCGGCGATCATCTCGTCGAGCGGGTGCTGCAGCTCGTCCAGGTCGGCCTCCCCCGCACTCCGGGCGAGGCGCCGGGCGACCTCGGCGTACAGCAGGGCCCGCAGCTCGTAGACCTCGGTGACCCTCTCGCGCGGCAACAGCGCCACTCTCGGGCGCCGGCGCGCGCGGATCTCGATCAGGCCCTCGCGCTCGAGCACCAGCAGCGCCTCCCGCGGCGGTGTCCGGCTGGTCTCGAACCGCTCGGCGAGGTCGATCGAGGTCAGCTCCGCGCCGGGGGGGATCCTGCCCTCGATGACGTCGCGGGCGATGTCCCGGGCGATGCGGCCGACGAGGGGCTCGCGGTCGGACTCGGCTCCCAGCGAGCGGGCGAGCAGGAGGTCCAGGACGTCGGTGCCCGACTCGCCCCCCGGCAGTCGGCTGCCCTCCGCGTCGGTCATGAGCGCGGGTCGCGTTCGACCGGGGGCGCGGTGAGACCGGCGCTGAGGAAGGCCACCAGGTCGTCGAGGAGGACGTCGATGGGCGCCGGCAGCTGCGCGCGCTTCCGCTGGGACGCGTGGTAGCGGGCCAGCGCGTGCACGGCACTGGTGAGCGTCACCCACCACCGCTCGTCGAGGACGGCCTCCGGGACATCGGGGACCAGCCGGCGCAGCAGCGTGTGCAGCGTGACCACCGAGCCGCCGGTGTGCAGGTGCAGGTCCCCCATGCCCTCGTATCCGCCCTCCTCGGTGATGTAGAGGGACAGGAACGCCAGGTAGTGGTTCTCCGGCGCGATGTGGAGCGCGAGCGGGCGCACGAAGGCGTTGACCACGTCGGAGACGGTCGGCGTCGGCCCCATCATCAGCTCGGCGACCATCTCGGTCCGGCTGTCCTCGCTCTCGGCCCCGCGGAACTCCATGATGGCCTTGACCACCTCGTCGCGGTCGCCGAAGTGGTACTGGACGGCGGCATGGTTGCGCTGTCCCGCGGCGATCCCGATGTCCCTCAGCGGAACGGCCGAGATGCCGTGCTCGGCGAAGAGCCGCTCGGCGGCGGTGAGGATCAGCTGCCGGGTCGCCTCACCGCGGACGTTCTTCCGCTCCCCGCCGCTCCGCGAGCCCGTACGCCGGGGAGCACGCTCGGACGACGTCTGGGTCATGGGTCGTCAATCTATCGGCAAGGCCACATCCAGCGGGGCAAGCTCGGACCCCGCCGGGTAGACCGAGCCGAGCACCTCGGAGCCGACGTCCGTCAGGCTCGGCACCACACCACTCCACGAGAGCCGGCCGTCGGACCCGACGGGCGAGGCAGGGGGGACGGTCGCGATCACGACCCACTCCCCCGGGCCGGCGCCGATGCCGATCGAGCCGCCCTCGCTGCCGAGCTCGATGCGGAGCCTGCTGAGCACCACGTCGAGGAAGCCGTGATGGGCGTTGAAGCGGGCACTGCCGCCGCAGGAGAGCGTCCACATCCCGTCCGACTGGGTCGTCTCGACGACCGGGAACTCGAAGACGTCGTCCGCGTCGAGGGAGGCTCCGCCGGCGGCCTCGCAGGTGCCGGCCGCGATGAGCCGGACGTAGCGTACGAAGGAGGACTTCACGCCCCACCGCACGGATCCCACGGACACGGTCGTGCTCACGCCGTCGGCCGGTGGTCGGCGGGGAAGCCGGTCATGCCTTCGTCCAGCTCGAGGCCGAGGACGTGGAAGGCGGTGCAGTGCATGTCGTAGGTGCCGACGGTGAACGCGAAGTCGATCAGCTGCTGCTTCGAGAACTGCGCCGCGAGCGCGCTCCAGGTGGCGTCCGAGACGTTCTTGACCGTGCACATCTCGTCGACCGCCCGCACGATCGCGGCGTCCTCGGCCGACCACTCGGCCGCGTCGGGCCCCTCGGAGAGCGCGGCGACCTCGGCCTCGGTGAGAGCGCCGGCCGCCTGGCTCATCCAGACGTGCTGGGCCCACTCGTACTCGCCGAAGCCGAGCCACGTGGTGCGCAGGATGGCCATCTCGCGGACCCGGTCGGAGAGCGTGGAGTGGCGCAGGTGGTTGGAGAAGGGCATCCAGCCCCGGACGAAGTCCGGGTGCCAGGCGTAGATGCCGAGGATGTTGGCCTTTGGCCGCTGCGGCGGCGCGGCGGAACCCGGATCGCCGTCGGAGCCGGGGGCGTGGGTGCGGAGCACCGCGAAGGCGTCGTCGACGTCCGAGGTCCAGTCCTCGGTGGGGCGGGGGGAGATGCGTGGCTGGTTCATGAGATCACCCGATGAAGGAGCCGCCGTTGACGCTGACGGTCTGGCCGGTTACGTAGGACGCCCCGTCGGAGACGAGGTAGGAGACGGCCGCGGCGATGTCGTCGCCGGTGCCGACCCGGCCGACGGGAATGTACTTGGCCATGTCCTCGGCCGAGGGCATCCGGCCCGCCGCGCGCTTCTTCTGGACGCTGGGCGTGTCGATCGAGGACGGCGCGACGGTGTTGACGGTGATCCCGGACTTGGCGAACTCCATGGCGAGCGCCTTCGTCAGGGCCATCTGCCCGCCCTTGGAGGCCGCGTAGTGGGCCATGTTCGGAGCGCCCCGCTGGGCGCTGGAGGAGGAGATCAGGACGACCCTCCCCCACCCGGCGCTGACCAGGTCGGGAAGGGCGGACTGGACGGTGTTGAAGGTGCCGGTCAGGTTGATCGCGAGCGTGCGGTTCCACTGCTCCAGCGTCATCTCGAGGAAGGGCTGCTGGATCGCGACGGCCGCGTTCGCGACGATCGCGGCGATCGGGCCGAGCTCGGCGCGCGCGGAGGCCACGGCCGCGTCGACCTGGTCGCGCTCGCTGACGTCGACGCCGTAGCCGCGCGCCACTCCGCCCGACTCCGTGATCTCCTCTGCGGCCTGGACGGCGGCATCGGTCACGACGTCCAGGATCGCCACCTTGAAGCCGTCGGCTGCCAGCCGGCCGGCGATGGACCGGCCGATCCCCGCAGCTCCGCCGCTCACGACGGCAACGCCACCTTCGGGCCGCATCGCCCACCTCCTCGGCATGTTTCCGGCAACGGAACAGGCGTTCTGTTGCAGACTCAGATTGTCGGTCAGGCGTCGTGCTGTCAACCCTCAGCCCTCGACAGATGTTGCGTTGTATGACTAACTTGTTTCTTTGAATGCGGCAACGCCTGCTCTTCCAAAAGGATCTCACTCGATGACCATCGAACATCTCGACCGCCACGTGGTGATCGTCGGCGCATCGCTCGCCGGGACGAGGACGGCCCAGGGCCTGCGCGCGGCCGGCCACACCGGCCCGATCACGCTGATCGGCGCCGAGGCCGAGCTGCCCTACGACCGGCCCCCGCTGTCCAAGGCGCTTCTCACCAGCGACTGGTCCGAGGTGGCCGTCGCCGGCGTACGCCTGGCGAGCGCCGACGAGCTGGCCGAGGCGGGGATCGAGCTGCTGCTCGGCCAGGCGGCCACCAGCCTCGACACCGCCGCCAAGCAGGTCGGGCTCGCCGGCGGCGGCACGGCGTCGTACGACGTCCTCGTCATCGCCACGGGTGCCGCGGCGCGTCCGTCCCCCTGGACGCCGGAGTCGGGGGTCTACCAGCTCCGCACGCTCGAGGACGCCCGGGCGATCGCCCAGCGCCTCGCGCTCGGCGAGCCGATCGTCGTGGTGGGTGGTGGCTTCATCGGGACGGAGATCGCCGCGGCCGCCGTCGGCCTCGGCTGCCCGGTCACCGTCGTCGACCCGCTCCCCGAGCCGATGGCCCGGCTGGTCGGGCCGGAAATCGCCGGCAGCCTCGTCGGCCTCCACCTGCGCAACGGAGCCGAGACGCGGTTCGGCGTCGGCGTCGCCGACATCACCGGCAGCGCCGGTGACCTGACGGTCGAGCTCGCCGACGGCGAGCGGATCGCCGCGTCCAGCGCCATCGTGGGCATCGGCTCGGTCCCCGGCACCGACTGGCTGGAGGACTCCGGGCTCAAGCTCGACAACGGCGTCCTCACCGACGGCCGCCTCCAGGCGCTGGGCGTCGAGGACGTCTACGCTGTCGGCGACGTCGCGCGCTGGCCGCACGCTGGCCGTGGCGCGGACGTCCGGGCCGAGCACTGGACCAATGCCAGCGACCAGGCCCGCTATCTCGCCACCGCGCTCACCCAGGGTGTCGAGACCGACTACGCCTCGACGGACTACGTCTGGTCCGACCAGTACGACTGGAAGGTCAACGCGGTCGGGTGGCGCGACCCGGCCGGCACGTCCGTCGTGATCGGCGACCTGCTCGAGGGGAAGCGGGCCGCGGTCGTCCACGCGGACGCCGCCGGCGCCGCCTGCGGCGTCGTCACCGTCAACTGGGTCCGCGCGCTCAACCAGGCGCGCCGCCTGCTCATGGCCGGCGAGTCGGCCGAGACGATCGCCGACGCCCTCCGCCAGCTCCTCTGACGCCGGTCAGTACTCGGTGACCCCGGCGTCCGGGGTGATCTCGTGCGCCGTGATGAACGCCGACTGGTCCGAGGCGAGGAAGACCACCGAGTTGGTGATGTCGGACGACTGCGCCTTCTCCGCCGGGAGGATGTTCGCGAACATCCCGCCGAGCTTGGGGTGCGCCTCGAGCGCGTCGCCGATGATGCCGAGCACGCGCCCTCCACCCATCGGCGTGTCGACGGCGCAGGGGTGGATGCTGTTGACGCGGATGTTGTACTCGCCCAGCTCCACCGCGAAGGCCTTCGCGAGCCCCCGGACACCGAACTTGCTCGCGGTGTAGGGGACCAGGAACGGCTGCACCCGGATCCCGGCCGCCGAGCTGATCAGGATGATGGAGCCCCCGCCCGCCGCGACGAGGTGCCTCGCACCTGCCATCACGGTGTTCCACGTGCCGGTCAGGTTGACCGCGATCGTCGTGTCCCAGTTCTCCGGCGTCACCTCGTCCCAGACCGCCGGGAAGCAGATCCCCGCGTTCGCCACGATGACGTCGAGGCGGCCGAGATCCGCCACGGCGCTCTCGACCGCGGTGCTGAGCCCCTCGCGGTCGCGAATGTCGACCCGGGCGGCGATCACCCGCCGGCCCTCCTTCTCGACCAGCGCGGCGGTCTCGTCGAGCTCGTCGGGGGTGGCCGCCTCGTACGGCATCCCGGGGATCTCCTCGCATACGTCGACCGCGATGATGTCAGCGCCTTCCTCGGCCAGCCTGACCGCATGGCTGCGGCCCTGGCCCCGGGCCGCTCCGGTCACCAGCGCCACCTTTCCCTCAAGCAGTCCCATCTGACTCGACCTCCTCGTTCCTGGTGCGTGTTCCTGGTGTGTTGTGTCGTGCTGTTCGTGGTGCGGCGTGCCGTGCGTCGTGCCTCAGGGCGCCAGGGGCGCATGCGTGCCGAAACGCCGGCCGAAGTAGGACAGCGGCGGCTGCTCTACGTCGACCTCGCAGTGCTCGACGCGACCGACCAGGATCAGGTGGTCGCCGCCGCCGAGGATCTCCTCGGTGCTGCAGCGCAGCCACGCCACTGACCGGGGCAGCCGCGGAAGCTGACCCTCGGGGAGCCAGGTGACCTCGTCGAACTTGTCATCGCCCTTGCCGGCGAACCGCATCGCCAGGGAGGCCTGATCGGTCGAGAGGACGTTGACGCCGAAGCGGCCCGTGCGCTCCACGACCTCCAGCAGGCGCGAGGAGCGATCCAGGGCGACGGTGACCAGCTGCGGATGCAGCGAGAGCGAGGCGAACGCGCTCACGGTGGTGCCGTGGGCGCGCCCCTGCTCGCAGGCGGTGACGACCGTGACAGGTGCGCACAGGTGCGCCATCGCATCGCGGAACTGCTCGGTCAGCACGCCGCTCTCCGTCGGGACCGCGCTCATCCGGCAAGCCCGACCCGGCGCCAGAACTCGGCGAAGGAGGGCGGGCAGACGTCGGTCCCGCGGGTGACCTTCCCGTCGACGAACTGGTGGGTCATCACCATGGTGAAGTCCAGCTCCTCCTCGCCGAGGCGGCGATAGGCGCTGAGGTACGCCACGACGAGCCCCTCGGGAGTGGTCTCGGTCTTGACGACGTCGTTGCGCGCCTCGTCGAGCTTCGCCAAGATGCCGAAGGCCTCCAGGAACTCGCCCTTGGTGTAGACGCGCTGGCTTCCGTCCAGGGTGAAGCCGGCCCACGTCATGTCCTCGGCGTAGAGGTCGACCAGCAGGCTGGCGTCCCCGGCAGCGGCGGCGGTGAACGCGGCCACCAGCGCCTCGGCGTCGGTGGATGTCGTCGATGTCGTGCTCATGGGTCTCTCTTCCGTGCGGCGGATCCGGCCGATCGCGACCGGTGGACCCGACTCACCCTGGTCGGCGGGGGACGCGCGTGTAACCGTCGTCATACGTGGTCAGCCACCCGCCTGTCGGCCCCCGGTGGCCCTGCCGGAGCCACCGGCTCCCGGGACCGGGCCAGGAGCGACGACACATGTTGACCCCCGGTGACACGTAGCTCCACCCGACTCCGTCCGATCGCCTTGACAGGAGCGACGGCGGGACGGAAAGTGACGCACATCTCATCGATGAGGCTGAGGGGTGGTCCGGTGAACCGTGCCGAGTGGAGCGAGATCCACCGCCTCCGAGACGCCGGCATGTCGATCAAGGGGATCGCAGCCGCGCTCGCCATGTCCCGCAACACCGTACGCCGGGGGCTCGGCCTGACCGAGCCGCCCGATGATCACCGCGCGCGAGCCGGCAGCGTCACCGATGCCTACGCCGACCGCATCCGCGAACTGCTCGCGGACGACCCCGACATGCCGATCGCCCGGATCGCGGAGGAGCTGGGGTGGACACGCTCACGGACGACGCTCGCCCGCCGCGTCGCGACCGAGCGCGAGCGCCTTGGCTCGGGGGACGCGGCCTCGCCCGACCCGACACCGGACCGACGACCGACTCTCGCCGTGCCCTCCTTCCCCACCGAGTTCGTCGGACGGCGGGCGGAGCTCAACCAGCTCCGCACCTCGCTCGGAACGCACCGGCTCGTCACGATCGCGGGCGTCGGCGGCGTGGGCAAGACGCGGATCGCGGCGCAGGCTGCCTCGGAGTTCCGCCGTGCGTACGCCGACGGAGTGCGGGTGGTCGAGCTGGCCCAGGTCCGGAAGCCGGCGCTGGTGGCCCAGGCGGTCTTCGACGGACTGGGGCTGGCACCCTTCGACCGACCGGGCCACTCGGTGACCGGGGCCATCATCGAGCGGATCCGCCACCAGCAGCTGCTGCTGGTGCTCGACAACTGCGAACACGTCGCCGAGGCGTGCGCCGACCTGATCGCCGAGCTCCTGCGCTTCACCACCGGACTCCGCGTCCTGGCCACCAGCCGGGAGGTCCTGAGCCTGCCCGGCGAGTGCGTCGTGGTGCTGCAGCCGCTGTCGTCGGCCGCGATGTCCCTGTTCGAGAGCAGGGCCCGGGACATCCTGTCGGACTTCGAGCTCAGCGACGCCAACCGTGCGGCGGTGCAGCGGATCTGCGAGCGTCTCGACGGGCTTCCCCTGGCGATCGAGCTCGCCTGCGCCCGACTGCGCGCACTCACCGTCACCGAGTTGGCCGACCGGCTCGACCGCGGGCTCGACCTGCTCTCCAGCCGCGGGCTGGCCGGCTCGGAGCGCCATCAGAGCCTCGAGGCGGCGCTGCGCTGGAGCTACGAGCTCTGCACACCGCAGCAGCAGCTGCTCTGGGCCCGGATCTCGGTGTTCGCCGGCGGGTTCGACGTCGAGATGGCCGAGGCGATCTGCGCCGACGAGCGGCTGCGGCCCGGAGAGGTGCTCGACTGCCTCTACGACCTGGTCGGCAAGTCCGTCCTGGCTCGCGAGGAGGCCGGCGGCCGGGTGAGATTCCGCGTGCTCGAGACGATCCGCGAGTTCGGCCACGCACTCCTCGAGCCCGTCGAGAGCCAGCGACTGACACGGCGACACCTCACCTGGTGCGCGGAGCTGGTGGAGACCGCGGCGAGACGATGGTCCAGTGACGAGCAGGCGGCGCTGGCGATCCGGCTCCGGAGCAACGTGGCCAACCTGCGCACGGCCCTGCAGACCGCCACCGGTGCCGGCGACCTGGATCCCGATCCGGAGATCGCCGCGGTGCTCGCGTCCTCGGCCTGGTTCCTGTGGACCTGCGGCGTCTCCGCCCGCGAGCACGTGCACTGGCTCGAGGAGGTGCTCCTGATGCCGGACCTCCCCGAAGCGGCCCGGGCCCGGGTGATCGCGACGCTGGGCATGGTGGAGACCCTCCGCGGCAACCGGACCGGCCTGAGCGACGCGCTCTCGTCGGCCGTCGAGGTGGCCGAACGCCACGACGACCTCGCCACGGCCGCGCTCGCCACCGACGCGCTCGGCCTCGGAGCATTCTTCGGCGGAGACACGGCGGCCGCCGGCGTACTCCTGACCCGCGCCGTCCGGCTGTGCGAGCACGGAACGGTGACCCGCCCGGACGTCTGGTGCGCGGCCCAGGTCCATCTCGGGATGGTGGCCGCGTTCGCGGGACGCGGAGATGACGCCGAGAGGCATGTCGACGCGGTCCTACGGCGCTCCGAGACGACGGGCGAGCACTGGTTCCGGTCCTACGCCACCCACGGACGCGGACTGGTCGCCCTGGCGAAGGGCGACCCCCGCAGGGCCGCCGAAGAGGCACGGGAGAGCCTGCGGCTCCTGCGCGAGTTCGCCGACGGCGTCGGCGTACCCCTCATGATCGAGCTGCTGGCCTGGGCCGAGGCCGAATCGGGCGTCGCCGACCGGGCGGCCGTCCTCCTGGGCGCGTCGTCGGTGCTGTGGCAGGCGTTCGGGGAGCAGCTCTACGGGTCGCGGCCGTGGCTCGCGAAGCGCGAGGAGGTCGAGCGCGCGGTCACCAGGGCCCTCGGTGAGCACGGCTACCGCACCCGGCATGCTCACGGAGCGGCTCTGAGCATTCAGGAGCTCCTGGGCTTCGCCCTCGGGGAGAGCACCCAGACCTTCCCGGCTGCCGGCGGGGTGCCCTCCTCGCTCGAGTCGCTCTCTCCTCGCGAGCGCGAGGTCGCGCAGCACGTGGCCGCCGGACTCACCAACAAGCAGATCGCCGAAACGCTCGTCGTCTCCCCACGCACCGTGGAGGGCCACGTGGAGCACATCCTCGCGAAGCTCGGCGTGGCGAACCGCAACCAGGTCGCCCTCACCGTCGCAGGCGGATGAGCGGGCGGGGAAGCCGGCCAAGGCACCGGCACCGTCGATCACGTGCCTGACCACGTGGTCTCCCGGCTGTGACCCAGGTCTCGTTCTCGGAGTGTTGTCCACGTCACAACGACGGCGAGACGCCGGAGACGATGGATGGGAGTCCTGCGCATGACCGAGACACTGAGCCGCCCGCTGGCGACGAGCACGACATCGACCGATGGCGAAGAGTACGTGGCGCGCGCTCGTGCCCTGTCGCCCCTCATCCGCGCCGAGGCCGACGGGATGGAGGCCGCGCGGACCGTCTCCGAGCCGGTCGTGCAGGCCCTGCGCGATGCGGAGCTGTTCTGGGCCCTCGTGCCCCGCGAGTACGACGGCCTGGGACTCGGCATCGTGCCCTCCCTCAAGATCGTCGAGGAGCTCTCCTGCGCCGACGGCTCGACCGGCTGGGCGTTCATGGCCAATGCGTTCAGCACCGGGATCGCGGCCGGCTACCTCACCGAGAGGGGAGCGCGCGAGATCTTCGCCCTGCCGGGGCGCGGGATCACGGCGGGGATGATCCTGCCGACGGGCACCGCGGTGCGGGTCGAGGGCGGCTACCGGGTCAACGGGCAGTACCGCTTCGCCAGCGGATCCGCCCACGCCACCTGGATCGGCGCCGGCTTCTCGGTCACCGGTGCCGACGGCACCCCGGAGATCGACGCCAACGGGCAGCCTGTCTGCCGCGTCGCCTTCGTCCCACGCGCCGAGGTGGACTTCACCGGCGGCTGGGACGTCATGGGCATGGCGGCCACCGGCTCCTACGACTACACCGTCTCGGACGTGTTCGTCCCCGAGGCCCACGCGATGGACACCTTCTCCACCGTCCCCGTCCGCCCCGAGCCGGTCTACGCCCTCGGCCTCCTGGGGATCGGGGTCGGCGGCCACGCCCCGGTCGCCCTCGGCCTCGCCCGGCGCGCGCTCGAGGAGATCGCGTCCATCACCGCCACGAAGTCGCGGCCCGGCTATGCGACCGTGATCGGCGACAACGAGATGTTCCGTCGCGAGTTCGCCCACCACGAGGCCACGCTCCAGGCGGCGCGCCGCTACGTCTACGACCTCCACGCCGAGGCGGAGCTGGCCGCAGGCCGGGGCGAGCTGACCGACGAGCAGCGCGCTCGGCTACGCCAGGTCACCACCTGGGTGCAGACCGTCGCCCATGACGTGGTCTCCTTCGCCTACAACTGGGGCGGCAGTGCCTCGCTGCGCAATCCGAGCGCGCTCGGCCGCTGCATGCGCGACGCACTGGTGGCGACCCAGCACGCGCTCGTCGAGCCGATGACCCTGGTCGATGCCGCCGCTGAGATCCTTCCCGGCTACCGCCTGTCCGTCGATGGTCTCTGATCGGGACGACGAGGTCCGGCTCGCCGACTACCTACGGCCGCACGTCGGCGGTCTGGCCGGACCCCTGCGTCTGGACCTCATGGCCGGCGGGCGATCGAACCCCACCTATCTGGTCTCGGACGGCGCGCGCGAATGGGTGCTGCGCCGACCCCCGCACGGTCACGTGCTGCCGACGGCGCACGACATGGCGCGGGAGTTCCACGTTCTGCGGGCACTCGGGCCGACCGTCGTACCGGTGCCGGAGGCGGTGCTGCTGTGCACCGATCACACCGTTCTCGGCACCGACTTCTACGTGATGGAGCGGCTCCGCGGACACTCGCTGCGGACCCGCGAGCAGGCGGAGGAGCTGAACCCGCAGCAGCGCCGCGACCTCAGCGCCGCCCTGGTGCGTGTCCTCGCCGACCTCCACACGGTGGACGCCGAGCAGGTCGGTCTCGCCGGATTCGGCCGTCCGGACGGCTACCTCGCCCGTCAGCTTCGTCGCTGGCGGCAGCAGTGGCAGTCCTCGCGCACCGGCGACCGGCCCGAGGTCGAGCGGCTTCTCGACGAGCTGGAGCACTCCTGTCCGGAGAGCCGGTATCCCGGCATCGTCCATGGGGACTACAAGACCGACAACGTGATGCTCGCGCCGGAGGACCCGACCCGCATCGTGGGCGTCCTCGACTGGGAGATGTCCACCCTCGGCGACACCATGGCCGACCTGGGGATCCTGCTGAGCTTCTGGGACCAGCCCGACGAGCCGTACAACCCGGTCAGCGTCGGCGTCACGGCCCTGGACGGCTTCCTCACCCGCGAGGAGGTGGTCGACCTCTACGCGGCACTCCGCGGCGTCGACGTGACCGACATCGACTGGTACATCGCCTTCGCCGACCTCAAGGTCGCCATCATCCTCGAGGGGATCCGCCGCCGGCATCTCCAGGGCCAGACGACCGGCGAGGGCTTCGACGACGTCGGCGACATGGTCGATCCCCTCATCGACCGCGCCCGGATGCGCCTCAGCAGCCTTCCCGCTCAGCGCCGGCGCTGAGCTCCGGACCCTCCGACATCGAGCACACCGAAGAGAGCACCCAGGGTGGACTTCAAGCACAGTGACAAGGTCATCGACCTCCAAGAGCGCCTCACCGCCTTCATGCAGGACCACGTGATCCCCGCCGAGCAGGTGGCCGAGGAGTACCTCCGCGAGCACCCGGACCACTGGGGACAGCCACCGGTGATGCGCAACCTCCGAGACGAGGCCCGGCGTCAGGACCTGTGGAACCTCTTCCTGCCCCAGGATCCACGCGGCGGCGGGCTCACCAACCTCGAGTACGCACCGCTCGCCGAGCTGACCGGCTGGAGTCCCCAGCTGGCTCCCGAGGCGCTGAACTGCAGCGCCCCCGACACCGGCAACATGGAGATGCTCTCCCGGTACGGCACCGACGAGCAGCACCGGCGGTGGCTGGCGCCGCTGCTCGCCGGCGAGTTCCGCTCCGCCTTCTCGATGACCGAGCCGGCGGTGGCGAGCTCGGACGCCAACAACGTCGAGCTGGAGATCCGCGCCGACGGGGACGCCTGGGTGCTCAACGGCCGCAAGTGGTGGTCCAGCGGAGCGATGCGGCCCGATTGCCGGGTCACGTTCGTCATGGGCGTCACCGACCCCGAGGCTCCGGTGGGACGGCGGCACAGCATCGTCGCGGTTCCGCTCGACGCCCCCGGGCTGACGCGGGTGCGCTCGACCCACGTGCTCGGGTACGACGACCGCCACGAGGGCGGCCACGCGGTGATCGACTTCCAGGACGTCCGCGTGCCCCAGGACCACCTGCTCGGCCCACGCGGCGGTGGGTTCGCCGTCGCGCAGGGGCGCCTCGGTCCGGGTCGGATCCACCACTGCATGCGCCTGATCGGGATGGGCGAGCGCGCGCTGGCGCACCTGGTCAACCGTGCCAACAGCCGAGTCGCGTTCGGTCAGCCGCTCGCCGACCAGGGTGTCGTGCAGGCCCACGTCGCCGACGCCCGCGTGGCGATCGACGCCGCCCGCCTGCTCGTGCTCAAGGCGGCGTGGCGGATGGACCGCGAGGGGGCCAAGGCCGCCCGACACGACATCGCCAAGGCGAAGATCCTCGTGCCCGGCGCGATCAAGAAGGTCATCGACGACGCGATCCAGGTGCACGGTGGGGCAGGTCTCTCCCAGGACGTCCCCCTGCCGATGCTCTACGCCCAGGCCCGCTTCCTGCAGATCGCCGACGGCCCCGACGAGGTGCACCGCCGATCGCTGGCCCGTCATGAGCTGGCCTCCTCCCCCACCATCAAGGTGGCCTGAGATGCGCGCCTACACGACGCTGACCGTGACCCGTCCCCAGCCCGAGATCGTGGTGGCGACGCTCGACCGGCCACAGCGGCTCAACGCCATCACCTTCGTGATGTTCGAGGAGTTCGCCGCCCTCCAGCGGGCCGTGGACGCCGACCCCGTGGCCCGTGTCCTCATCCTGACCGGAGCCGGCCGGGCCTTCTGCGCCGGCCTGGACCTCGACGAGGCGGCGACGCTGCCGGAGATGCCGGCTGCCACGATGCTGACCCAGCAGGACTTCTGGGCGGACGCGGTCGGCGGCTTCCGCACGATGAGGAAGCCGGTCATCGCCGCCGTCCACGGCGCCGCGGCGGGCGCAGGCTTCGGGCTGGCGCTCGCGGCCGACATCCGCATCGCCGCCACCGACGCCCGGTTCAATGCCGCGTTCGTGCGCATCGGCCTCTCCGGCGGCGACGTCGGCACGTCGTGGGCCCTGCCACGGATCGTCGGTCTCGGGCGCGCCTACGAGATCCTCCTGACCGGCCGGTTCGTGGACTCCTCGGAAGCGCTGTCGATCGGCCTGGTGACCGAGATCGTCGAGCCGGACGACCTGCTGGACCGCGCGGTCGAGGTCGCCCGGCAGATCTGCGGGAACAGCCCGGCCGCCATGGAGCTGACCAAGAGGGTGGTGCAGCAGAACGTCGACGCGCCGTCGCTCGAGGCCGCCCTCGCGCTGGAGAACCGCAGCCAGGTCCTGGCGACCCGGACAGCCGACATGGTCGAGGCGCTGAGCGCCTTCCGCGAGAAGCGAGAGCCGACCTTCGTCGGCCACTGAGCAGACCATCCGACACCACACCCGGAAGGCGGGACGACTGTGACAGAGAAGGACATCGCGCGAGCCCGGCGCCATGCGCTCGGCGATCTGCCTCGCCGCAGCGCCCGGCGGACGCCGGCGAAGCTCGCGATCGTGGACGGCGACACCACCCTGACGTTCGCCGAGCTCGACGACCGGATCGACCGGTTCGCGGCGGCCCTCGCGGACGCCGGTCTGGTCAAGGGGGACGCGCTGGCGATCTTCGCCCACAACTGCTGGCAGTTCCCGGTCGTCGTCTTCGCGGCAGCACGACTCGGCGTGATCACGGTGCCGATCAACTTCATGCTCACCAGCGACGACGTCGCCTACATCCTCGGCCACAGCGGCGCGAGGGGCCTCGTGGTCGAGGACGAGCTGGTGGACACCGCGAGCAAGGCCCTCGCCGCCGTACGCCGGGACCTGGCCCTGACCGCCGTCATCCGCAGCACCGGCGCCCTCGTCGACGGCGACTGGGTGGACGTGGACTCCTGGCTGACCCGGCCCGGCGGCCCGCCCCCCGAGGTCGAGGTCGACGACGAGGACCCGATCCGGATCATGTACACCAGCGGGACCGAGTCCCGTCCCAAGGGCGTCGTGCTCACCAGCCGGTCCCTGCTGTGGCAGTACACCAGCTGCATCAGCACGGGCGGGATGTCGGCCTCCGACGTGGAGGTGCATGCTCTGCCGCTCTATCACTGCGCGCAGCTGGACAACTTCCTCGCGACCGACATCTACCTCGGCGCCACCAGCATCATCCTGCGGCGGCCGGATCCCGTGACGATCCTGCGGGCGATCGAGGAGCACCGGGTGACCAACCTCTTCGGCCCCCCGACCGTGTGGATCGACCTGCTCAACAGCCCGGCCTTCGACTCCACCGACGTCTCCAGTCTGGCCAAGGGCTACTACGGAGCCTCCGCCATGCCCGCCGAGGTGCTGACCAGACTCGGCGACCGGCTGCCGGAGATGCGCTTCTGGAACTTCTACGGGCAGACCGAGATGGCCTCCCTGGCGACGGCGCTGCCACCGGAGGAGCAGCGGACCAAGCCGGGTGCCGCGGGGTATCCGGCTCTCAACGTCGAGACGGTGGTGGTCGACGACGACGGGCGCGTGCTCCCGGCCGGCGAGGTGGGCGAGATCGCCCACCGCAGCCCGCATCTCACCCGTGGCTACCTCGACGACCCTGAGCAGAGCGCCGCGGCGTTCCGCGACGGCTGGTTCCACAGCGGCGACCTCGGCTACCTCGATGCCGACGGATGCCTGTACGTCGTCGATCGCAAGAAGGACATGATCAAGACGGGCGGCGAGAACGTCTCCAGCCGTGAGGTCGAGGAGGTCATCTACCAGCACCCGGCGGTGGCCGAGGCCGCGGTGTTCGGGGTGGCGGACCCTCGTTGGATCGAGGCGATCGTCGCCGTCGTCGTACCCGTCCCCGGCGCCGACCCCAGCCCCGAGGAGATCCTCGCCTTCGCCCGCGAGCGGCTGGCCGGCTACAAGACCCCGAAGCACGTCCACGTGGCCGACGCGCTGCCCAAGAACCCCAGCGGCAAGATCCTCAAGCGGGATCTGCGGACCACCTACGCGCCGACGCGCGCCTGAAGGAGAAGCATGATCACGACCCCGTTCACCTCCCAGCTCGGCGTGAGGCACCCGATCCTCTGTGGCGGGATGACCGGCTACGGGACGGCACAGCTGATCAGCGCCGTCGCGAACGCTGGCGCGCTCGGCTTCCTCACGGCGTTGACCCAGCCGACCCCCGAGGACCTGGTCAAGGAGATCGCGCGGACCCGCGACCTCACCGACCAGCCGTTCGGGGTGAACCTGACGATCCTGCCGACGATCAACCCGGTGCCGTACGACGAGTACCGCACGGCGATCGTGGAGTCGGGAATCACGGTCGTCGAGACGGCCGGGTCGAGTCCGGCGCCGCATCTGCCGGACTTCAAGGCCGCGGGAGTGACCGTGATCCACAAGGCGACCAGCGTGCGGCACGCGCTCTCGGCCCAGGCGAAGGGCGTGGACTACGTGAGCATCGACGGGTTCGAGTGCGCCGGCCACCCCGGGGAGGACGACGTGCCGGGCCTGGTCCTGATCCCGGCGGCCGTGAGGGCGCTGGACGTCCCGGTGATCGCCTCCGGGGGCATCGCGACCGGCTCCGGCCTGGCGGCGGCGCTGGCGCTGGGAGCGGTGGCCGTCAACATGGGGACGCGGTTCGTCGCCACCGACGAGGCGCCCGCCCATCCCAACGTCAAAGCCCAGGTGGTGACCAACTCCGAGCTGGACACGAAGGTGATCTTCCGGTCCTTCCACAACAGCGCGCGAGTGGCCCGGAACTCGATCTCCGAGCAGATCGCCGAGATCGGGGCGCGGCCCGGTGCGACGTTCGCCGACGTGGCCGAGCTGGCCTCCGGCGCCCGCGGCCGACAGCGCGTGCTGGTCGAGGGCGACGTCGAGGGTGGCGTCTGGTGGGCCGGCCAGACCCAGGGCCTGATCGACTCCGTGGGCTCCTGCGAGGAGGTCGTGGAGACCATCGTGGCCGAGGCCGAGGCCATCATCGCCTCGCGGCTGCCGGCCTACCTCTCATGAGCACGACCACGAGCGTGGGACCGCTCGCCGGGCTCCGCGTGGTGGAGCTCGCCGGGATCGGGCCCGGCCCGCACGCCTGCATGGTGCTGGCCGACCTCGGCGCCGACGTGGTCCGGATCGAGCGGCCCTCGGCCGGCCTCGACGTCGCCAACGGCAAGCCCGACCAGCTGCTCCGCAACCGCCGCTCGTTCGCCGCCAACCTGAAGGACCCCGCCGATCTCGCCACCGTGCGCAGCCTGATCGCCGTCGCCGACGTCCTGGTCGAGGGCTACCGCCCGGGCGTGGCCGAGCGGCTCGGGCTCGGTCCCGACGAGGTCACGGCGACCAACCCACGGCTCGTCTACGCCCGGATGACCGGCTGGGGACAGACCGGATCCCGGTCCCGCACGGCCGGGCACGACATCAACTACGTCTCCCTCACGGGCGCCCTGCACTCGATCGCCCGAGCTGGCCAGAAGCCGACGGTGCCCCTCAACCTCGTCGGCGACTTCGGTGGCGGGTCGATGCTCTGTCTCGTCGGCATCCTCTCCGCCCTGTGGGAGCGGGACCGGTCCGGCACGGGTCAGGTGATCGACGCCGCGATGGTCGACGGCACGTCGCTGCTGATGCAGATGGTCTGGTCGATGTACGGCGTCGGCGAATGGGTCGACGAGCCGGCGAGCAACCTCCTGGACGGCGGGGCGCCCTTCTACGACGTCTACGCCTGCGCCGGTGGAGGTCATGTGGCCGTGGGCGCCATCGAGCCGCAGTTCTATGCGGAGCTGATCCGCGGGCTCGGGCTGGAGGAGTCCACGCTGCCCGAGCAGCACGACCGCTCCGGCTGGCCGCGGCTGCGCGCCCTCATCGCGCACCGCTTCCTCAGCAGGACGCGCGACGAGTGGACGGCCGTCTTCGACGGCACCGACGCCTGCGTCACGCCCGTCCTGTCCCTGGCCGAGGCCTCGACCGACGCCCACCTGACCGCCCGCCGGAGCCTCATCGCGACCGCGGGCGTCACGCAGGCCGGCCCGGCGCCGCGGTTCTCGCGGACCGCGACGGCGCAGCCGCGGCCGCCCCGCCCG
>NZ_JASGDD010000049.1:0-10803 GCF_047607365.1 Nocardioides sp. | reverse complement strand
GGTGCTCGCCGCCGCGGCCCTCGGCGCCGCTGCCGCCTCGGGGAGCGCACGACTGGCGGGCGAGCGATGACGGCGATCCAGACGCGACCCGTGGAGGTGGGCCGACGGGGCGAGGTGCTCATCCTCGCGACCTGCATCCTCGCCAACTTCATGGCCTACGGCACCTACGCCGCCTTCACCGTGGCGGTGCCGGCGATGAGCCGCGACCTCGACGGAGGAGTGACGACGGCGACCTGGATGGTCCTCGCCTTCACCCTCGCGATGGCCTCGACCACCCTCATCTTCGCGCGGCTCAGCGACGAGCTCGGCCGGCGCTGGCTCTACGTCGGCGGGATCGTCGTCTTCGCCGTCACCGCGGTGGTCTGCACGGTCGACACCGGCGACGCGATGCTCATCGCGATGCGGGCCGTCCAGGGGATGGCGGCAGCGGCCTCGATGGCCACGTCGACCGCGGTCATCACCGACGTCTTCCCCCTGTCGCGGCTGCCGATCGCGATGGGGATCTTCATGTCGGTGGCGGGAGCGTCGGCCGTCTTCGGCCCGATGCTCGGCGGCGTGCTGATCGACCACGTCGGGTGGCGCTCCATCTTCTGGGCCTCGGTCCTCTTCGGCGGGCTGGCGGTCCTGACCGGCTGGGACGGCCTCAAGCACGTCCACGCGCCGCCGGTCCGGCCGTTCCCCTTCGACGTCCCCGGCGCGGTGTCGTCGATCGTCGCCATCGCCGCGCTCGTCTACGGCATCCAGGGCCTGGGCCGGAGCGGAGCGGGAGCGACGGTCGCCGCGGCCCTGCTCGCGAGCGTCCTGGCGCTGGCCGGCTTCGTCGCCGTCGAGCGCCGCTCGGCGCACCCGCTGGTCGACCTGGCGGTGGTCAGCGGGCAGCGGTCCGGCCTCTACGTCTCGGCGCTGGGCACCGCGCTCGGCGGAGGCGGCCTGGTGGTGATGGTGACGCTCTACCTCGAGATCGTCGAGGGCTTCTCGGCCGCCGCGGCGGGAGCCTTCCTGCTGCCCATGGGCGTGATGCTGCTCATCGGGGCGCCGATGGCCGGCGTACTGCAACGCTGGGCGAGTCAGCGCACGCTCACCGCCTGGGGCGGCGTGGGCATCGGGATCTCCACGGTGCTCGCCGCGGTGGTCGTCGCGGTGGACGGGTCGACGCGGCTGCTCTGGCCGCTGCTGGTCGTGTCCGGAACCGCCCAGGGGCTCTACCAGGCGGCCCTGAGCGGCCGCCTGATGGCGGGCATGGCGCCCAACCGTCGCGGCATCGCCAACGGTGTCCGCTCCACCCTGATCAACGGCGGCAACGCCCTGTCGACGGCCCTCGTCATCGCCATCGTGACCATGACGGCGGGCGCCTCCTCGATCCGCGAGACCGACGCTGCCGGGGCCCGCCCGGCGTTCGTGACGGCGGGACTGCTGCTCGGCGCCCTCGCGCTCCTCGGCGCGTACGCCGCCTGGCTGGCCCGTCCCGCTGCGGAGGAGCTCCGATGACGTCGCTCGACACGTCCACGCCCCGGTCCGGGACCACGGCCGGCTCGGTCGGCCGCCGCGCGGAGATCGGGATCCTGGCGACGTGCGGGCTCAACAACTTCCTGATCTACGGGACGTTCTCCGCGCTCAACGTGGCCCTGCCCGCCATGGCGAAGGATCTCGACGGCGGCGTCTCGACGGCGTCCTGGATCCTGCTGGCCTTCCTGCTGGCGAACTCCTCGACCACCATCCTCTTCGCGAAGCTCAGCGACGAGTGGGGACGGCGCTGGTTCTACTTCGGCGGCATCCTCGTCTTCACCCTCGCCTCGATCGCCTGCCTCGTCGTCCGGGACGACGGGACGCTCGTGCTGCTCCGGGTGCTCCAGGGGCTGGCGTCCGCCAGCTCGATGTCGACCTCGTCGGCGGTCATCTCCGACGTCTTCCCGCCGGCTCGCCTCCCGATGGCGCTGGGCGTCTTCATGGCGGTCGCCGGCATGTCGACCCTCGTCGGCCCGATCGTCGGCGGCGTGCTGATCGACCACTTCGGCTGGCGCTCGATCTTCTGGCTGGCCGTGGGCCTCGGGTCGATGGCCATCGCGGTCGGCTGGGGTGCCCTGAAGAACGTCCACTCCCCGCCGATCTCGCGGTTCCGCCTCGACGGCGCGGGCACGGTCACCTCGACCGGCGGCATCGCCGCCCTCATCCTCGCGGTCCAGCTCTTCGGTGACGGCGGCAGCCGGACCTCCGTGGTCGTCGCGAGCGTCGTCGCGCTCGGCCTGCTCGCCACCTTCGTCTCCGTGGAGCGGCGCAGCCCCCATCCCCTCGTCGATCCCCAGATCGTCTCGGGCGGACGTGGCCGCGTCTACCTCGCCGCCTTCTGCGCGGCGATGCCGTCGACCGGCCTCGCCGTCCTCACCACCCTGTATCTCCAGGTCCTGGCCGGGGAGTCGGCCGCCGTGGCCGGCCTCTACCTCCTCCCCATGGGCGGCGCGATGCTGGTCGGGTCCCTCTCCGCGGGACTCCTCCAGCGCCGGATGTCCGCGCGCGCGGCCAACGCACTCGGGGCCCGGGGGGTCGCCGCGGGCGCGGTGGGGGTGACCGGGGTGATCGCGCTGGACCTCCCGACCGTGGCCCTCGGCCTCGTGCTGCTCGTCGTCGGCCTCTTCCAGGGCCTGTACCAGGCCTCACTGTCGGCGCGGCTGCTCCTCGGCGTCGCGCCCAACCGGCGCGGGATCGCGCAGGGCCTGCGGGCCACGATCATGAACGGTGCGAACGCTCTCTCCACGGCGACGGTGGTCGCCGCCGTCAGCCTGATCGCCGGGGAGGACGCCATCGAGGGCATGGCCACCGGATCCGCCCGGGTCGCGTTCATCCTCGCCGGCGCCCTGCTGGCGGGCTTCGCGCTGATGGCCGCCCTGTTGACGACCGCGCGTCGTCGCGGCGGAAGGGGTGCCTGAGCGTGCAGTCGGTCTTCGAAGGGTTCGCGACCGTGGGCCTCGTCATCGGCCTGGGCATCCTCCTGGCGCATCTGGGCGTGATCGACGTCGACGGCCAGCGCGTCCTCTCCACGCTGTCGTTCCTCGTCGCCACGCCGGCCCTGCTGATCGTCACCATCCAGGGCAGCGAGCTCGGCGCCATCTTCTCCCGCGGCATGCTCGCCTCCGCGATCGGCGTCATCGTGGTCGTGGCCGGCTCGGTGGGCCTGTCGATCTGGCGGCGGGAGACGTTCGGCGAGTCCGTCGTCGGGGCCATGGCGGCCAGCTACGGCAACACCGGGAACCTCGGCCTGCCGATCGCGGCGTACGTCCTCGGCAGCGCCGTCCTGGTCGCGCCGACCATGCTGCTCCAGCTGCTGTTCATGCAGCCGGTGGTGCTCACCTGCCTCGACGCCGCCATGTCGGGCCGGCGGCTGCGCGTGGTCGACGTCGTCACCCGCCCGTTCAAGAACCCGATCACGCTGGGCGCCTTCGCCGGCATGTTCCTCGTGATCAGCGACCTCACGCTGCCGCAGTGGATCTACGACCCGGTCGAGCTCGTCGGCAACCTCGCCGTCCCCTGCATGCTGCTGGCGTACGGCGTCGCGCTGAGGCTCGGCCCGCTGCCGGGACGCGGTGTCAGCCCGGTCGTGATGTGGGGCCGGATCGTTCTGAAGCTGGTCGTCGAGCCCGTGGCGACCTATCTCGCCGGGCGCTACGTCTTCGGCCTCGACGGGGTCACGCTGCTGGCCGTCACCGTGATCGCGGCTCTGCCGACCGCGCAGAACACGTTCGTGATCGCCAGCCGGTATCGCACCGGGCAGGTCATGGCGCGCGACGTGATCTTCGTGAGCACGCTGCTGTCCGTGCCGGTGATCGCGGCGGTCGCCTACCTGCTGACCTGACGCCGACCGGACCGGTCAGGCCGTCATCCGCTGCGGCGTCTCCATCTCGTGACCGGCGTGCAGCGCCACCGGTCCCGCCGCGATGTAGCTGTGGCTCAGCTCGCGGAGCTCGCCCTTCGCGTCGTGGGTGAGGCGCTCGAGGAGCAGCAGCATCGACCCGGGCCGGACCTGCAGCCGAGGGGCGATCTGGTCGTCGGCGCGGATCGCGTGGACCCACGACTCGATCCGGCCCGGCGCCAGCCCGTAGGACCTCGTGAAGAGCGTCTCGAAGTCCTCGGTGGTGTTCTCGAGGGTGAGGGTCCTCGGGCGTGCCAGGCGACCGTCGGAGTACCGCACGAAGATCATGATCGGGCGCCCGTCGAGCCGCACGAGGTGCTCGTCGATGAGGACGCGATCCGAGCCGGCGGGCAGCAGCTCACCGAGGAACGGCGGCATCTGGATCCGCGCCGAGGCGAGCAGCTCGCCCTCGTAGCGAGGGCCCTCGCTGGAGGAGTACGGCACCCCGGAGTCGAGCGTGAGGTCCGTGATGGGCGTCGCGGTCAGCGTCCCGGTGGCCGGGTCCCGGCGTACCAGGCCCTCGGCGCGCAGCTGCTCCACCACCGAGTGGACGGTGGTCGGGTCCGCGCCGAACGCCACCTCGATGTCGTGCTCGTCGAGCTGTGCGCCGGGGGAGACCATACCGTCGCGGATCGCGGTGCGGATCTCGGTGTGCAGGTCGGGAATGGAGCGGTGCCGCAGCTCCTCGGGCGGCACCTCGTCCGTGACGGCGGCGTGCTTGACCTCCGTACGCGCGGGGACCGCGTCCGCCGGAGAGGCGGCGAGCCCGCCGGCCTGGAAGTCGACGTGGGCATCGACGTGGGAGGTGAGGCTCACCGTGGCCGCCGGGTAGTGGCCGATGCTGTACTCCCGGGGAGCCCCCGTCGCGTCCCACAGCACACGCGACTTGACGATCAGCGGCGTGCCGGGCTCCACCTCGAGGCGGCGGGCGGCCGACTCGTCGGCCGCCTTGGCCTCGATCCAGCACTCCACGCGGGCGAGCGGAGAGCCGTACGCCGCCTTGAAGACGGCATGGAAGTCGTCGCCCTCCTCCCCGGTGACGAGGGGCCGCTCGGCGCCCTCGGCCAGGGTGAAGCGGGTGTAGAGCAACGCCGGCCGGCCCTCGAACAGGTCGGTCACCTCGAGCTGGAAGACCGCGCTCTCCTCGGTCCGCAGGTAGTGGCGCGACACCGGCGTGGAGGCGACCCAGCGAGCGTCGGTCACGATCGTCTGATGCGGCGCCGCGGCCGGGTCCCAGCCGTTGCCGACGTTGATCGGGACCTCGACCGGCAGCGAGACGACCTTGGTCCCGAGGCGCGGGGAGCGGGAGACGACCCCCTCGGCCGCCAGCAGCTTCAGGGCTCCCCGGATGGAGTTCCGGCTCGCGGAGAACATCGGGACGAGCGTGGCCTCGTCGAGGCGGTCGTCGGCGGCGAGCGAGCCGCGGCGGATGCTGGTGAACAGGGCGCCGTGGGCGCCGACGATCGAGGTGAGGCGCAGCTGCTCGGCGGCACGGGCGCGGTCTCGGGCAGCCTGCATGTGCGCCAGCCGGCGCTCGTTCTCGTCGAAGAATGACGGTGGCACGGGGAAGCCTCCTGACCTGCTGGCGACGGAGATCGCGGTCGTCGCGGGCGATGCCCAGAGCCTCACATACCTTTGTTACGCCCGTGGGTGTCGGACGTTGTCGCTGGGTCTCGCCGGGGGCCCGGATCGGGTGGGCGGCGCAATCGCCGTGCAATTCAGCCGTCCTAGGGTGCGACACATGCACTACGTCATCTATGGGGCAGGCGCCGTCGGCGGGGTCATCGGCGGCAATCTCTTCCGCAACGGCGTGCCGGTCACCCTCGTCGCCCGCGGGCAGCACCTCGCGGCGATGCGGGCGAACGGCGGCCTGACGCTGGATCTCGAGGACGGCCCGGAGCTGCTCGACATGCCGTTGGCCCTCAACGCCTCGGAGGTCGAGTGGAGGGACGACTCCGTCGTCCTGCTCTGCGTCAAGGGCCAGCAGACGGCCGCCGCGCTGGACGACCTCCAGGCCCACGCCCCGGTCTCCACCCCGATCGTCTCGGTCCAGAACGGCGTCGCGAACGAGGCGACGATCCTGCGGCGCTTCCCGCGGGTCTACTCGATCTGCGTCGTGCTCCCGGCCAGCCACCTCGAGCCCGGCATCGTCGTCCAGGACTCGGCCAGCGTGCCGGGGATCCTCGACATCGGCGTCTTCCCCTCCGGGACCGACGAGGTCGCCGCCGCCATCTCCGCGGACCTCTCGGCGGGCGGGTTCCTGTCCACGACGCGGGAGAACGTGATGGCGTGGAAGCATCGCAAGCTGATCGCGAACCTCGGCAACGGCGTGGGCGCGAGCTTCGTGGACAACGAGGCCGCCGACGAGCTGCTCCGCCTCGCCCGCGCCGAGGGCGAGGCCGTCCTCGAGGCGGCGGGCATCGACGTGGTCACCCCGCAGGACGACCTCGACCGCAGGGCGAACCACATCGTGCGCCGGTCGCACCGGGAGAAGGCCTCCGGTGGAAGCTCGACCTGGCAGAGCGTCGCGCGGGGCGCCGGCAGTGTCGAGATCGACTACCTGGCCGGCGAGATCGTCCTGCTCGGCCGGCTCCACGGCGTACGCACGCCGGTCAACGAGCTGGTGCAGCTGACCACGACGCGTCTCTCCCGCGAGGGACTGCCGCCCGCCAGCGTCGATGCGAGGGAGTTCCTGGACGGGCTGCTGGTCGCCGGATGACGAAGCTCGCCGACGAGGACGGACCACCGCTCGGGGAGATCGGCGATCCGCTGGCGGCGCTGGCCGAGAGGCCGCTCAGCAGGCTGGCCGCGCCGGTCTACCTGCCGGCGGCCGTCTATGCCGTCGGCAACGGCGCGGTCACCCCGATGATCGCGATCACCGCCCACGACCTCGGCGCGAGCCTGACGCTCGCCGGACTGATCGCCGGACTGCCGCTGATCGGCCGGCTGCTGGGGGACGCGCCCAGCGGATCCCTGGTGGGCCGCGTGGGAGAGCGCGCCGCGATGCTGTGGGCCTCGGCGTTCACGCTGCTGGCGACCGTCGCCGTGCTGGCGGTCCAGACCCTGGTGGTGCTCTCCGTCGCCGGCCTGGTGATGGGCGTGGCCAGCTCCACGTTCATGCTGGCGCGGCACGCCCTGATCACCGACAACGTCCCGGCCCGGTTCCGCGGCCGGGCGCTCGCGATGCTCGCGGGCATGGTCCGCACGGGCATGGCCGTCGGCCCCTTCCTCACGGCGGCCCTGATCGGGTGGACGGGCGCGCTGGCGGCGTACTGGATCCAGATGGTGACGACCGTGGCGGTCATGGCCTTCCTGATGCGGGTGCCCGACGTCGCGGGCGGAGCCTCCCGGCACGCGATGCACGAGTCCCACAACACCGTGCAGATGCTCGCCCGCAACGCCGACGTCTTCCTCAAGCTGGGCATCGGGATCGGCACGCTCATGATGCTGCGGATGGCACGGCCCATCATCGTGCCGCTCTGGGGTCTCGCCATCGACCTCGATCCGACGACGATCGCGATCGCGATGGGCGTGAGCGGTGCCCTCGAGGTCGCCCTCTTCTACGTCGGCGGGTATCTCACCGACCGCTTCGGCCGGACGTGGGTGGCCGTGCCGGTCACCGCGGGGATGGCCGTGGGCACCGCTGGTCTCGCCCTGGCGCATGGCGTCGTCGCCTTCTTCGTCGTCACCGCCGTGATCGCGCTCGCCAACAGCCTCGGCGGCGGGATCATGATGACGATGGGCTCCGACCTCGCCGTCGGCCGCGGGAAGACGTCGCAGTTCCTCGGCGTGTGGCGGCTCTTCTCCGACGGCGCGACCGCCCTCGCCCCCTTCATCATCTCGGCCGCGACCGCGCTCGCGGGACCGGCGCTGGCGGCGGGTGCGCTCGGCGTCGTCGGCGGCGTCGGCGCCGGGATGCTGTGGCGCTGGATGCCGGCGTACTTCGGCGCGGAGCTCGACGCCGAGCTCTCGAACACGCTCTGAGCCGGCCGGCGCGGGCCGGGCGGTCAGGCGCTCCGCTACGCCTCGCGCAGGGCCGCGGTCGCCTCGATCTCCACGAGCATCCCGCCCTGCAGCGCCGAGCCGACCGTCGCGCGGACGGGGTGGGGAGCCGGCATCAGCTCGGCGTAGACGCGGTTGTAGCCCGGGACGTCCTCGAGATTCGCCACCCAGGCGTTGACCTTGACCACGTCGCGGAGGTCCAGGCCCGCCTCGGCGAGCACCGACTCGATGTTGGCCAGGGACTGGCGGGTCTGCGCCTCGATGCCCGCGGCGAGCTCGCCGGTCCGGGGGTCGCGGCCGCCGTGGCCCGCGACGAAGCAGAAGCCGTTGGCGATCATGCCCTTGCTCAGCGGTGCGCCTCCGGGCTCGGCCGGGCGGATCGGAGTCTTCATGGCGACGAGCGTCGCGCCGGACGGTCACGGCCGCGTGACCATCGTCGGACCCTTGGGTTGCGCCGGTGGGCTGCCTCCTCGTCGCCCCTGTTCCTGGGGCGGCTCGTGGGTCGGCTCAGGGGTCGGCTCAGGGGTCGGTGGCGCAATGCCGGCGATATCCGTGCTGGCTAGCCTTCCGGGCGTGACCCGTCTCGTCTGGCTTCCGATCGACCCCGCCGACCTCGGCGAGCTTCCCGGCGACCTCGCCTACGAGGTGGTGCGCTCCACCGATCCGGTGCCGCCCGGCGCCGAGAACGTGGAGCTCTGGGTCCCGCCGAGCCAGCCGCCGGCGGCGTACGAGGCGGCGTTCGCGGCCATGGCCTCGCTCCAGGTGGTGCAGACGATGTCGGCGGGCATCGACTCCGTGAAGGGCCTGGTCCCCGACGGCGTCGCGCTGCACAACGCCAGGGGCGTCCACGACACCGCCACGGCCGAGCACGCCGTCGCGCTCACCCTCGCCGCCCAGCGGGCGATCCCGGTCTTCGCCGAGCAGCAGGGCGCCGGTGCCTGGAAGCAGTTCCACACCCCCGGACTCGGCGACAAGACCGTCCTGATCGTCGGCTACGGCTCGATCGGCCGCGCCATCGCGCGTCGCCTGGAGGGCTTCGAGGCCGACGTCGTGAAGGTCGCGCGGACCGCGCGCGACGGCGTCCACGGCCTCGGCGAGCTGCCGGCGCTCGTCCCGCGGGCCGACGTCGTCATCCTCATGACGCCGCTGACCGACACCACCCGGGGCATGGTCGGCGCGGAGTTCCTCTCGTGGATGAGGCCCGGCGCCCTGCTGGTCAACGTCGCGCGCGGGCCGGTCGTCGACACCGACGCGCTCGTGGAGGCCTGCGCGGCCGGCCGGATCCGCGCCGCCGTGGACGTCACCGACCCCGAGCCGCTGTCGGCCGACCACCCGCTCTGGCGTACGCCGAACGTCCTGGTGACCCCGCACGTCGGCGGTGACACCGACGCCGAGGCGGTCAGGCTGCACCGGCTGCTGCGCGAGCAGCTGACCCGGTTCGCCGCCGGGGAACCGCTGGTCAACGAGATCACGGGCGACTACTGACCCCGCGGGCCGCTCGCGGCGAGGCACCGCCGGTGGCGGGGCCGGGTCAGCCGACGAAGGCGCAGGTCGCCCGCATCTGCAGCGTGTCGGCGGTGGGCAGCCCGGGGGTGTAGGCGACGGCCTTGCCATAGAGGCCGCTGCCGAGGTTGGGCAGCACGACCTGGACGGCCTCGTCGGAGCCGGCCCACCCGTTGATCAGCTTCGCGGCCTCCGCCGCGCCGCCGCTGCCGGCGAGGGCGACGGCGAGCGCGCCGGCAGCGAGGAGGGTGGCGAGGGAGGGCTTGCGCGGGCTCGTGCCGCCGACGGTAGGAGCGCCCGGCGCCCCGCGGCAGTGGGGATCCGGCGTAAGGCGACGGCCCCTGCGTGGCCCGGACCGGTCAGCTGGTGACGGTCGCGCAGATGATGCGGAGCTCGATGCGATCCGAGCCGGCGGCGGTGTTCTTGCCCGACGCGTACCAGCTGGTGGTGGACGAGCCGCCGCTGGGATAGACCTGGACGGCCTCCTCGGTCTGGATCCAGTAGGCCGTGGCTCCGAGGATCTTCTTGCCGGCGGGGCATTGGGCGTTGACCGTGGTGGTGACCCCGGACGCGACCGAGGCCGAGGCGGCGGACTTCATCTCGTAGCCGCTGACGCCGTCGGCGCCCGGCTGCCCCTGGGGACCCTGCGCGCCCTGAGGTCCCGCCACGGCCGCTCCAGCCGTCGGCAGCACGCCCTTGGCGAGGTCGGCCGCGGTGACCGTGCCGTCCTTGATCTGCTTGCCGGTGACGGTGTTGGGCTTGATCAGCCCGCCGTTGATCAGCTTCTTCGCCTCCGCGACCCCGCCGCTGCCGACGACCGCCACGATGAGGGCGGTGCCGCCGAGCAGCGTGCCGAGGGCGGGCCTGCGCGATGTCCGTGTCGTCATGGAGCGGACGCTAGGGCGAGCCCGGGCGGCGGGGCAGTCGGGTTCAGGAGTAGTCCGAGGCCCACCACGTCCGCGCGAGCGCGAACCGGGTCGTCGTCGCCCAGCGACTCCCGATGTCGGCGACGTGCTTCTCGACGGTCCGGGCGGACACGGCCAGGGCCTCGGCGATCTGCTGGTTCGACCGGCCCTCGGCGACGAGGCGCGCCACCTCCTGCTGCCGCGGCGTGAGCGAGGGCGTCGGCAGAGCCCCGGCCGGACGGCGTACGGCGGCGAGGAGGCCGATCCGCGACGCGACCCCGAACGCGCAGAGGACGCGGGAGACGTGCACCTTGACGGTGTACGGCGAGACGACCAGGGCCTCGGCGATCTCCTGGACCTCCTGGCCGCGGAGGATCCGCTCCGCGACCTCGGCCTCGGTCGGGGAGAGGGCCGCCCAGCCCCCGCCCGCGACCGGCTGGAGCCGTCGGCGGGCGGCGCCGAGCGTCTGCGCCGCGGACGTGCGCAGCG
>NZ_JASGDD010000048.1:0-30973 GCF_047607365.1 Nocardioides sp. | reverse complement strand
GTGGGCGCGTGGCGCCCACCCGGCCGGTTTCGGATCGCTCCGGGGTGGTGCGGGTGACTACTGCTTCACGCCGATGGCACCGAGGTCGGGGAACCCGTTCGATGCGAAGGTGGTGGTGAAGCCGGTGACCTTCGGACCCCAGGTCCAGTTGAAGAGGGAGTTCTCCAACGGGATGTAGGCGACGTCCTTGCCGAGGAGCGCGTCGGCCTGGGACATCAGGTCGTCCTGCTCGTCGGTCGTGGTCGCGGCCTGGGCCTTGGCGACGAGCGCGTTGAACTCGTCGCTGTTGTAGTTGCCGTAGTCGTTCTGGTTCGACGCCGGGTCGATCAGGTTGACCGAGCCGTCGAAGAGCGGCGGCAGGATGGTGAGGGCCGACGGCCAGTCGGCGCCCCAGCCGGCCCAGCCGATGTCGGTCTTCGACTCCGGGTCCTGGATCGTCGGGTAGTAGGCGTCGGTCAGCGGGTTGAGCGTGACCTTGAAGCCGGCCTGGTCGAAGGTGTCCTTGAGCGCGGCGGCCTGGTTCTTGCCGGTCTCGGACGAGCCGTCGAAGGTGAAGGTCAGCGGGTAGGGCATCGTCACACCGGCGTCGGTGAGGATCTGCTTCGCCTTGTCCGTGTCGCCGGCGCCGAGGTCGGCGAACGACTCGTTCTTCTTGTAGGCGCCGAGGGTCGTCGGGATGATCGAGTCCACGGGCTGGTAGAAGTCCTTGCCGCCACCGGCGGTGATCCACGCGTCGTCGTTGGTCGCGGCCAGGATGGCCTGACGCACCGGCAGGTCGAGGCGCTTCACGTTGAGCCAGAGGTAGTCGTAGTACGGCGAGGTGACCTGCTTGTAGCGGTCGGACGCCGTCGACTTCACCGTCGCGAGCTGCTGCGGCTGGATGCGCGTGCCCGTGACCGCGGTCTCACCCTCGGAGGCGCCGTTGGCGATCTCGTCGATGATCGCCTCGGGCTCGGTGCCGATGCTGAACTTGATCGTGTCCGGGAGCGCGCCGCGGGCGTCGGTCGGGTCGGACGAGGCGTCGTACTCGGTGTTGCGCACCAGCGTGCCGCCGGTGTTCTCGTCCCAGGTGCCGTCGAGCTTGTAGGGCCCGTTGGAGAAGATCGAGAAGTTGCTCTTGTCGCCCTGGTCCTGGTCCTTCTTGTAGGGGTCGGCGAAGTTCAGCGACGCCACGGCCTGGCCGAAGTCGGGCCACGGGTTCTTGAAGTGATAGGTGATCGTGTTGCCGTCGCAGCTCACGGCCTTGTCGTAGGCGGCCTGCTGGTCGGCGGTCGCCGTGTACGGACCGGGGTACTTCACGCCGCCGAGGTCGAGGTAGCTGATCGGATAGTTCGACGGGCCACCGGTGATGACGTCCGAGGCGAAGTTGCGCGAGAAGCCGTAGGCGAAGTCCTCACACGTCACGTCGGAGCCGTCCTGCCACGTGACGCCGTCGCGCACGGTGAACGACCAGGTCTTGGCGTCCTCGGACACGGTGCCGGTGTCGGTCGCGATGTCCGGGATCGGGTCGGAGGCGTCCTCGCCCAGACCGTAGGCGAGCCAGGTGCGGTAGACGGTGCGCTTGACGTTGATGATGTCGCGACCGACGTAGATGCGCTGCGGGTCCAGGTGACCGATCGGCGTCGCCAGCAGGTAGGTCAGCTCGCCGCCCTTGGTGCCCGACGACGAGTCGTCCGTGCCCCCGCCGTCGCTGCTGTCGCTACTGCCGCACGCGGTCAAGGCGGTCGTCGCCAGCGCGACGGCGGCGAGGGTCACCCCTCCCCGCTTGAGGAACTTCGACATATTTCTCTCCTTTTGGTGTGCCGCCACGGATGGGCGACGTCTGCTCGGCGGCACGATCCGCCGAGAGCTCGGGGGGCTAGCGCGATCCCTTCGGGTCCAACGCGTCGCGGAGGCCGTCACCGAAGAGGTTGAACGACACCACCAGGGCCGCGATGAGAATGCCGGGGACCGCGAAGTAGAGCGGGTCGATCGTGGCGTAGGTGAGCGAGGCGTTGAGCACGTTGCCCAGCGTCGGCGTCGGCACGACGATCGAGATGCCCATGAACGAGAAGGCCGCCTCCGCCGAGATGTACGCCGGCAGGGTGAGCGTGAAGTTGACCAGGATCAGCGACCAGAGGTTGGGCAGGATCTCGCGAACGTAGATACGCCACTTCGAGGCGCCGAGCAGTTCGGCCGCCTCGATGAACTCGCGCTCCCGGATGGACAGCACCTGTCCCCGCACGAGGCGCGCGAGCCCCGGCCAGCCGAAGATCGACATAATCGCGATGACGAAGAAGGCCCGCGTCCAGTCCCCCGCCGGAAGGTGGAGGTACTCATGGATGAAGGCGAAGGCCATCGATGCGGTCGCGAGTGCGAGCAGCTGCTGAGGAAAAGCCAGCGTGAGGTCGATAAGGCGCCCGATCAACGTGTCGGCGAACCCTCGGCTGAAGCCGGCGACGATCCCGAGGGCGACACCGACGACGCACGAGATGATGGCGGCGGCCAGAGATATCCCCAGCGACAGCGACATGCCGAACCACACCCGCGAGAGCACATCCCAACCGGTCTGGGGAGCGACACCGAGCCAGTGATGCCAGCTCACCCCTCCCCAGCTGCCCGCCGGCATGGTGTCCTCGCGGAGGAGATCCTGGTTGAAGCCGTGATAGTCAAGCACGCCGACCTTCACGAGGATCGGCGCTGCGACGGCGCCAAGGATGAAGAGCAAGCTGACGATGCCGGCGATCACGGACTTCCGGTCGGCGAAGAACCGCTGCTTGGCCAGTTGCATCGGGGAACGGCCCTCGACGGCGGTCGCCGGAGCGACGACCTCGAGCGGCTCCTCGATCTCGGCGAGCTGTTCGCTGGTCACGCCGGGGACTCTAGGGGAGCGCGCACCCCCGGCCGGTCACCCCGGAATAACGATCCGGCCACGACGGGCCGTTCGGGTTACGACTCGGTCACGAGGAGTCGAGAAAGCGGGTGCCGCTGGTCGTCGGATGAGGTACGGATACCACCGCAGCCCACCCGACGAACGCGATTCTCACTGCCAGGTGGAGATGATCTGCTTCCCACTGGTTGAGCCGCCGCCGTACGCCGAGTAGGTGTTGGTCCACTCCACGAGAACCTCCCACTTCTGGGAGCCACTGGGGTCGGCGTACGTCACGCTCGTGCCGCAACTCCGGACCGTCGTGCTGGGGCGAAGGCCGCAGTACCAGCTCTTCGTGTCAATCACCTTGCCGCTCCGCTGCACAGTGATGCCTTCCGAGATGCCGTAGAAGTCCCTGCTGCACTTGAGATTGATGTTCATCGTGAACTTGCCCGACGAAGCGGACTGTGAGAAAGCGACAGCGCAGCCGCCGCCGCCAGAGTCGCCAGTGTTCGCGTGCGCTGGCGAAGAGAGAGAAAGCAGCGCGAGGAAGAATGCCCCGATCAGGGCAAGACGGTTTCGCAACTTTGGCCTCGATTCATGTCTACATGTCAGGAGAAGACCTGACTCGACATTTCTACGGACGCTGTTGAGAAGACCCGACGCAGATCTCTTCATGCGCATGGTCGTTGACTTTGAATAGGACGAGTGCTATCGACCGAGTCAAGTCAGAAGTGTGGTAGGAGCCATCTCCTCCCTTCCCCAAGACGCCCGGCTGCAACCCAAATCCGCGGCCAGGAAAGGGGGCTAGAGGCTCATCCCCGCAGGAGTCAGCCTCGCCAACAGAGCGGTCGCGAGCATTCAATTGCCACGAGCTGATTAGTAAGGCAATGTGTGGTAAACACGTGTGTCACGTCTTCGGAACCGGCAGCACATGCCGGCAGCGTTTGGTTCCGTTGACCCACTCCGAGAAGATCGAAATGGAAATACAACTTCTGAAGTCCTTCGTGGCCGTTGCCGAAACCGGATCTATGAGCGAGGCAGCGCTGCGCCTCGGATATTCCCAATCCGCCGTGTCTAGACATCTGCGGCACCTCGAGAAACTAAGCCACTGCACGCTCGTAGACCGCGACACGAGGCCATTGACCTTGACTCAAGAAGGACGCGATCACCTTCTGATCGCGCTAAAGGTCGTCCGCCTTCTCGACCGACTCCTCATGCGGACTTCTTCGCAGCCATCCTTGTAGAACTCTCGATCAGAGAGGGATGGGTGCCTGCGAGCCCTGGGGGCCGTCGACGCCGGCCTCCTTGCGCTGCTGGGCCGTGATCGGAGCGGGGGCCTCGGTGAGCGGGTCGTAGCCGCCGCCCGACTTCGGGAACGCGATCACCTCGCGGATCGAGTCGGTCTTGGTGAGGTGCTGCATCACGCGGTCCAGGCCCAGCGCGATGCCGCCGTGCGGCGGGGCGCCGAACTTGAACGCGTCGAGCAGGAAGCCGAACTTCTCCTGCGCCTCCTCCTCGCCGATGCCCATCACGCCGAAGACGCGCTTCTGCACGTCCTCGCGGTGGATGCGGATGGAGCCGCCGCCGAGCTCGGAGCCGTTGCAGACGATGTCGTACGCGTACGCCAGGGCCGCGCCCGGGTCGGTGTCGAAGGTGTCCTCAAACTCCGGCTTGGGGCCGGTGAAGGCGTGGTGGACGGCCGTCCACTCCCCTGCGCCCACCGCGACGTCGCCGGAGGCGACCGCGTCGCCCGCGGGCTCGAACATCGGGGCGTCGACCACCCACACGAACTCGAAGCGGTCGGGGTCGAGCAGCCCGAGCCGCTTGGCGATCTCCAGGCGCGCCGCGCCGAGGAGCGCCCGGCTGGGCTTGGTCGCGCCGGCGGCGAAGAAGACGCAGTCGCCGGGCTGGGCGCCCGCGTGGGCGGCCAGGCCGGCCTGCTCGGACTCGCTGAGGTTCTTCGCGACCGGGCCGCCGAGCGTGCCGTCCTCGTTGACGAGCACGTACGCCAGGCCGCGGGCGCCCCGCTGCTTGGCCCACTCCTGCCAGGCGTCGAGCTGCTTGCGCGGCTGGCTCGCGCCACCCGTCATGACCACGGCGCCGACGTACTCGGCCTGGAAGACGCGGAACGTGGTGTCGGCGAAGTAGTCGGTGAACTCGACCAGCGGGTTGCCGAACCGGAGGTCGGGCTTGTCGGAGCCGTAGAGCCGCATCGCGTCGGCGTACGTCATCCGCTGGATCGGGGTGACGACCTCGACGCCGATCGTCGCCCACATGGCGCGCAGGACGTCCTCCATCATCGCGATGACGTCGTCCTGGTCGACGAAGCTCATCTCGATGTCGAGCTGGGTGAACTCGGGCTGGCGGTCGGCGCGGAAGTCCTCGTCGCGATAGCAGCGGGCGATCTGGAAGTACTTCTCCAGGCCGCCGACCATGAGGAGCTGCTTGAAGAGCTGAGGACTCTGGGGCAGGGCGTACCAGGAGCCGGGCGCGAGGCGCGCCGGGACGAGGAAGTCGCGGGCGCCCTCGGGGGTCGAGCGGGTCAGCGTCGGCGTCTCAACCTCGACGAAGCCCTGCGCTGCGAGAGTGTCGCGGATCGCCTTGTAGACCGTGCTGCGCAGGCGGATCGCGGCGGCGGGGCCGCTGCGGCGCAGGTCGAGGTAGCGGTACTTCAGGCGCGCCTCCTCCCCCACCTCCACGTGGTCGTCGATCTGGAACGGCAGCGCGGCGGCGGTGTTGAGCACCTCCACTCCGCCGTCTCCGGCGACGATCTCGATCTCGCCGGTCGGCAGGTTGGGGTTGACGTTGCCGTCGGTGCGGGCGACGACCTCGCCGGTCACCTTGAGCACGAACTCGTTGCGCAGCGGGTGGGCGACGGCCTCGTCGCGGATGACCACCTGGACGATGCCGGACGCGTCGCGCAGGTCGATGAAGGCGACGCCCCCGTGATCGCGGCGGCGGGCGACCCAGCCGGCGAGCGTGACGGTCTCGCCGACGTTCTCCTTGGTGAGGGTTCCGGCGTCGTGCGTGCGAATCACTGGGGGGTCTCCTGCATGGTGGTGATGGTGGGACGGAGGTCCTCGGCGGGCGGGGTCCAGGTCGCCGGGTCGATCGGGAACTGGTCGCCGGAGCGGATGTCCTTGATCTCCGCTCCCCCGTCTCCATGGTCATTGTCCGTGGAGAAGAGGACAAACGGGATTCCGCGCCGCTCGGCGTACCGAATCTGCTTGCCGAACTTGTCGGGCCTGGGCGCGACCTCCGTGGGGGTGCCGTTGGCGCGAAGCTGCGTGGCGATCGCGTCCGCGCGCGGGCGGGACTCCTCGTCGGCGAGCGCCACGAGGACCGCGCTGGGCACGCTGCGACTGGCGGCGACGGCGCCGGCGGCGAGGAGGGGCACGAGGGTGCGGCTGACGCCGAAGGAGATGCCGACGCCGGGGTAGGTGGTGCGGCCGTCGCTCGCGAGGGCGTCGTAGCGGCCGCCGGAGCAGATCGAGCCGAGTCCCTCGAAGCCGTCGAGGCGGGTCTCGAAGACAGTGCCGGTGTAGTAGTCGAGCCCGCGGGCGATGGACAGGTCGGCGACGACGCGAACGCGGTCGCTGGTGATGCCCGCGCATCCCTCGATGACCGCGGCCAGCTCTGCGAGGCCCTCCTCGAGCAGCGGGTCGGCGACACCGAGGGCGCGGACCTGGTCGACGAAGCCGGTGTCGTCGCTGGAGATCCGGGCCAGGGCGAGGGTGAGCTCGGCCTGCTCCGGCGTGAGCTTGCCGTCGACGACGAGGAGCTCGGTGATCTTGTCGCCGGGCAGCTTGTCGAGCTTGTCGACGATCTGCATCACCGTGAGCGGGTCCGGCGCGCCGAGGCCGGCGTAGAAGCCCTGGATGAGCTTGCGGTTGTTGACCTGGATCCGGAAGCCCGGCAGGAAGCTCAGCCTGCTGAGTGCCTCGGCCATGACGCGGGCCACCTCGACGTCGTGGTGGAAGGCGAGGGTGTCCCGGCCGACGACGTCGATGTCGGCCTGGGTGAACTCGCGGAACCGGCCCGCCTGGGGCCGCTCGCCGCGCCAGACCTTCTGGATCTGGTAGCGGCGGAAGGGGAAGTCGAGCTTGCCGGCGTTCTCCAGCACGAACCGCGCGAACGGCACGGTGAGGTCGAAGTGCAGGCCCATCCCCGCGTCTCCCGTGCCCTCGTCCTGGAGGCGCTTGAGGACGTAGACCTCCTTGGAGGTCTCGCCCTTGGCGAGCAGCTGGTCCATCGGCTCGACGGCGCGGGTCTCGAGGTTGGCGAAGCCGTGCAGCTCGAAGGTGTCGGCGAGGGTCGCGAGCACCTGCTGCTCGACGAAGCGCTCGGCGGGCAGCAGCTCGGGGAAGCCGCTCAGGGCGGTGGGCTTGGGCATGTCTCTCAGAGGTCCTGCAGGAAGGGGTTGGTGGCGCGCTCGCGCCCGATCGAGGTCTGCTCGCCGTGGCCCGGCAGCACGACGATGTCGTCGGCCAGCGGGAGCACCTTGTCGCGCAGGGTGCGCAGCATCGTGGCGTGGTCGCCGCCGGGGAGGTCGGTGCGGCCGATGGAGCCGGCGAAGAGCAGGTCGCCCGCGAACATCACCTCCGAGACCTCGTCCGCGGGGTAGGGCGTGCGGAAGGTGACCGAGCCGCGGGTGTGGCCCGGGGTGTGGTCGACGCTCAGGGTGAGGCCGGCGAGCTCGAGGGTGGCGCCGTCGGCGAGCTCGCGCACGTCGTCGGGCTCGGTGAACGTGTGGTCCCCACCGAGCAGCATGCGGGCCGTCTCTTTACTGACGCCCGCCATCGGATCGATGAGGAGATGACGGTCCTCGGGGTGGATCCAGGCGGTGGCGTCGTACGTGCCCGCGACGGGGGTGACGGAGAACATGTGGTCCACGTGGCCGTGGGTCAGGAGGATCGCGACCGGCTTGAGTCGGTGCTCGCGGACCAGCTCGGCGATGCCGGGAGCGGAGTCCTGCCCCGGGTCGACGACGATGCACTCGGTCCCCGGGCCCGTGGCGGCCACGAAGCAGTTGGTGCCCCACGCTCCTGCGGGGAAGCCGGCGATCAGCACCCCGGAAGCCTACCGTCACCGATGGGGCCGGTCGGGCGGGGCCGCCAACCCCTAGGATGTGGGCCGTGACCAACGAGACCTGGGGCCGCGTCGACGACGAGAAGTTCGTCTATGTCCGCACGGCCGACGGCGAGCGGCTCGTCGGGCAGTTCCTCGACGGGACCCCCGAGGAGGCGCTCGCCTTCTTCACCGACAAGTTCGACCAGCTCGCCTTCGAGGTCGACCAGCTGGTCATGCGGGTGAACGCGGGCAAGGTCACGCCCGACGAGGCCGCCGAGGCGATCAAGACCGTCCGCGCGAAGGTCGGCGAGGCCCGCGCCGTGGGCGATCTCGCCGGGCTGGGCGCGCGACTCGACGGCCTCCTTCCGGTGGTCGCGGCGCAGCGGGAGGCCCGCAAGGCCGAGCGTGCGGCACGAGCCGAGGAGACGCGGGAGGCCAAGGAGGGGATCGTCGCCGAGGCCGAGCGCCTCGCCGCCGGCACCGACTGGCGCAACGGCGCCAACCGGCTGCGCGAGCTGCTGGACCAGTGGAAGGTGCTGCCGCGGATCGACCGCGCCGGGGACGAGGCGCTGTGGAAGCGCTTCTCGACCGCGCGGACGACGTACACGCGGCGCCGCAAGGCGCACTTCGCCGAGCTCAACGAGAAACGCGCCGGCGCCCAGGCGATCAAGGAGAAGCTGGTCGTCGAGGCCGAGGCGCTGTCGTCGTCGGACGAGTGGGGCCTGACCGCCGGGCGCTATCGCGACCTGATGGCACGGTGGAAGGCCGCCGGACCCGCGCCGAAGGACATCGACGACGCGCTGTGGAAGCGCTTCCGGGCCGCGCAGGACACCTTCTTCGGCGCACGCGACTCGGCGAACGCCGCCATCGATGCGGAGTTCGCGGCCAACGCCTCGGTCAAGGAGGAGCTGCTGGTGGAGGCCGAGGCCCTCCTGCCGGTGAGCGACCTCGCCGCCGCCAAGGCCGCCTTCCGGGACCTCGCCGACCGGTGGGACGCCGCCGGCAAGGTCCCCCGCGACCGGATCAAGGACCTCGAGGGCCGGATGCGCAAGGTCGAGCAGGCGATCAAGGCCGTCGAGGACGACCAGTGGCGCCGCTCGGACCCGGAGAAGTCCGCCCGCGCCGACGACATGATCACCAAGCTCGAGGACGCGATCGCCAAGATCGAGGCCGACATCGCCAAGGCCCAGGCCGCCGGCGACGCCCGCAAGGTCTCCTCACTCGAGGACAACCTCGCCGGCCGGAAGTCCTTCCTCGAGATGGCCCGCCGCGCCGCCGCCGATTTCTCCTGACCGTCGGCTCGCGGTGAGGAGTCACCGGTTAACCGGTGACTCGGGAACTTCTGACCCGGCAGGTCGCCCGAGAAGTTCCCCACAAGGCCGGGTCGCGGAGCTGATGTGACGCGAGTGGTCTCAGGCGGACGCCCTGCCGCGGTCGATGAATGCCCGGATCCGGCCGGCGAGCGACGCCGGATCGCTCAGGTCCGACCAGGTGATCCGGAAGCAGCGCCAGCCGGTCAACTCGCGCACTCGGTCCTCGCGTCTCTTCTCACGGAAGACGACGTCTGCAGGCGTCAGATCGGTGCGTAGCGAGCCGTCGTACTTCGCCTTCCCATCGAACTCGAACCACACGCCCAGCTCGGGCAGCGCGAAGTCCAGGCGAGCGACCAGGACTTGCCCGTCCCAGATCTCGAACTGGGGCTCGGGGATCGGCAGGCCCTGCGCCCAGAAGCAGTACGCCGTCCGCGACTCGCCTACCGACTCGATCCGCGAGTCGGCAAGACGAAGCACCAGATCGGTGCGCAGCGAATGCGGCCAGTGATCGACCCCGTTCGCGTAACGAGACCTCAAGTCATCGGCGTCGAAGTCCCCTCGGTGGAGGAAGAAGTTCGCGACGGTCAAGGCGACCTCGACCGAGTCCGTGGTCGTCACCTCGAGCGTCGCTCGAATCGGGGATGAGACGCGCAAGCCGTGGACCTCCACGACGTCGTCATCGAGCACACGGCCGCAGTGCTGCCGTACGCCCGCCTCGCGCCGGCCGGTGCGACCGTCCGTCCTCGTCAGGTGGAGTTCGGCGAGGCCGACGCCCCACATCGGCGCATCATGGAACGGGAGCGCCGACGCGTGGCTTAGAAGCACCTCGGTCCGGGCCTGGCGATAGGCGGCTCGTGCTCTGAGCGCATGTCGGGTGAGTGGGTCGGCCGCGTTCCAGAGGGCACCTTGGACGTACGCGCCGGTCCGCGGTCGCCGGAACGTGCCGGCTCTGAGGGCTCTCGCAAGGGACTTGTTGTTCTCGCCCCCGGCAATCAGCTCCTTGCGGAGCCAGATAGGGGCGAGCCGAGGGTCATCAGGCGACATGCCTCATACTCTCCCGGCACGGCACACCGACGCGGCGCGAGCCGATCTTCGCTGTGGATAACCGCCGAGCGCCCGGCCGACTAGGGAACTTCTCGGCCGGCACGCCCCCCGAGAAGTTCCCTAGTCACCGGTTAACCGGGGACTCCACCCCCCCAGACCCGGCTAGTTGGTGACGCGGTAGGCGTCGAAGACGCCGGGGACGGAGCGGACGGACTTCAGGACGGTGTCGAGGTGCTTGGCGTCGGCCATCTCGAAGGTGAAGCGGCTCTTGGCGACGCGGTCGCGGCTGGTGGAGAGGTTGGCCGAGAGAATGTTCACGTGGCTGTCGGAGAGCGCCATCGTGATGTCGGAGAGCAGCCGGGCGCGGTCGAGGGCCTCGACCTGGATGTTGACCAGGAAGACGGCGTTGGCGTTCTGCGACCACTCCACGGCGATCATCCGCTCGGGGTGGGTCTTGAGGGAGTCGGCGTTGGTGCAGTTGTCGCGGTGGACCGAGACGCCGCCGACCTTGGTGACGAACCCGATGATCGGGTCGCCGGGCACGGGGGTGCAGCACTTGGCGAGCTTGGTCCAGACGTCGGGCTGGCCGGAGACCTCGACGCCCGCGTCGGTCGAGGTGGCGGGCTGCCGGGACGCGCGGCGGGTGAGGGTGACGGCCTCGGCCAGGTCCTCCTCGGCCGCGTCGCTCCCCCCGTGCTCCTCGACGACCCGGCGCACGACGGCCTGCGGGGAGAGGTTGCCCTCGCCGACGGCGGCGTAGAGCGCCTCGACGTCGGCGATGTTGAAGTGCCGTGCCGCGAGGGTGAGCGACTCGTGCGATAGGAGGCGCTTCAACGGCAGCCCCTCCTTGCGCATCAGCTTGGCGATCTGCTCCTGGCCCTTCTCGATCGCCTCGTCGCGGCGCTCGCGGGTGAACCAGGCGCGGATCTTCGAGCGTGCGCGGTTGGACTTCACAAAGCCGAGCCAGTCCTGGGACGGGCCGGCGGTCGGCGACTTGGAGGTGAACACCTCGACGGTGTCGCCGTTGGTGAGCGTGGAGTCCAGCGGCACGAGACGACCGTTGACCCGGGCGCCGATCGTGTGGTGCCCGACCTCGGTGTGGACGGCGTACGCGAAGTCGACGGGGGTGGCGTCGGCGGGCAGCGCGATGACGTCGCCCTTGGGGGTGAAGACGTAGACCTCGGTGCGGTTCATCTCGAACCGCAGCGACTCGAGGAACTCGCCCGGGTCCTCGACCTCGGACTGCCAGTCGACGAGGGTCTTGACCCAGCTCATGTCCTGGCCGTTGTCGGGGTTGAGTGGCCTGCCGGAGTCCTCGGCGTCGACGCTCGCCTTCTTGTCCTCCTTGTACTTCCAGTGCGCGGCGACGCCGTACTCGGCGCGACGGTGCATGGCGAAGGTGCGGATCTGCATCTCAACGGGCTTGCCGGCCGGGCCGATCACGGTCGTGTGGAGCGACTGGTAGAGGTTGAACTTCGGCATCGCGACGTAGTCCTTGAACCGCCCGAGGACGGGGTTCCAGCGCGAGTGCAGCACGCCGAGGACCGAGTAGCAGTCGCGGTCGGAGTCGACGAGGATGCGGATGCCGACCAGGTCGTAGATGTCGGCGAAGTCCTTACCGCCCACGATCATCTTCTGGTAGATCGAGTAATAGTGCTTCGGCCGCCCGGTCACGGTGGCCTTGATCTTCGACTCCTTGAGGTCGTTCTCGACCTGGCTGATCACCTGCGCGAGGAACTGATCCCGCGAGGGCGCACGCTCGGCGACGAGGCGCACGATCTCGTCGTAGATCTTCGGGTGGAGGGTTGCGAACGAGAGGTCCTCGAGCTCCCACTTGATCGTGTTCATGCCGAGCCGGTGAGCCAGCGGCGCGTAGATGTCCAGCGTCTCGTTGGCCGACCGCTCCTGGGACTTCAGCGGCACGTAACGCAGCGTGCGCATGTTGTGCAGCCGGTCGGCGAGCTTGATGACGAGCACGCGGATGTCGCGCGACATCGCGACGACCATCTTGCGGATCGTCTCCGACTGCGCGGAGTCGCCGTACACGACCTTGTCGAGCTTGGTGACGCCGTCGACCATCTGGGCGACCTCGGACCCGAAGTCCTTGGTCAGCTGCTCGAGCGTGTACGGCGTGTCCTCGACCGTGTCGTGGAGGAGGGCCGCCACGAGCGTCGGCTCGGTCATGCCCAGCTCGGCGAGGATGGTCGTCACCGCGAGGGGGTGGGTGATGTAGGGGTCGCCGCTCTTGCGCATCTGGCCGCGGTGGAGCCGCTCGGCGGTGACGTAGGCCCGCTCGAGCAGCGCCAGATCGGCCTTGGGGTGGTTGGCACGGACCGCGCGGAAGAGGGGCTCGAGGACCGGGAGCGCGGGGTTCCCCTTGGTGCCCATCCGGGCCAGGCGGGCGCGCATGCTGCGTCCCGAGGTGGCACCGGTGGTCGGAGCCGCGGGCTCCGGGCTGACCGGGACGGCGCTGGATCGGGCCGGCGCGACGGTGCGTTCCTCGGTCATTGCGTCAGTGTAGGACTCAGACCGTCAGCAGGGAGGTGACCGGGAGGTCGCCGAGGGTGGTGCGGCCAGGCAGGAAGCCGAGCTCCATCAGGACGGCGACCCCGGCGACGGTGCCGCCGCACTGCTCGACGAGCCGGCGCGAGGCGTCGAGGGTGCCGCCGGTGGCGAGCACGTCGTCGACGAGCAGCACCCGCTCCCCCGGCGCGACGGCGTCGGTGTGGAGCTCGAGGGTGGCCTCGCCGTACTCCAGCGCGTACGTCGTCGCGTGCACGTCCCGCGGCAGCTTGCCGGCCTTGCGGACCGGCACAAAGCCCACGCCGAGCGCCAGCGCCACGGGAGCGGCGAGGATGAAGCCGCGCGCCTCCATGCCGAGGACCTTGTCGACGACCACGGCGCCGTCGGCGGCGCGGCCGACCGCGGCGAGGGCGTCCACCGTGGCGGTGAAGGCCGCGTGGTCGGCCAGCAGGGGCGAGATGTCCTTGAAGACGATGCCGGGCTTGGGGTAGTCGACGACGTCGAGGATGTGCTCCTCGATGCAGACGCTGGCCACAGGGGCTACTTCTTGCCGCGCTGCGAGCGGGGCTTGCGGCTCGGCTGCGGGCGTCCCGAGGCGCCGCTGTCGCGGACCGGGCCCCGCGAGGCTCGGGGCGCGCCCGACGAGCCGGTCGAGCCGGACGCGCGCTCCACCGCCTCACCGGACTCCAGGTCGAACTCCAGGTCGCGGAGCTCGTCGGGGCGCTCGGCGACCGGCATGCCCTCGGCGAAGGAGGGCACGGCGGCGTACTTGTCCGCGTCGGCCTTGGCCCGCGCCTTGGCCCGCCGCTCGGCCAGCTTCACCTCGTCCTCGGTGGACTTGAGGTGGACCAGGATCCGCGGGGCGACCCAGACGCTGGAGAAGACGCCGGCGGCCATGCCGACGAACTGCGAGAGGGCGAGATCCTTGAGCGAGCTCGAGCCGAGCAGGATGGCGCTGGTGAAGAGGATCGACCCGATCGGGATGAGCGCCACGATCGAGGTGTTGATCGACCGCACGAGGGTCTGGTTGACCGCGAGGTTGGCCTGGCCGGAATAGCCGAGGCGGCTGCCGCGCAGGTCCTTGGTGTTCTCGCGGATCTTGTCGAAGACCACGACCGTGTCGTAGAGCGAGAAGCCGAGGATCGCGAGGAGGCCGGTGACGGCGGCCGGCGTCACCCGGAAGCCCGACAGGGAGTAGACGCCCATCGTGATGATGACGTCGTGGAAGAGCGCCACCAGCGCCGCGATCGACATCTTCCACTCGCGGAAGTAGGCGCCGATGAAGAGCATGGCCAGGACGACGAAGACGATGACGCCGATGATGGCGCGCTTCGCGACCTCCTTGCCCCAGCTGGCCCCGATCTCGGTCGCCGAGATCTGGTCCGTGGCGGCGTCGTCGGAGATCTTCAGCTCCGACTGGAGCAGGTCGATCACCTTCGCGTCGTTGGCCTGGGAGAGCTCGTCGACCTGGATCGTGACGCCGTCGTCGCCGGCGGTAGCGACGGTCGGCTCCTCGGTACCAGGGATGCCGGACTCGGCGATCGCGGTGCGCAGCTCGTCGACCGTGGACTGGGTCGCCTGCGAGGAGGAGAGACCGCTGACGTTGATCTCGGTGCCGCCGGTGAACTCGACGCCGAAGGTGAAGCCGCGCAGGATCACCACGAGGAGCGCGGCGAGGACGATGCCGCCGGAGATGGCGTACCAGAGCGCGCGACGGCCGACGAAGTCGAAGGACTTCTCGCCGGTGTAGAGGTCGTGGCCGAACTTGGAGAAGTCGAACATCAGGCGTTGCCTCCGACCTTGCTAGCGGCGGCGCGGGCCCGCCGGACCTCGCGCGGGTCGACGCCGAGCGCGTGGACGCTGAGGCCCGACATGGCGCCGCCGCCGTTGAAGAACTTGAACCGGGCCAGCCACGACACCATCGGCTTGGTGAACCAAAAGAGCACGGCCAGGTCGAGGAGCGTCGAGAGGCCGAGGGCGAAGCCGAAGCCCTTCACCACGCCGGTCGCGAAGATGTAGAGCACCGCGGCGCTGAGGAGCTGGACGACGTTGGCCGCCATCCGGGTCTGGCGGGCGCGCACCCAGCCGGTCTCGACGGCCACTCGCATCGACTTGCCGTCGCGCATCTCGTCGCGGATGCGCTCGAAGAAGATGATGAACGAGTCGGCGGTGATGCCCACCGCGATGATGAGCCCGGCGATGCCGGGCAGGGTCAGCGTGAAGCCGGCGGTCTTGCTCAGCAGGAGCACGAGGACGTACGTCCACGCGGCCGCCACGATCAGCGAGGACAGCACGACGAGTCCGAGCCCGCGGTAGTAGATGAGGCACCAGAGCGCGACGAGGAAGAGGCCGATCGCGCCGGCGATGAAGCCCGCCTGGAGCTGGTTGCCGGCGAGCGTCGGGCCGACGACCTCGGTGCTGACGTCCTTCTTGAAGGAGATCGGGAGCGAGCCGTACTTGAGGCTGGTCGCGAGGCTCTTGGCCTCCTCGAGGGTGAAGCTGCCGGTGATCTGCGCGCCGCTGCTGATCCGCGACGAGGCCGTGGGGGCGGAGATGACCTGGCCGTCGAGGACGATGGCGAACTGCTGGCCGGTGTTGGCGATGGTGCCGGTGGCGTCGGCGAAGATGCCGCGGCCGTGGCCGTTGAACTCCAGCGTGACGGCGTACGTCGCCTCGTTCTGCGGGATGCCGTAGCTGGCGTCGGTGAGGTCGGTGCCCTCGATGATCGCCGGGGTGAGGAGGTACTTCACCTGGCCGTCGGGGTCGCAGGTGATCAGCGGCTGGTCGGGGTCGTCCTTGATCTCGCCGGACGTCGTCGGGCAGGTGTAGTTGGCGTACTGCGTCGCCCACTCGTCGGTCGGCAAGTTCATGAAGGCGACCGCGTCGTCGAACGTCGAGCTCTCGTCGGACCCGGCCGACGCGGAGGCCGAGGGGCTGGTCGTGTCGGTGGCCGTGTCGCTCGTCGTGGCCGAGGCGTCGGTCGACGTCGTCGCCGCGGCGGAGTCGGTCGCGGCCGGGCTGGGCGTGGACGAGGCGGTCTTGGCGCCCGCCTTGGTCCCGAAGCCGAGCGCGGCACGGGGCGACGTCGTGCCGCCGGTGATGCCCGAGGTGTCGGTGCTGCCCGTGGTGGCCGAGGCCGTGCCGCAGGTCGTGGAGGTGCTGGAGTCACAGGCGACGAGCCGGAAGCGCAGCTGGGCCTGGCGGGTGACCGTGTCGACGAGGTCCTGGCGGTTCTTGCCGGGGATCTCGACGATGATGAAGCGGTTGCCCTGCGTGGTCACCTCGGCCTCGGAGACGCCGGAGCCGTTGACGCGGTCGTCGATGATGCTGCGGGCCTCCTCGAGGTTCTCCGAGGAGGGGCTGCCGTTGGCGACCAGCGTGATCCGGGTGCCGCCCTGGAGGTCCAGGCCGAGCTCCGGCTTCCAGGGGCTGGTCTTGTGGTGTCCCAGCGGGACCAGCGCGTAGGCGATCGCCAGGGCGAGGAAGAAGGCGACGAGAGTGCGTCCCGACGCGGCCGTCTTGCGTGCCATCGCGGTCAGCTCTCCTCGGTGCTCGGGTTCGCGGCCTCGCCGGCCTCGTCCTCGGGCTCCTCGGCCGGGACGATCCGGCCGATCGCGGCGGGGACCACCTTGATCACCACGCCGTCGGCGATCTGGAGCAGGACGTGGTCGTCGGTCCGCTCGGTGATCGTGCCGAAGACGCCCGACGTCAGCATCACCTCGGTGCCCGCGCCGGCGGCCTCCTGGAGGCGGCGCGCCTCGGCCTGACGGCGCTGCTGCGGCCGGAGCACGAGCAGCCAGAAGACCACGATGATCAGGATGAACGGCAGGAACGAGCCGATCTGAGACATGAGGGAACTTTCACGCTGGGCATCACGAACCGGCCACCCGGATGGGCCGACGGGTCAGTGTAGCCAGCCCTGCGGCGAGATCCCGTCATCGGCCAGGCCCAGGTGAGCCCATCCCGCCGGGGTGGCGATGCGCCCGCGGGGGGTGCGTGCGAGGAAGCCGGTGCGCACGAGGAAGGGCTCGGCGACCTCCTCGACCGTCTCGCGCTCCTCGCCCACGGCGACGGCGAGGGTCGAGAGGCCGACCGGGCCGCCCCCGAACCGCCGGCAGAGTACGTCGAGGACGGCTCGGTCGAGACGGTCCAGGCCCAACGGGTCCACCTCGTAGAGCTCCAGCGCGGACCGGGCCACCTCCAGCGTGACCACCCCGTCGGCGCGGACCTGGGCGTAGTCGCGCACCCGGCGCAGCAGTCGGTTGGCGATCCGGGGGGTGCCGCGCGAGCGGCCCGCGATCTGGGCGGCGCCCTCGTCGGTGAGCCGGACGTCGAGCAGCCCGGCGCTGCGGCGCACGATCAGCTCCAGCTCGCTCGCCTCGTAGAACTCGAGGTGGCCGGTGAAGCCGAACCGGTCGCGCAGCGGGCCGGGGAGGAGGCCGGCGCGGGTCGTGGCGCCAACGAGGGTGAACGGCGGGATCTCCAGCGGGATCGAGGTGGCGCCGGGGCCCTTGCCGATGACGACGTCGACCCGGAAGTCCTCCATCGCCATGTAGAGCATCTCCTCGGCGGGCCGGGACATGCGGTGGATCTCGTCGACGAAGAGGACGTCCCCCTCGTTGAGCCCGGAGAGGATGCTCGCGAGGTCGCCGGCATGGGTGATGGCCGGGCCGCTGGTGAGCCGCAGGGGCGAGCCCATCTCGGCCGCGATGATCATCGCCAGGGTGGTCTTGCCGAGTCCGGGCGGCCCGCTGAGCAGGACGTGGTCGGGAGCGCGCTCGCGCCGGCGGGCGGCCTCGAGCACCAGCCCGAGCTGCTCGCGCACGCGGGCCTGGCCGACCACCTCGTCCAGGGTGCGGGGACGCAGGGCGGCCTCGACCGCGCGCTCGTCGCCCTCGGCCTCGGCGGCCACGAGCCGCTGGAGGTACTCCCCCTCGGCGGCCTCCAGGTCGTCTTCGTGGAACGGCATGGCTCCTCCGCCTAGGCCTTGGAGAGGATCTGGAGCGCGGCCTTGAGCAGGGCGCTGACGTTGGGCGCGCCCGCGGGGTCGGGCACCGCCTGGACGGCACGGTCGGCGTCCTTCGCGGCGTAGCCCAGGCCGGTGAGCGCCTCGGTCACCTGGTCGCGCCAGGCCGCGACCGCCGTCGTGACCGGCGAGGCCGCCCCGCCGCCGACGGGCGGGCCGAGCCGGTCCTTGAGCTCGAGGATGATCCGCTGGGCGCCCTTGAGGCCGACGCCGGGCACGCGGGTCAGGGTCTTCGCGTCCTCGGTCGCGACCGCCGTACGCAGGGCGTCGGGCTCGAGCACCGCGACGATCGCCTGGGCGAGCTTGGGGCCCACGCCCTGGACGGTCTGGACGATCTCGAAGATCGACTTCTCCTCCTCGCTGGCGAACCCGAAGAGCGTCAGTGAGTCCTCGCGCACGATGAGCGCGCTCGGGAGGGTCGCCTCGGCGCCGGTGCGCAGGCCGGCGAGCGTGGAAGGGGTGCAGAGCAGCTCGAGCCCGACGCCGCCGACCTCGATGACGGCGCTGGAGAGCGTGACGGCGGCGACCCGGCCGCGGACGTGGGCGATCATCGGCGCGCCCCGTCGGCCGTACGAGCCAGCGCCGCCTCGAGGCGGGCGGTGGCGCCGCCGCGCCAGATGTGGGTGATGGCCAGGGCGAGCGCGTCGGCGGCGTCGGCGGGCCTCGGCATCGCGTCGAGCCGGAGGATGCGGGTGACCATCGTCCCCACCTGGGCCTTGTCGGCCCGGCCGTTGCCGGAGACCGCGGCCTTGACCTCGCTCGGGGTGTGCAGCGCGACGGGGACGCCGCGCCGGGCGGCGCAGACCATGGCGACGCCACTGGCCTGGGCGGTGCCCATGATCGTGGAGACGTCGGAGCGGGCGAAGACGCGCTCGATCGCCACGGCGTCGGGGCGGTACTCGTCGAGGCGGGCCTCGATGCCCGCCTCCAGCTGGGCGAGCCGCTCCCAGACCGGGAGGGTGGACGTCGTACGGATCACGCTGACGTCGACGAGCGTCAACGGTCGCCCGACGGATCCCTCGACCACTCCCGCGCCGCAGCGGGTCAGGCCGGGATCGATTCCCAGCACGCGCATCCGTCCTCCCAACGAGGTGTGTCGAACGTGTGTTCTAGGACGACCCTAGCCCCACCCGTACGACGTCAGGCGCATGACACGCGGAACCGCCCGCGTCGCGACGTGGGACAGTGGCGTCATGACGCGCACCTGGGACGACGCCGCACCACTCCACCGCGGCGGCCACGGCGAGCCACTCGTGCTGCTGCACGGGGTCACGTCGACCTGGCACGCCTACAAGCCGGTGATCGAGGCGCTCGAGCAGGACTTCGACGTCATCGCGCCGACCCTGCCCGGCCACCTCGGCTGGCCCTGGCCGGACGGCTCCTCCCACGGCATCGCCGCGATGGGCGACCTGATCGCCGACCGGCTGGCCGAGCTCGGCGTCGAGCGTCCGCACCTGGTCGGGAACTCGCTCGGCGGCTGGATCGCGCTCGACCTCGCCGCACGCGGGAAGGCCCGGAGCGTCACCGCCCTCTCCCCTGCCGGCGGCTGGAGCTTTCCGTTGGACGTCGGCCCCGTCTTCCTGCCCGCGCAGGCAAAGATCGCGGAGATGCGCCCGCAGGCCGCCGAGATCCTGGCCGACCCCGAGCGCCGCCAGCGGCTGATGCTGCCCTACCTCGAGCACGGCGAGCGGGTCCCGCCGGCCGACGCCGTGCTCGGCTGGGACGGCGTCCTGGCCGTCGACACGCTGCCGGAGATGCTGGCCGCCTTCCCGGAGCCGGTGCTCGCCCCCGTGCCCGAGTCGGTGCCGGTGAGCATCGCCTGGGGCACCGCCGAGCGGCTGCTGCCCGAGAGCCTCGGCGCACCGGGCTGGCTGGCGGCGGCGCCCGCCGCGATCACGAGCCGCATCGAGGGCGCCGGTCACATGCCGATGTACGACGCCCCCGACGCCGTCGTCGAGCTGATCCGCTCCACCGCGGCGCGCGCCTGACCGTCGTACGCGCGCGCAACCAGGGGCGCGGGACGATGGCGGTATGACGAAGCCGCACCTCGAGCCCGGACCCGACCACCCGATCACCGTGCACCCCACGGGGTCGCGCGTGGTCGTCACGGTCGGCGACACCGTGCTCGCCGACACCACCGAGGCGCTCACGCTCCAGGAGTCGACCTACCCGGCGGTGCAGTACGTCCCACTGGCCGACGTCGACGCCGCCCGTCTGCGACGCACCGGCACGACGACGTACTGCCCCTACAAGGGGGACGCCGGCTACTACGCCGTCGTCACCGACGACGGTGAGCTGCCCGACACGGTGTGGTTCTACGAGACGCCGTATCCGGCGGTCGCGGAGATCGCCGGGCACGTCGCGTTCTACGCCGACCGGGTTGCCGTCAGCGTCGGCTGACCGCGCCGGATCAGGCGTCGACGGCCTCGAGGACCTCGTCGGGGATGTCGGCGTTGGAGAAGACGTTCTGCACGTCGTCGAGGTCGTCGATCGCGTCCACCAGGCGCATCACCTTGGCGGCGGTGTCGGCGTCGGCGACCGGGATGTCCATCGTGGCGACGAACTCGACGTCGGCCGAGTCGTAGTCGAGCCCGGCCTCCTGGACCGCGGAGCGGACGGCGACGACGTCGGTCGGCTCGGAGATGACCTGCCACGCCTCGTCGAGGTCGTTGACCTCCTCGGCGCCGGCGTCGAGCGTCGCCTCGAGAACCGTGTCCTCGTCGACGTCCTTGCCCTCCTGGGACTTGGTCAGCACGACGATGCCCTTGCGATGGAACAGGCGGGAGACCGAGCCGGGGTCGGCCATCGTGCCGCCGTTGCGGGTCACGGCGGTGCGGACCTCCATCGCGGCGCGGTTCTTGTTGTCGGTGAGGCACTCGACGAGCAGCGCGACGCCGCTCGGCCCGTAGACCTCGTACATGATCGTCGTGTAGTCGACGCCGCCGCCGTCGAGGCCGCCGCCGCGCTTGCGCGCGCGCTCGATGTTGTCGTTGGGGACCGACTGCTTCTTCGCCTTGTAGATCGCGTCGAAGAGCGTCGGGTTGCCGGCCGGGTCGGGACCACCCAGCTTGGCCGCGATCTCGATGTTCTTGATCAGCTTCGCCCAGAGCTTGCTGCGCTTGGCGTCGATCGCGGCCTTCTTGTGCTTCGTGGTCGCCCACTTGGAGTGTCCGGACATGGCTCCAGATCCTACTGAGCCGCGATCAGGTCGAGGAAAAGCCGGTGCAGTCGTCCGCGTCCGGCCTCGGGGCCGACCTCGGGGTGGAACGACGTGGCCATCAACCGTCCCTGGCGTACGGCGACGGGGTGCTCCCCCGCGCGCGCCAGGACCTCCACGCCCGGACCGACCTCCTCGACCCACGGCGCGCGGATGAAGACGGCGTGCACGGGTCCCTCCACGCCGCTCACGGAGAGGTCGGCCTCGAAGGAGTCGATCTGGCGGCCGAAGGCGTTGCGGCGGACGGTGAGGTCCAGGCCCCCGATCGTCTCCTGTCCGGACACGCCGTCGAGGATCCGGTCGGCGAGCAGGATCATCCCCGCGCAGGTGCCGAACGCCGGCAGGCCGCCGCGGATCGCGTCGCGGAGCGGGTCCAGCAGCTCGAAGGTCCGCGCGAGCTTGGCGATCGTGGTCGACTCGCCGCCGGGGAGCACGAGGCCGTCGATGGTGCCGAGCTCGGCCGGCCGGCGTACGGGAACGGCCTCGGTCCCCAGGGCCGAGAGCGTCGCCAGATGCTCCCGCACGTCGCCCTGGAGCGCGAGGACGCCGATCCGGCGCTGGGTCCGCTGGGTCACCAACCGCGCTCGGCGAACTGGATCGACCGCGCGGGCTCGTCGACGTTGATGCCCACCATCGCCTCGCCGAGGCCCCGGGAGACCTTGGCGACCACGTCGGGGTCGTCGTAGAACGTGGTTGCCTTGACGATGGCCTCCGCGCGCTGCGCGGGGTTGCCGGACTTGAAGATGCCCGAGCCGACGAAGACGCCCTCCGCGCCGAGCTGCATCATCATCGCCGCGTCGGCGGGCGTCGCGATGCCGCCCGCGGTGAAGAGCACGACCGGGAGCCTGCCGGCCTCGGCGACCTCGCGGACCAGCTCGTAGGGGGCCTGGAGCTCCTTGGCGGCGACGAACAGCTCGTCCTCGGGCAGCGAGGAGAGGTGGCGGATCTGCTTGCGGATGGTGCGCATGTGGGTGACGGCGTTGGAGACGTCGCCGGTGCCGGCCTCGCCCTTGGAGCGGATCATGGCCGCGCCCTCGGTGATCCGGCGCAGTGCCTCGCCGAGGTTGGTCGCGCCGCAGACGAAGGGCACCGTGAAGGTCCACTTGTCGATGTGGTTCTCGTAGTCGGCCGGCGTGAGCACCTCGGACTCGTCGATGTAGTCGACGCCGAGGCTCTGGAGCACCTGGGCCTCCGCGAAGTGGCCGATCCGGGCCTTGGCCATCACCGGGATGCTGACCGCCGCGACGATGCCGTCGATCATGTCCGGGTCGCTCATGCGCGAGACGCCGCCCTGGGCGCGGATGTCCGCCGGGACGCGCTCGAGCGCCATGACGGCCACGGCGCCGGCGTCCTCGGCGATCTTCGCCTGCTCCGGCGTGACGACGTCCATGATGACGCCGCCCTTCAGCATCTCTGCCATGCCGCGCTTGACGCGCGAGGTGCCGACGACGGTGTCCGTGGTGCTCTCAGCCATACCCCGAATCGTAGGCCCCGGGCGCGGCTAGCGCAGAGGCAGGCCCGCCGCCTGCTTGTAGACCACCCACACCCGCTGGACGACGGTGACGGTGCTCGCGATCGCGAGCGCCCAGAGGGTGATCTCCATCAGCCAGTGGCCCCACGACCAGCCCCAGTCCGAGAACAGGCCGGTGAAGCCGGTCATGACGAGGATCGCGACCAGCCGGTCGGCGCGCTCGGCGATGCCGACGTGGGCGTCCAGGCCGAGGCTCTCCGCCTTCGCCCGCGCGTACGACGTCACCGACCCCATCACGACGCACCACAGCGAGAGCCCGAGGTAGAGGCCGCTGTCGCCCGGGCCGGCGAAGTAGAGCACCAGCGCCCCGAAGATCGCGCCGTCGCCGATCCGGTCCAGCGTGGAGTCCCAGAACGACCCGAAGAGGGAGCTGCGCCCGAGCTTGCGGGCCATGGCGCCGTCGATCAGGTCGCTGAACACGAAGGCGGTGATCACCATCGTGCCCCAGAAGAGCTCGCCACGCGGGTAGAAGCCGAGGGCTCCCCCGGCGACGCCGAGGGTGCCGACGAGCGTCACCGCGTCCGGGCTCACCTTGAGCGCGATGAGGAGGTTGATGATCGGGGCGAGGACGACGCCCTGCCAGAACGCCTTGAACCTGTCCAACATGGTGCGCTCAGGCTAGGGCATGCGCTGGGAGGAGTCCCCGGTTAACCGGGGACTGGGGAACTTCTCGGGGGGCATGCCGGCCGAGAAGTTCCCCAGTTGCCTGTTAAGTCTCGCCAAGCGCGGCGACGGCCTCGGCGACCGCGGTGGGCGCGCCGATCAGGGTCCAGGTCCTGCCCGCGGACTCCACCTGTCGCGCCGCTCCCCCGACGCCCAGCACCAGCGCCTGGCCCGGGAGCCGGTCCCACAGCGGGACGGTGTGCTGGCAGAAGACGTGGAGCTGGCCCTGGGCGACGGCCGCGAGGTCGAGCGACCCGGCGCCGAGCACCCGCTGGGTCGCCGCGCGGCTGACGACCCGCTGGTGCGCGTCGCCGACCTCGCCGCCGTACCACGGCGGATGGAGGTAGGTGGTGACGCACGAGGTGGCGAGCGGCCGGTCGGCGATCGGCTCGAGCGGCACCCCGTTGCGGGTCGAGCCGAAGCCCGGGCCGCCGACGTAGAGCGCGTCCTCGGCCGGGTGGTAGACCGCGCCGAGCACGAGGTCCGGCTCCGACGAGCCGTCGACGAGCGCGAGGGCCGAGCACCACCACGACAGCCCGCTGACGAAGTTGTAGGTGCCGTCGACCGGGTCGACCACCCACCGGCGCCCGCTGGCGCCGTCCCGGGCGGCGCCCTCCTCGCCGAGCACGCCGTCCTCGGGACGCTCGGCCGCGAGCCGGTCGACGATGAGCGCCTCCGCGGCCCGGTCGGCGTCCGTGACGACGTCGGTGATCGAGGTCTTGGTGTCCGTCGAGACGCCCGCGGCCCGCATGTCCGCGGCGAGCCGGCCCGCCGAGCGCACCAGCTGGCCGGCGAGCTCGATGTCCGCGGCCGGCACGGGACTCGTGGAGCCCGGAGAGCTCATGCGTGCTCGTCCCAGGCCTCGGCCAGCAGGGCGCGAGTGTCGCCGAGCAGCTCCGGGAGGGTCTTGGTCCGCCCGATGATCGGCATGAAGTTCTGGTCGCCCACCCAGCGCGGGACGACGTGCTGGTGGAGGTGGGCGGCGATCCCGGCTCCCCCGGCGACGCCCTGGTTCATGCCGATGTTGAAGCCGGGCGCGGCGGAGACGGCGCCGATCGCCCGCACCGCGGTCTTCGTGAGCGCCGCGATCTCGTTCGACTCGTCCTCGGTGGTGTCGACGTAGCCCGGGATGTGGCGGTAAGGGCAGACCATGAGGTGGCCCGGCGAGTACGGGAAGAGGTTGAGCACGACGTACGCCGTCGTCCCCCGGTGCACGATCAGGCCCTCGTCGTCGGGCAGTGTCGGGATGCGGCAGAACGGGCACTGCTCCTCGGTGTGGTCCGCGGGACGGCTCTCGCCACGGATGTAGGCCATCCGGTACGGCGTCCAGAGCCGCTCCAGCTGGTCGGGCTCGCCGATGCCGTCCTGACGCAGCGTCCGACGGGGGGCATCGCCGCTCGACTCGCTCACGTGGGCAGGCTACCGGCGTCGGCCACGGCGCCGGTGAACTCCTCCGCTCGCATCTCGCGGCTGAGCGCGACGCCGAACCTCAACGCGTGGCCCTGCACCACGAACCACACCGAATCGCTGACCAGCTCGGTCACCATGGCGGCGCTCAGCGTGCGGTCCGGCTTGGAGATCCACCGGCGCACCGTCGAGAAGGCGGCGCCGACGATGCCGTAGACCATCGCGTCGAGCACGGCGCGACCGCCGTCGAGGGGCTCCGCCGGGAGCGCGAGCACGAGCAGATCGGTGATCTGCTCGGCCAGCCGCTCGAGCCCGACCTCGAGCGGTCCGTTCTCGTGGCTGCTGTCGTGGTCGGCCAGGCGGTGGAGCGCCGGGTGCTCGACGGCCCAGGTGACGTAGGCCTCGATGATCCGGCGAATGATCTCGGGGACGGTGCCCTCCAGCACCACCTGGGGCAGGAGGAGGTCCCACACCTGGTCGAGGATCTCGGCCTGGACGGCACGGTCGAGGTCGGCGCGGTCGGAGAAGTGGCGGTAGACAACCGTGCGGGACAGCCCGGCGCGCTCGGCGATCTCCTGGACGTGGATCTCCACGCCCGGCTCGCTCTCCTGCGCGGTCTCGATCGCCGCCGCGATGATCTGACGGCGGCGCTCCTCCTTGTGCCCGTCCCAGCGGGTCTGCCGCCCGTCACGGGCTCCCCGAGAATCGCCCGCCATAGTCGATCAGCTCCGTCCGACGCCTACGCTGGCGCCGACCCCGACGCCCGCTGCCACGGCACTGCGGACCAGCCGGCCGGGCGTGCGGACCAGCCGCGTCGCCGACACGATCGGGCCGCGCTTGTCGGCGGCCGCTACCCGCAATGCCTCATCCACGTCGACGATCTTGACACGAACTCGGCCCTCAGCGGCGCCACGCCGCCGTTCTTCTCGCTCGATGGCCTGCCAGCCGGCCAGATCGACGTAGTGCGGCTGGCGGCGTCGTACGAGCGCGGCGACGGTCTGCGCGTTGCCCGCCGCGGCCGGGACGGCCCCGGCGTCGAAGTCGTCGAGGATCGTGGAGACCGTCTCCTCGGAGTCGGTCTTGTTGGTCCCGATGAAGCCGTTCGGCCCGCGCTTGACCCAGCCCGACACGTAGACGCCGGGGCTGACCCGTCCGGCGTCGTTGGGCACGGTCCCGGTCCGCTCGTCGTAGGGCAGGCCGGCGACGGGAAGCCCCTTGTAGCCGACGGCCCGCAGCACGAGCCCGGCCTCGATCGTCTCGGTCTCCCCCGTCGGCACGGCCACCGTGCGGCCGGCGTCGTCGAGCGTGAGGGTGTTGCGGCTGACCACGACCCCGGTGACGCGGTCGGTGCCGGTGATCTCGATCGGCGAGGCGAGGAACGTGAGCACGATGGTGCGCTTGGCGGGGTCGACCGGGCGACTCTGGAAGTCCCGCAGGAGCCGGGACTTGGTGTCGTCGCCGACGATCTCGACGCCGCCGGTGTCGACGACCACGTTGATCGTCGGGTTGCCGTGGAGGCCGACGAGCTCGGGGACGGTGAAGGCGGCCTCGGCCGTGCCGCGCCGGCCGAGGATGACGACCTCGCGCACCGAGCTGCGGCGCAGCTGCTCCAGGGGCAGCGCGGAGATGTCGGTGGGCGCGAGGACGTCGACGTCCTCGGTCAGGATCCGGGCGACGTCGAGGGCGACGTTGCCGTTGCCGACCACGACCGCTCGGCCCGCCCGCACGTCGTCGAGCGGGACGGCGAGGTCCTGGCGGTCGGGGTGGCCGTTGTACCAGGCCACGAAGTCGGTCGCCGAGACCGATCCGGGGAGGTCGTCGCCGGGCACCGCGAGCGCCCGGTCGGAGGCGGCGCCGACGGTGTAGATCACCGCGTGGTAGTGCGTGGCGAGATCCTCGTGACTGAGGTCGGCGCCGACCTCGACGTTGAGGAAGTACCGGAAGCCCGGCTGGCGCTCGATCTTCTTGAAGAGCTTCTGCACCTGCTTGGTGTGCTGGTGGTCGGGCGCGACGCCGAAGCGCACGAGCCCGTACGGCGTCGGCAGGCGGTCGTAGACGTCGACCGTGATCTCCGGGTGCTTCAGCAGCTCGTCGGCGGCGTAGAGCCCGGCGGGGCCGGCCCCCACGATGGCGACGCGGAACGGGCCGTCCACCTCGAGCCGGCGCTGCGGGGGCACGATCGCCAGCGGCGTGCGGTCAGCGTGCGGGAAGACCTCGAAGTACTCCGCGTTGAGGGTGAGGAACGGCTGCTGCTCCACGGTCAGCGTCGTGTGGGGCACGATCGCGTCCGCCGGGCATGCCGTCGTACACGCTCCGCAGTCGACGCACGACGCCGCGTCGACGTAGAGCATCTCCGCCTCGGCGAACCCGGGCTCGCCCGGCGCGGGGTGGATGCAGTTGACCGGGCAGGCGATCGTGCAGGAACCGTCCGAACAGCAGGACTGGATGACGACGTGTGGCACAGGGGGTCAATCGTGCTGGTGTCAGTGCGTCGCCGAGGCCGGCTCGCCCCGGAAGCGCGCGACCTTGCCGTCGATGCCGAAGAGCTTCCACAGCGGACGGTAGACCGGCGTGCGGATGCCGAGCTCGTCGGCGAGCGCCCGGACGTCGGTGAAGAGGTCGCGCAGGATCTTGTCGGAGTCGTCGGAGTCCCACCAGATCTCGCGGGCGACCTCGTCGGGGATGCCCATGTCGCGCTGCGCCTGCTTGCTCGGCACCATGATGACGTCGCACAGCACCCGCATGATGACGGGGAAGGCCGCCGAGAAGAGCTGGCGCCGGGCGAAGGACAGCTCGGGGACGTGGTGGAGCATCCACTGGTGGGCGAAGCCGATGTGGCGGGCCTCCTCCGCGATGTGGATCTGCATCACACGGTCGATCAGCGGGTGGCTGCCGCCGGCGCGCATGATCGACTTCTGGAGGTGGTCGATGGGCTCCTCGCCGGCGAGGATGCCGGTGAAGAAGATCTCCGGGAGGAGCGATCCGGCCGCGGCGATGAGCGGGAAGATCACCTTGAAGTAGGTCGGAGCCCCGGCGACGTCGACTCCCGAGCCCTCCTTGAAGCGGTTGACCGCCTCCTGGAACATCTGGATGTGGTGGGTCTCCTCGGTGACCTCGTGCATCGAGTAGCGGAACTCGGGGTTGCCGTTCTTGGCCCACACGTTGTGGTTCATGATGCCGGCGATCAGCACCATCTCGAACTGCGAGCCCACCTTCGCGATCTGCGCGTAGCGGTAGCCGCCGATCTCGATCTGGCGCTGCTTCGGGAGCGTCTTGTACCAGGGGTGACGGCCGATCTCGTCGGCGTCGTTGAGGATGAGGCGCTCGTCGTTGTCGATGATGGCCATCGCGGGGTCGTCCCAGGCGATGTCCTTGAACGCCTGGAAGTGCTGGTCGACCGACGCCTGCGAGAGCGTTCGGAGCGTCTCGTAGTAGTCCTGGTGGCCCTGCGCGGCGTGTGCCGTCTTCTTCTCGGGCTGCACTGCGGTCATGTCGCTCACCTTTCGACGCTGAACTGTGACGCTGGTAACTCGTACGAGGTCCGTACCCTCGGTACGTTAATGCGATACCGGCCGCTTAACAAGAGTTAGCGCGACATGGCGTCACATCAATTTTTCGGGCCGGTCGAGACCGTCGGCCGGACCGGTCAGACCTGCTCGTGCGCGGCGATCGCGGCCACGATCCGCTCGATCGCCTGGTCGACGGGGACGCCGTTCTCCTGGCGGCCGTCGCGATACCTGAAGCTCACCGCCCCGCGCTCCACATCCTCACCGCCGGCGATGAGCATGAACGGTACCTTCTGGAGCTGCGCGTTGCGGATCTTCTTCTGGAATCGGTCGTCGGACTCGTCAACCTCGACCCGCACGCCCTGAGCCTTCAGCCGCTTCGCGATGTCGTAGAGGTAGTCGGCGAAGGTGTCGGCGACCGGGATCGCCTGGACCTGCACCGGCGCCAGCCAGGGAGGGAAGGCCCCGGCGTAGTGCTCGACGAGGACGCCCATGAACCGCTCGATCGAGCCGAACTTGGCGCTGTGGATCATCACCGGCTGGTGCTTGGTGCCGTCGGGGCCGGTGTACTCCAGCCCGAAGCGAGCGGGCTGGTTGAAGTCGTACTGCACGGTGCCCATCTGCCAGGTGCGGCCGATGGCATCCTTGGCCTGGACCGAGATCTTGGGGCCGTAGAACGCGGCGCCGCCCGGGTCGGGGACGAGCTCCAGGCCGGTCTCGGCGGCGACGTCGCTCAGCACCTGGGTGGCGACCGCCCAGTCCTCGTCGGAGCCGACGAACTTGTCCTTCCTCTTGTCGTCGCGGGTCGACAGCTCGAGGTAGAAGTCGTCGAGACCGAAGTCCTTGAGCACGCTGAGCATGAAGCTCAGCAGGTGCTTGACCTCGGCCGGCGCCTGCTCCTGGGTGACGTAGGAGTGGGAGTCGTCCTGGGCGAAGCCGCGCACCCGGGTGAGGCCGTGGATGACGCCCGACTTCTCGTAGCGGTAGACGTGGCCGAACTCGAAGAGGCGCAGCGGCAGCTCGCGGTAGGAGCGCCCGCGGCTGGCGAAGATCAGGTTGTGCATCGGGCAGTTCATCGCCTTCAGCTGGTAGTTCGCCCCCTCGAACTCCATCGGCGGGAACATCGTGTCGGCGTAGTAGGGCAGGTGGCCGCTGGTGTGGAAGACGCCGTCCTTGGTGATGTGCGGGGTGCCGACGTACGAGAAGCCCTCCTCGATGTGGCGACGGCGGACGTAGTCCTCCATCTCGCGCTTGATGATCCCGCCCTTGGGGTGGAAGACGGGCAGGCCCGAGCCGATCTCGTCGGGGAAGCTGAAGAGGTCCAGCTCGCGCCCGAGCTTGCGGTGGTCGCGCCGCTCGGCCTCCTCGAGGCGGTGGAGGTGCTCGTCGAGGGCCTCGCTGGACTCCCACGCGGTGCCGTAGATCCGCTGGAGCTGCTTGTTCTTCTCATCCCCACGCCAGTACGCCGCGGCGGACCGCATCAGCTTGAAGGCGGGGATCCGCCGGGTGGTCGGCAGGTGCGGGCCGCGGCAGAGGTCCTTCCACGCCACCTCGCCGTTGCGGTCGAGGTTGTCGTAGATGGTGAGCTCTCCCCCGCCGATCTCGGCGCTGGCGCCCTCGACCTGCTCCTCGGTCGGGGTGTCGTCGCCGTCCTCGCCGGCCCCGCTCCCCTTGAGGCCGATCAGCTCGAGCTTGTAGGGCTCGTCCTTCAGCTCGATGCGGGCGTCGTCGTCGGTGGTGACGCGGCGGGAGAACTTCTGGTTGGCCTTGATGATCTTCCTCATCAGGCTCTCGATGCGGGCCAGGTCCTCGGGCACGAACGGCGTCGGGACGTCGAAGTCGTAGTAGAAGCCGTCGGTGACCGGCGGCCCGATGCCGAGCTTGGCCTCCGGGAAGAGCTGCTGCACGGCCTGCGCCATGACGTGGGCGGTGGAGTGGCGCAGGATGTCGCGGCCGTCCGCGCTGTCGATCGCGACCGGCTCCACCTCGTCGCCGTCGGCGACGTCGTACGACAGATCCTTCAGCTGCCCGTTGACCCTGGCCGCGATGACGTCCGGGTTGTCGGCGTACAGCTCCCATGCCTTGCTCACCCGCCGATGCTATCGACCGCGGCGGGCCGCGCCCCAACGGGTTGCGGGCCGCTGCCTCAGCGCCAGTGGCCCTTCGTGCACTTGTATCGGCGGCCGGTCGAGCTGTAACCGTACTTGCCCTTCGACTTCGAGGGGCAGAACTGACCGCCGCGGATGCACGTGCCCGTGCTCGTCTTGGTGCACGAGACGGTCGACAGGGCCGCGTGAGCAGGCGATGGGGAGAGGAGCGCGAGCCCGCTGAGCGCGAGGGTCGCGGCCACGGAGGCGACGAGAGGCTTCATGGTCGGGACGCTAGGTCGGGACGGCGCCGCTCCAGGGCGGGATGGCGGAAAGCTGGCCGATGGGCCCGCACCGCCTAGCTCGGGCGGCCTACGCGATCGAGGACCTTCGTCCCGCCGGCGAGGCCGGCGCCGCTCGACGCAAACGGCCCCCGACGTCGCGTTTCCGCGGGTCGGGGGCCGTTCGGCTGTGGACGATACTGGGTTTGAACCAGTGACCTCTTCCGTGTCAAGGAAGCGCGCTACCGCTGCGCCAATCGTCCCGAGGGTGATGCTGGTGTTGAGTTGTGGTGGGCTGTCGGTGCTCGAGGTGGGTACGGGATTTGAACCCGTGTACACGGATTTGCAGTCCGTTGCCTCGCCTCTCGGCCACCCCACCCTGGAGGCTGCTGCCAGGAGAGAATCCTCCGAGCGGACGACGAGGCTCGAACTCGCGACCTCAACCTTGGCAAGG
>NZ_JASGDD010000047.1:0-10422 GCF_047607365.1 Nocardioides sp. | reverse complement strand
GGCTGGGCGCCGGCCGCGCCCGCAAGGAGGACCCGGTGTCGCCCGGCGCCGGCGTCGTCTGGCACGCGCGCCCCGGCGACGAGGTCGTCGCGGGCGCCCCGCTCCTGACCCTGCACGCCGACGAGCCCGCGCGGTTCGCCCGCGCCCTGGAGTCGCTCGAGGGCGGCTATGACATCGAGGCCATCGCCCCTGCCGGCACCACGACCCCGAGGTTCACCGCCGCGCCGCTGCTGATCGACAGGATCGCGTGATGAGCCTGTCCCTCGACGAGATCCGCGCGCTGCCCAAGGTGCTGCTGCACGACCACCTCGACGGCGGCGTCCGCGCCTCCACCGTCCTCGACCTCGCTCGGGAGATCGAGCACCCGCTGCCCGCGGACGACCTCGACGGCCTCCAGGCGTGGTTCCGCGACGCGGCCGACTCCGGCTCGCTGGTCTCCTACCTGGAGACGTTCGAGCACACCATCGCGGTCATGCAGACCCCCGAGGCGCTGCACCGGGTGGCCTTCGAGGCGGTCGAGGACCTCGCCCTCGACGGGGTCGTCTACGCCGAGATCCGCAACGCGCCCGAGCTCAACACCGTCGGCGGGCTGTCCATCCCCGAGGTGATCGAGGCCGTCCAGGCCGGGTACGACGACGCCGCGGCGCGCTACGGCATCGTCGCCCGCCAACTGGTGTGCGGGATGCGGCAGAGCGACCGCTGGGCCGAGGCCGCCGAGGCGGTCGTGGCCTTCCGCGACCGGGGAGTGGTCGGCTTCGACGTGGCGGGCCCGGAGATCGGCTTCCTGCCCGAGCGCTACCAGAGCGCGTTCGACGTCGTCCGGCGCGAGGCGTGCCACATCACCATCCACGCCGGCGAGGCCGACGGGCTGGAGTCCATCGCCGGCGCGATCTTCGCGGGCGCGGAGCGGCTGGGCCACGGCGTACGGATCGTCGACGACATCACGACCGGACCCGACGGGGAGCCGGTGCTCGGCCGCCTCGCGGCGTACGTCCGCGATCGCGGGATCCCGCTCGAGGTCGCGCCGACGTCGAACCTCCAGACGCACGCGGCCGGGGCGACGTCGATCGAGACCCATCCCTTCGGTCTGCTCGCCGAGCTCGGCTTCACGGTCACGATCAACACCGACAACCGGCTGATGTCGCGGACCTCCGTCTCCGAGGAGACGTGGAAGCTGGCCACCGCGTTCGGCTACGACGTCGACGACCTCGAGATCTTCACCCTCAACGCGATGCACGCGGCCTTCCTGCCGCTGCCCGACCGGATGGCGATCATCGAGGACGTGATCCTGCCCGGCTACGAGGCCGCGCGCGGCTGACGTGCTCGTCGGCGCGTGGCTCAGGCGACGAAGCCGACGGTGTGGGTGCGGCCGGCGAAGCTGAAGCCGTCGCCGACGCGCAGGCCCTCGAGCGCCGCCAGGATCGGGGCGTCGGCCGCGATGCCCTCGTAGGTCGCGCCGTCGCACTCGAACTCCTCGCTCACCACCCCGACGACGTACCGGCCGCCGGCGAACCCGACGAGCGCGCCGCTGCGGACGACGTCGGTGGGGGAGAAGTCGAGGCCCTCGATCTGCGCGACGACGTCCTCGGCGTGGGCGCTGGACTCCTCGACGAGGCCGCCGAGGTCGCCGGCCTCGTCGGACTGCGACAGGTCGTCGATCGTCGTCGCGCCGCTGCCGGTGCGCTCGGAGGCGGCGTGCTCCTCGGCGACCTTCCGGGCGAGGTCGTCGGCCGCCGCCTTCGCGCGGGCGAGGAGAGTCTCGCGCACCCGCTGCTTGGCCTCGGCGTCGATGGTGGTCGGCTCGCTCGTCGTCATGCTGATCGTGCTCCTTCTGCCGGGAGGGCCGCTCGTCCGGTCACGCTGCCCGGACGACCCGGATCCCGTCGCCGTCGGGTCGGTCCTGGAGGACATCCCGACCCTAGCGCGATGGGGCTCGGATCTGGGCTCGGATCAGGGCCGGCCGGGCACGACCATGCAGTAGGCCCGCGGCCACCCGCCGAGGCGCAGCTCGTGGGCGTCCCACATCGCGCGGGTGATCGTGCGCACCAGCCCGGTCGCGGGGTCGAAGACCTCGAGCTCCTCGCCCGCCGCGCCGGAGGTGCCGACGACGAGGGTGACGTGCCGTGGGAGCAGCCGGGTGCCGACGTACAGGGACGCGAGGCGGCCGGAGCGGGCGACGGCCAGGAGCCGCGCGTACGACGGCGGGCGGAGCGTGTAGGGCACGCCCTCGATCCGCCGCAGATGCCACGCGACCGACCACCAGGCGGTGCCCCACCGCTCGGGCCAGACGTGGAAGGAGCGGTGGACGTCCTTGACCACGGCGCCGAACGACGGCCGGATCTCCGCGGCCCAGGCGGGGTCGCGGAGCATCCGCGCGACGACGACCGACGTCGCTCCGCAGGACATGCCGTCGGGCTGGCGCAGGTCGCGGCCGAAGCGCATCAGCCGCGGAGCCCCGTGATGCGCGCGAACCCCTCGTGCGGCGAGACGACCGTGCAGCCCTTCGCCTCGGCCGCCGAGACGACGGCTCCCTGGCCGCGCATCAGCGCCCAGCCGCGCCGGACGAGCACGAGCGGCGGCTTGCGGTGCTCGCGCAGGTCGCGCACGAGGCGTCGCCAGAAGGTGACGACGGGTGCCTGCGTCACGCAGTAGGCGCCCGCCAGGATCCCCGCCTCGCGGCAGTCGGCGACGATGTCCGCGGCGAAGATCCCCTCGGCCACGACCAGCTCGGAGCCGCCGAGGTCGAGCAGCCGGTGGCCGACCCGCCCGTTGGAGGGGATGTCGTAGACCGGGACGTCGGCGCGACCGTCCGCGCAGAGCTCGGCCAGGGTGCGGACCGCGTCGGCCGGGAGCCAGGAGTCCGGATGGTCCCAGTCGACCAGGCCGTGGTTGGGGCCGTCCCCGATCCGCGGGAGGGTCGGGTCGTCGCCGTCCTTGTAGAAGTCGTCGAGGCGCAGGATGGGCAGGCCGAGACGCTCGGCCAGCCGCGACTTGCCGGCGCCCGACGGGCCGGCCAGGACGATGACGCGCGCCATCAGTAGCCGGAGGTGTCCGCCGTCGCGTCGGTGAGGAGCGCCCGCGAGCCGGAGACACCCAGGCGGGTCGCGCCGGCAGCGATCATGGCGCGCGCGTCCTCGAGCGTGCGGACCCCGCCCGACGCCTTCACCTCGAGGCCCGGGACGGTGGCGTGCATCAGCTCCACGGCGTGCACCGAGGCGCCGCCGGCGGGATGGAAGCCGGTGGAGGTCTTCACGAAGTCGGCGCCGGCGGCCTCGGAGGCGCGGCAGACGCCGACGATCTCGTCGTCGCTCAGCGCGGCCGACTCGATGATCACCTTGAGCACCGTGGGCGCCGGAGCCGCCGCGCGCACGGCGGCGACGTCGGCCTCGACGGCCGCGAAGTCCTTCTCCTTGGCGGCCCCGATGTCGATCACCATGTCGATCTCGTCGGCGCCCTGCTCCACCGCCAGCGCGGCCTCGGCGGCCTTGACCGACGAGGCGTGCTTCCCGCTCGGGAAGCCGCAGACCACGGCGACCTTGAGCCCCTCGGGGACCTCGACGGGCAGCATGCTCGGCGACAGGCACACGCTGTAGGTGCCGAGCTCGGCGGCCTCCGCGATCACCGCCGCGACGTCGGCGTGGGTGGCCTCGGGCTTGAGCAGGGTGTGGTCGATGTAGCGGGCGACCTCGGCGGCGGAAAGAGTCACCCGCACACCTTAGGGTGTTCCGCTGTGGCGGACGAAGACGGCGGGACGCAGTGGTTCGTGCCGAACAACAGCCGGATCTCGGGCTTCCTGGGCGCGGCGGTGGCGGCCGTGGTCGTGGTCGTGGCGACCGTCCAGACCGATCCGGTGTGGATCGCGGCCGGGCTGCTGCTCGGCATGGTCGTGTGGCTGGTCCTGCTGCGCCCGCGGGTCGGGCTGCGCGGGCGCACGCTCGTCCTGCGCGGCGTCGCGTCGACCGTCGAGATCCCGCTGTCCCTGCTCACCTCCAGCGCGGTGCGGCAGGTCTTCGTCGCGTGGGTGGGCGAGCAGCGCTACGTCAACGCCTCCCTCGGCCGCCCGGCGCGCGACGTGCGGGTCAAGCGAGGGCGGGAGGTCAAGGCGGATCCCTATCTCGACCACGTCCAGGCGCTCATTGCCAGCCATCGCGACGACGCGCTCCGGTGGGGTGACGAGGGCGGCGGCGTACGGCGGCGGTGGGCTCGTGGAGAGCTGACCGTGCTCGCGGCCCTGGTCGTCGCGGTGGTGCTCCTGATCGCCGTGTGACCACCCTGCCGACGGCTCAGAGCCCCAGCGCGGTGCTCATGTCGGCCTTGAGGGCGGCGAGCTCGGCGGTCGCGGCGGCGCGGGCGGCCGCGATGTCGCCGGTCACGGGGATGACGACCTCGAGGTAGCACTTGAGCTTCGGCTCGGTGCCGCTCGGCCGCACGATCACGCGCGCGCCCGGCAGGTCGTAGCGCAGGCCGTCGGTCGGCGGCAGGTCGGCCGAGCCCACGGCCAGGTCGGTCGCGACCGACACCGCGCGGCCGCCGAGCGTGGTCGGGGGAGTGGCGCGGAGGCGGGCCATCGCGTCGGAGATCAGGGAGACGTCGGAGACCCTCACCGAGAGCTGGTCGGTCGCGTGCAGCCCGAACTCGCGTGCGAGGTCGTCGAGCCGCTCGGCGACCGACGAGCCCTCCGCCTTGAGTCGCGCGGCGAGGTCGGCCAGCAGCAGGGCGGCGCTGACGCCGTCCTTGTCCTTCACGTGCGCCGGGTCGACGCAGTAGCCCAGCGCCTCCTCGTAGCCGAACGCCAGCTCCGGGAGCCGGCCGATCCACTTGAAGCCCGTGAGGGTCTCCACGAACGGCTGCCCGTAGGCCCGCGCCATGGTGCCCAGCATCGAGGAGGAGACGATCGAGTTGGCGTAGGTGCCGGCCACCCGGCGCGAGAGCAGGTCGTGGCCGAGGAGCTGGCCGACCTCGTCGCCGCGGAGCATCCGCCAGGTGCCCGTGGCGGGGTCGGGGATGCCGGCGGCGCAGCGGTCGGCGTCGGGGTCGTTCGCGATGACCAGGTCGGTGTCGTGCTCGGCCGCGAGGGCGAACGCCAGGTCCATCGCGCCCGGCTCCTCGGGGTTGGGGAAGGCGACCGTCGGGAAGGCGGGGTCGGGCTCGGCCTGCTCGGGCACGGCGGTGACGCGGAAGAAGCCCGCGCGGTCGAAGACGGCGCGCATGGTCTCCAGCCCGACGCCGTGCAGGGGGGTGTAGACGATGTGGAGGTTGCGCGGGCTGTCGGCGCGGACGATCCGGCCGGTCTCGGCGATGTAGTCGTGCCAGACCGTCTCGTCGATCAGGCCGCCGCCGTTCCCCCGGGGCACGTCGGCGAGCGATCCGACGGCGGCGATCTTGGCTGCGATGTCGGCGTCGGCGGGAGGCACGATCTGCGAGCCGTCCCCGAGGTAGACCTTGTAGCCGTTGTCCTGTGGGGGGTTGTGGCTGGCCGTCACCATGACGCCGGCGCTCGCCCCGAGCCGCAGGATCGAGCCCGCCAGCACCGGCGTGGGCATGGCGCGGGGGAGCGTGAGGGCCTCCAGCCCGGCGCCCGTCATGACCTCGGCCGTGTCACGGGCGAAGACGTCGGAGTTGTAGCGGGCGTCGTACCCGATCACGACGGGGCCGGTGGCGCCGCGCTCGAGGAGGTAGGCCGCCAGCCCGGCGGCCGCCCGGATGACGACGACGCGGTTCATCCGGTTGGGACCGGCCCCCAGCGCGCCGCGCAGGCCGGCCGTGCCGAACTCCAGGGTGCCGCTGAAGCGATCGGCCAGGTCGGCGGCCGCCTCGGCGTCCCCTCCCTCGGCGCGCTCGAGGATCGCCTCGAGCTCGGCCCGGGTCTGCGGGTCGGGGTCCTCGGTCAGCCAGGCGCGGGCGGCGGTGAGAAGTTCGTGGTCCACGCGCCCGACGTTACCGGCGGAAGGCCTCCAGCTGCTCGCCCAGCTCGACGAAGACCGCCTGGTTGAGGTTGAAGGCGCGGCGCACCTCGACCACCACACGGGCGATCTCGTCCTCGCTGAGGCCGAGCGCGTCGAGCCGGGCGCGGTAGGCGTCCTTGAAGAGCTTGGGCTTGGGGATCTCGGGGAAGTCGTAGAACGCGACGCCCACACCGGGCTCGAGCTCGAAGTGACGGGTCATGAGGCGGCCGATCGCCTGGCCGCCGGAGAGGTCGCCGAGGTAGCGCGTGTAGTGGTGCGCCACGAAGAGCGGCGCCCACTCGTCGGCCGCCTCCCGGACGCGGGAGGCGTACGCCGTCGCGGCCGGTGAGTCGACCGGACCGGCGCCCGGAGCCCAGTGCTCGAGATCGGCGCGCAGCCGGTCGAGCCGCTCCAGCGCGGGGTCGTAGACCGCCGCGACCGCGGCGTCGTCGCGGCGGGCCCGCGCGGTCTCCTCGAGCGCCTCGTAGACCGGCAGGAGCCGCTGCAGGTAGGCGGCGTAGCCGGCCTCGCCGACCCGTCCGCCGAGGAGCTCCTCGAAGAAGGGGGAGTGCTCGGCCGCCTCGTGCTCGGCCTGCGAGCCCTCGCGCATGGCGGCCGCGAGGGGCGTGCTCGCGAGCGCTGCTCGCTCGTCGATCTGGCTCGTCGTCACGGGGGCCTCCTCGGCAGTCATGCCTGCCACTCTTTCCTGACACTCTGTCGAGATGATGTTGACACACTGTCAGATCCTTGACAAGGTTCCGCAGTGGGAAGGCTAACCTAACCTAGGATAGGTTGCCCTAAGTTCTCGGGAAAAGAACTGACAAGGAGTGACACGGTGCGCAGCGTGCGACGGGCATCCGTGGGGGCGGTCGCCTCGGTGCTGGCGATGGTCATCGCCGGTTGTGGATCCCTCCCGCAGAGCCACGGCTCCGCCGACGAGGGCGGCTCGGTGCCGCTCGCGCAGGCGTCGGCGCTCGCCGATCCCAAGGCCTATGAGGGCGCCACCCACGCCGCGCTCGGCGACGTCGCCATCGACCCCATCGCCGACAGCCCGACGCCCGACCTGCCCGTGACCGTCACCGACGCCCAGGGCACGAAGGTGACCGTCACCGACGACAGCCGCATCCTCGCGCTCGACATCTACGGCACGCTCTCCCAGACCGTCTTCGACCTGGGTCTCGGCGACAACGTGGTCGGACGCGACCTCTCCACGCAGTTCGCCGAGGCCGCCGACCTGCCCCTGGTCACCAACGAGAGCAGCCACGACCTGGTCGCGGAGAAGATCCTCGCGCTCAACCCGACGGTGATCATCACCGACACCTCGCTCGGCCCGTGGGACGTCCTGCTCCAGATGCGCGACGCCGGCGTCCCCGTCGTCGTGGTGGACTCCACCCGCAGCATCGACAACATCACCTCCCTCACCATCCAGGTGGCCGACGCGCTCGGCGTCCACGACCTCGGGGTGAAGCTGGCCGCGCGCACGAAGAGCGAGGTCGACGCGACCACCGCCGAGATCGCGAAGGTCGCGCCGACCACGGTCCAGACCAAGCTGCGCACCGTCTTCCTCTACGTGCGCGGCCAGGCCGGCGTCTACTACATGTTCGGCGAGGGCTCGGGGGCCGACTCTCTCATCGACGCCCTCGGCGCGTACGACGTCAGCGAGGAGATCGACTGGAGCGGGATGAAGCCCGTGACCGACGAGGGGATCATCGCCGCCCAGCCCGAGCTCATCCTCATGATGACCGACGGACTCGCCTCGGTCGGCGGCGTCGACGGACTGCTCGAGAAGCTGCCCGCCCTGGCGCAGACGCCGGCCGGCCAGCGCCGGCGGATCGTCGACATGTCCGACAGCGCCATCCTCGGCTTCGGCCCCCGGACGGCCGAGGTGCTCAACGCGCTCGCCGTCGCGATCTATGCGCCCGAGTCCGCCAAGGCGGCCTCGTGACCACCGTCGCGCCGCCCGCGGGATCGGCTCCGGCCGGCGTCCTGCCGCGTGCTCGGGCCGCGCGCGTGACCCTGCTCATCGCCGGGCTGAGCGCTGCGCTCGTGGTGATGATCCTGGTCTCGGCGGGACGCGGCCAGCTCGACATCCCTGCCGACGAGGTGCTCGGCTCCGTCCTGCACCGGATCGGCCTCGACTGGGGCCCGATGCCGTCGCATCCTCTGGGCGACGCGACGCTGTGGAACGTCCGCTTCCCCCGCATCGTGCTCGCGGTCCTCGTGGGTGCGGCGCTCGCGACGGCCGGCGCCCTCATGCAGGGCGTCTTCGGCAACCCGCTGGCCGAGCCCGGGGTCGTCGGCGTCTCGACCGGCGCGGCCTTCGCCGCCGCGGTGGTCATCGTCTTCCAGATCGGCCTCGTCGGGGCCTGGACGGTTCCCCTGTTCGCCTTCGGGGGCGGGCTCATCACGACGACCGTCGTCTACGTGCTGTCCCGCGCCGACGGCCGTACCGAGGTGGTCACCCTCGTGCTCACCGGCATCGCGGTCAACGCGGTCTGCAGCGCCGGCCTCGCGCTGATGATCTTCCTGGCCGACACCCAGGCCCGTGAGGAGATCATCTTCTGGCAGCTCGGCAGCCTCAACGGCACCCGCTGGGTCTACGTCGGCGTCGTGGCGCCCTTCCTCGCCGCCGGTGTGCTCGGCGCCCTCGTCGTCGCGCGCAGGCTCGACGTGCTCGCCCTCGGCGACCGCGCCGCCCGTCACGTCGGGATCGACGTCGAGCGGCTCCGCATGGTGGTCATCCTGCTCGTCGCCGTGCTCACCGCCGCCGCGGTCTCCTTCGCCGGGATCATCGGCTTCGTCGGGCTCGTCGTCCCGCACCTGATCCGGATGATCATCGGCCCCGGCCATCGGGTGCTGGTGCCCGCGAGCGCGCTCGGGGGAGCGCTGCTGCTCATCTGCGCCGACACCTTCGCGCGGACCTCGGTCGCCTACGCCGAGCTCCCGATCGGCATGCTCACCGCGCTCGTCGGGGGCCCCTTCTTCTTCTGGCTGCTGCGCCGTGCCCGGACCTCCGCCGGGGGGTGGGCCTGATGCTTCGCGCCTCCGGCGTCTCGCTCTCGCTCGGTGGCCACCGGGTGCTGCACGAGGTCTCGCTCGACGTCCGTCCCGGTGAGCTCGTCGCGCTGGTCGGCCCCAACGGGGCCGGCAAGTCGACCCTCCTCGGCGTCATGGCCGGCGACCTGCCGCCCGACGCGGGCGCGGTCACCCTCGACGACGTCGACCTGGCCGCCTGGAAGCACCTCGAGCTCGCCCGGCGTCGCTCGGTGCTGCCGCAGGAGCACCGGCTGGCCTTCGGCTTCCGAGCCGTCGACGTCGTACGCATGGGAAGGTCGCCGTGGGTCCGCACCCACCGGGAGGACGACGACGACCGGGTCGTCGCCGAGGCGATGCAGCGCACCGAGGTGCTCGAGCACGCCGAGCGGATCGTGCCGACGCTGTCGGGCGGCGAGCGGGCCCGGGTGGCGTTCGCGCGGATCCTCGCGCAGGAGACCCCGCTGGTCCTGCTCGACGAGCCGACCGCTGCGCTCGACCTGCGCCACCAGGACCAGGTGCTCGCCCAGGCCCGCCGGCTCGCGGTGGCGGGCAGCGCCGTCGTCGCCGTCGTCCACGACCTCACCATCGCCGCCGCGTACGCCGACCGCATCTGCGTCCTCGCGGGCGGCGAGATCGTCGCCGACGGGACGCCCGCCGAGGTGCTCGACCCCGAGCTGATCGGTCGCGTCTACGAGCACCCCGTGGACGTCCTCACCCACCAGGGCCGGCTCGTCGTGGTGCCGCGCCGGCTGCACGCGGTGCCGCCGCCCGACACCGAGGAGGGGTCGTGGAGCGTCGTCCGATGAGCCGGATGTCCGCGTGGCTCGGCGTCGTGCTGGTCGCGGCCTCGACCACGCTGCTCGGCACCGGTCCCGCCGAGGCCGCCGCGCGGGTCACCGTCACCAACGGCCAGAGCGGCGCCGTCGCCGACCCGACCTACGCGACGACGCTCACGCTCAAGGGCCGCGGCTTCCAGGCCATCAAGGGCGGGTACGGCGGCATCTACGTGCTCTTCGGCACCCGCTCGGGCACGTGGCAGCCGAGCAAGGGCGGCAAGGCCGGGACGAACTACCTCTACGTCCCCGACAGCCAGACCAAGGACAACCAGGGTTTCCAGAAGTTCGTCGCCTTCCAGGGCTCCGACACGGCCTCGTCGGCCAACGGCGGGACCATCGCGGCCGACGGCTCCTGGAAGACCACGATCGTGGTCCCGGGCGCGACGTTCCAGACGGTCGACAGCTCCGGCGCCGCCCGCACCGTCGACTGCCGGAAGGTCACCTGCGGGATCATCACCATCGGCGCTCACGGCGTGATCAACGCCCGCAACGAGACGTTCACGCCGGTCACGTTCAAGGCATCCTCGAGCAGCTCCAGCGCCACCGCCACGACGAGTTCGAGTGCGACCGCCTCGGCGACGGCGAGCGGCACCGCGACCGCGGTG
>NZ_JASGDD010000046.1:0-6678 GCF_047607365.1 Nocardioides sp. | reverse complement strand
GTGGTCGGGGGCCGGCGGCACCCTCGGCGCCGCCGCGCTCGCGCTCTTCCTCGCCGCGACCGAGCACGGCCTGCTGACCGTCGCGTCGGTGCTCGCGTCGCTCTACCCCGCCGCGACCGTGGCGTGGGCCGTGCTGCTCCTCCACGAGCGCGTGCACCGGGTGCAGGCGATCGGGCTGGGAGCCACCGCCGTCGCCGTGGCACTCGTCGCCGCCGGCTGACGCGGAAGCCCCCGGGCGGACGAGCCGCCGTACGACGCGGCGGGTCAGCGGAAGCCCCCGGGCGGACGAGCCGCCGTACGACGCGGCGGGTCAGTCGAGGTAGTCGCGCAGGACCTGCGAGCGGGAGGGGTGGCGCAGCTTGCTCATCGTCTTCGACTCGATCTGGCGGATGCGCTCGCGGGTCACGCCGTAGACCTTGCCGATCTCGTCGAGGGTCTTCGGCTGACCGTCGGTGAGGCCGAAGCGCATGCTGACCACGCCCGCCTCGCGCTCGGAGAGCGTGTCGAGGACGGCGTGGAGCTGCTCCTGGAGCAGGGTGAAGCTGACCGCGTCGGCCGGGACGATGGCCTCGGAGTCCTCGATCAGGTCGCCGAACTCCGAGTCGCCGTCCTCGCCGAGCGGGGTGTGCAGCGAGATCGGCTCCCGGCCGTACTTCTGGACCTCGATGACCTTCTCGGGGGTCATGTCGAGCTCCTTGGCCAGCTCCTCCGGCGTGGGCTCGCGACCCAGGTCCTGGAGCATCTGGCGCTGCACGCGGGCGAGCTTGTTGATCACCTCGACCATGTGCACGGGGATGCGGATGGTGCGGGCCTGGTCGGCCATGGCGCGGGTGATGGCCTGCCGGATCCACCACGTCGCGTAGGTCGAGAACTTGTAGCCCTTGGTGTAGTCGAACTTCTCGACGGCGCGGATGAGGCCGAGGTTGCCCTCCTGGATCAGGTCGAGGAAGAGCATGCCGCGGCCGGTGTAGCGCTTGGCGAGCGAGACGACGAGGCGGAGGTTGGCCTCGAGGAGGTGGTTCTTCGCGCGGCGGCCGTCCTCGGCGATCCACTCGAGCTCCTCCTCGGTCTTCACCGAGATCTTGCCGCCCTTGCCGAGCTTCTCCTCCGCGAAGAGGCCCGCCTCGATCCGCTTGGCGAGCTCGACCTCCATCTCGGCGTTGAGCAGCGCGACCTTGCCGATCTGCTTGAGGTAGTCCTTCACCGGGTCGGCGGTCGCGCCGGCGACCATGACCTGCTGCTCGGGCTCGTCGGTGTCGTCGGTCGCGGAGACGACGAAGGAGGCCTCCTTCTCGTCCTCCTCGATCGTGGGGTCCGCGGCGACGTCCTTCTCGAACTGCTCGTCGGAGATGTCCGGGAGGATCTTCTTGCCGTCGGGGCCTACCTTGGCCTCGACCGCCCCGGCGCCGTCGGCGGCGACCTCCTCGACGTCGACCTCGAGGTCGTCGAGCACGACCTCCTCCTCGCCGTCGGGAGCCTCGTCGGCGGGCGCCGCCTTGGTGGGCGCCGCCTTCTTCGCGGCGGCCTTCTTGGCCGGCGCCTTCGTGGCCGGCGCGGTCGTCGCCTTCTTGGCGGCCGACGTCGCGGCCGCCGCGCGGCCACCGGGCGCACCCAGGTCGACCGTGACGCCCAGCTCGCCGAGGTGAGCCATCAGGCCCTTGAGGTGGCGCGGCTCGACGGCCGCGGACTCACTCGCCTGGCGGACCTCCTCCGGCGTGACGCGACCCGTGGGCCGAGCCCGGTCGATGAGCGACACGACGGCGGGGTGGGAGAGCACCTCGGCAGGGAGCTTGCGTGCGTTCGAGGACACGAACACCTCTCGTGCTGGTTTCGGGGCGCGGCAAGGCCCGCTGTCGTCAAGAGCCGCGTCGATCATTGTGCCATGGCGCCAAGGGGACTCAGGCACCGGCCTTCGCCGCGCGCTTGGCCGCCTTCTTGTGGTCGCGGACCTTCTGCAGCGAGGCCGCGTCGACGACGTCCGCGACCGAGCGGTGGCCCTCCAGCGCGTAGTCGCCGACGACCGCCTCCCACCCCTCGGGCCGGACGCCGGCCTGCTTCGCGAGCAGGGCGACGAAGATCTGGGCCTTCTGCTTTCCGAAGCCCGGCAGCGCCATCACCCGCCGGAGCAGGTCGGCTCCGTCGCGCGCCTCGCTCCACAGCCGGGTGACGTCGCCGTCGTAGGTCGTGACCACCACCTGGGCGAGCTGCTGGAGCCGGGCGGCCATGGCGCCGCCGTACCGGTGGATGGCGGGCGGCTGACGGCACAGCTCGGAGAAGGTCTCCGGGTCGGCCGCCGCGATCGCCGCCGGGTCCAGCGTGCCGAACCGGGCGAGCACCTTGGCGGGCCCGCGGAAGGCGTGCTCCATGGGGTACTGCTGGTCGAGCATCATCCCGACCAGGAGGGCGAAGGGATCCTCGGCGAGGACCGCGTCGGCGGCGGGATCCTGGGCGATCTGGAAGGTCGTGGGCATGGCACCCATCATCGCGCCCGCCCGAGACCCTGTGGAGAGCGGGCGGCGGCCGGCAGGGAACTCGGGCAGGCTCGGCCCATGGACCCCGGTCTGCCCGAGAGCCTCGGCCTGGCGTTGCAGCGGGCGCTGCGCCGTGCCGTCCTGGACCTTGCGACCGCGGAGCGCCGGCCGGTCTTCGTGCCACGACTGCACCTCGGCATCCCCGGCGGCGCCGGCGTCGTGCACGCCCTGCTGCCCGAGGAGCGGACCGACCACGCGCTGCGCACCGACGTCGTCGCCGCGATGACCGCGCGGCTCGGCAACCGGGTCCACCCGATGGTGTGGCTCACCCGGCCGGGCGAGCTCGACCCCGTGCAGGACCTGGAGCAGCAGTGGCTCGCCGGCGCCGTCCAGGCGTACGCCGAGCAGGGGCGTCGCCTCGTCTTCGTCACGGTCAACCGGCACGGCTGGCGCGATCCGCGCAGCGGCGCCTTCCGGCACTGGGCCCGGCTGCGCGAGCGCGACTGAGCACCGACCCGCCGGTCTCCCGGCTCAGCCCGTCAGCGGCAGCGCGTCCGCGGGCCAGTCGTCGAAGGGCGGGGTGCCGGCGCCGAGGATGTCGGACGCGAGGCGGAGCAGCGAGTGCGCCGGAGCGACCTCCCTCCCGCGATCGACCGCGCACCAGGCGAGGGTGCCCTGTCCCGCCTGCCACGCGACCATGGCGAGCACCCCGGCGGCGTGGCCGAGCAGCGGTGCCGGCGCCCGCCGGACGAGGTCGGTCCACAGGGCGGCGTGGGCCTCTGCGCTCCGGCGCCCGACCGCCCACCACGCGTGGTCGCGGACGGACGGCCCCGCGATCGAGCGCAGGATCGAGGCGGCCTGGTCGTCGTCGGGCACGGTGCCGGCGGCGGCGTGGGCCTCGAGCAGGTCGCGCAGGCGTGGTCCGGTCATCAGGCCGCTGGCGGGCAGCGCCTCGGCCACCGCCTCCACGCCGGGCGGGTCGGCGGCGACACGGGCGGCGATCTGCTCGCGCGACTCCGCGGTCACGAGCCCCTCCAGCACCGAGGCGGCCGTGAACCGGTGCGAGCCGAGGTCGAAGGGGACGCCGTCGGGCGGTCCGGCGGCGGGAGAGGCGATCGGGAACCACCGGTCGCCGTGGACCCGCAGCCCCTCCAGGACGCGGACGCCGCCCTCGCCGCAGCGGGCGGCGAGGTGCTCGAACACCTCCTCGGCGAGCGCGGCGTCGGCGGAGTAGAGCACGAGGACGACCGCCTCGGCCCGCTCCCGGAAGACCGGGGTGAGCAGCGCGGAGGCGAGGCCCTCGACGACCGCCGGCGGCGGCGCGGGCGGCGGCATGTCGATGCGGGCGTGGAAGGCGTGGGCTCCCCCGAAGGTGAGCATCACGACAGAGTCCCGCGGATGGAACCCGAGGACGACGGGAACGGCGGCGAGGATGTCCTCGGGCGTCTTGGCCTTCATGGTGAGCATGGCCCGACTCTCGACGTCGGCACCCGTCGAACCGGGCGGGCCGCGAGGGGGCTGTGAGCGAGGGCGTCCGGGAGCGGGCTCCGGGACGGCTGGTGGCCCTGCGTGTGGCGGGAGTTGACGGTGGGAAGGACTACCGTCGGCGCCGTGCGTGCGCACGCCTCCGTCCTCCATCTCGACCTCGACGCCTTCTACGCGGCCGTCGAGCAGCGGGACAAGCCCTCGCTGCGGGGCAAGCCGGTGGTCGTCGGCGGGACCGGCGGTCGCGGGGTCGTGGCGACCGCGAGCTACGAGGCCCGGCGCTACGGCGTCCGCTCGGCGATGTCGACCCGCGAGGCGCGCAGCCGGTGCCCGCACGCCGCCTTCCTCTCGCCGCGGTTCGAGGCCTACCGCGAGGCGAGCGAGCGGGTGATGGGCCTGCTGCGTGCGATCTCGCCGCTGGTCGAGCCGCTCTCCCTCGACGAGGCGTTCGTCGACCTCGCGGCCGCCCACACCGCCGTGGACCTCTCGGTGGACGGCGTACACGCCTTCGCGACGGAGGTGCGCGAGGAGGTGCGCGCCGTGACCGGGGGCCTCACGGCGAGCGTCGGGATCGGCACCAGCAAGTTCATCGCCAAGGTCGCCAGCGACCTGGACAAGCCCGACGGCCTGGTGGTGATCGCGCCCGGCACCGAGCGCGACCTGCTGCGGCCGATGCACGTCCAGGTCATCCCCGGCGTCGGGCCGCAGACCGCGGAGCGGCTCCGGCGGGCCGGCATCCAGACCGTGGCCGACCTCGAGGCGGTCGGCCACGAGGAGCTCGTCCGGATCCTCGGCAAGGCCCACGGCGCCGGCCTCTTCCACCTCGCCCGGGCGGAGGACGACCGGCCGATCGTGGCGGAGCGGGAGACGAAGTCGGTGAGCGTGGAGGCGACGTACGACGCCGACCTCACCGACCGCGCCCTCATGGACAGCCTGGTCACGCGACAAGCGCGGGAGGTCGGCGAGCGGCTGCGCAAGCACGGGCTGTCCGGGCGCACGGTCACCCTCAAGGTGCGGCTCCACGACTTCACCACGCTCAACCGCTCCACCACGCTGACCGCGCCGACCGACGCGACGGCGACCATCGGGCGGCTCGCCCGCGCGCTGCTCGTCGAGCTGCTGGAGACCGGTCAGGCGGCCGGCGGCGTGCGGCTGCTGGGCGTGGGCGTCAGCGGGCTGGCCGACTGGGTACAGGAGGACCTCTTCGGCGACACGACCGAGGACGAGGAGCCGGCCGAGGAGGAGCCCGCGGCCGCCGTGCCCCTGCGCCGCCGGGAGGGATGGTGGCCGGGCATGGACGTCGAGCACGCCGAGCACGGCCGCGGCTGGGTGTGGGGCGCGGGGCGGGGCGTGGTGACCGTGCGGTTCGAGACCGCGGCGACGCCGGCGGGGCCGGTGCGCTCCTTCGCCGTCGACGATCCGGCGCTCACCGCGCTCCGGCAGGCGCGAACGCCACCGGCTCCCCCAGCCTGAGCTGGGCGCACAGCCAGAGGTCGTCGGGGTGGACGATCCCGACCACCGGGTAGCCACCGGTCGGAGGGTGGTCGGCCAGGAACACGATGGGCAGGCCGCTCGGCGGCACCTGGACGGCGCCGAGCACCATCCCCTCGCTCGGCAGCTCGCCCTCGCGGATCCGGGTCAGCGGCTCGCCGTCCAGTCGCAGCCCCACGCGGTCGGAGTCGGGCCGCACCGTCCAGCCGCGACCGGTCGGGACGTCGGAGAACCAGTCGGCCTGCGGCCCGGTCGTCAGCCGGATGGCGCCGACACGCCGAGCGGGCGGCGTGTCGAGCGGTTGCGGGCGCACGTCCGGCCCGGGTCGTCCGAGCGGCAGCCGCGTGCCGTCCGTCACGCGCGGCGGGCCGACCCATGCCAGCGTGTCGGTCGAGCGCGAGCCGAGCACGGGAGCGACCGCGATCCCGCCGGCCATCGCCAGATACACGCGTACGCCGTCACGCGGCCGCCCCACCTCCAGCACCGCGTCGCGGGCCCACCAGAAGGGCTCCGCGAACGGCACCGCCCGCCCGGCCAGTGCGTCCACGGGAGCACCGGTCAGGGCCGCCCAGCGGCCGGTCCCCCGGTTGAACGCCCGCAGGCCGCCGAGGGTCAGCTCGAGGACGGCGGCGTCGGCGTGGTTGCCCACGAGCCGATTGCCCAGCGCGGCGGCCGGCGCGTCGAGCGCTCCCGCCCGGGGGACGCCGAGATGGGCCAGGCCGACCCGGCCCCGGTCCTGGACCGTCGTCAGCACCCCGGCGGCGACGACCAGCAGCTCGTCGGATCCGGGCCTGGATCCCCGCTCAGGCAACGGTGAACCTCACCCGCGTCCCCGGCGCGAGCAGCGCCGGCCGCTCGGCGTCGCCGGGATCCCACAGCGTCGCCTCGGTCCGCCCGAGCAGCAGCCAGCCGCCCGGCGAGGCGACGGGGTAGACGCCGCACCACTCCCCCGCGATCCCCACCGACCCGGCGGGGACCCGCACCCGCGGCTCGGCCAGCCGGGGCGCCCGCCACGCGGGCGGGAGGCCGGTCAGGTAGGCGAAGCCCGGCGCGAACCCGCAGAAGACGCTCGTGAAGACGAGCGACGTGTGCCGCGCCACCACCTCCTCGACCGAGCACTCCCACAGCTCGGCCACACGGCCCAGGTCCGCGCCGTCGTACGCCGTCGGCAGCTCGACCGATCGTCCCGGCGCGGGGGTGCGCGCCGGCGAAGGCACCGGCCCTCGGCGCG
>NZ_JASGDD010000045.1:0-13413 GCF_047607365.1 Nocardioides sp. | reverse complement strand
CGGGGTGCGGCGGCCGTGCGCGCGGCGATCCGGGCCTCGGTCGAGGACCGGCCCGCCGAGCCGGCCGCACTGGTGCCGGCGCTGGTCGACGGCGACGACGCCTCGGTGTCGACGGCGCTCGCCGACGACTTCCGGGCGACCGGGCTGACCCACCTGCTCGCCGTGTCGGGCACCAATCTGACCCTGCTCGTCGGCGCTCTCCTCACCGCGGCCCGGTGGTGCCGGGTGCGCGGCCGATGGATGACGCTGGTCGGCGCTGCCGGGATCGTCGGCTTCGTGCTGCTCGCGCGGACCGAGCCGAGCGTCCTGCGCGCCGCCGCGATGGGCGCGGTCGGTCTGGTGGCGATGTCGTCCAACGGCCGGCACCGTGCGCTCCGCGGGCTCGGCGCCGCGGTCCTCGGGCTGGTGCTGCTCGATCCGGCGATGGCGACCGAGGCCGGGTTCGCGCTGTCGGTGCTGGCGACGGCGGGCATCCTCCTGCTCGCGCCGCCCTGGCGCGACGCGCTGAGCCGGTGGATGCCGCGGTGGCTGGCCGAGGCGGTCGCGGTCCCGCTCGCGGCGCAGCTGGCCTGCACGCCCCTGATCGCCGCGATCTCCGGCCAGGTGAGCCTCGTGGCCGTCGGCGCCAACCTCGTCGCCGAGCCGGCCGTCGGCCCGGCCACGGTCCTCGGCCTGGCGGCGGGGCTGGCCGGACTGGTGTGGCCGGCGGCCGGCCGGGTGCTGGGCGTACCGGCGTCGTGGTGCGTCGCGTGGATCGTCGAGGTCGCCCACCGCGGCGCGGCGCTGCCGGTCGCCCAGATCGGCTGGTCGGCGTCGCTCCTCTCGCTCGCCGTCCTCACGGCGCTGACGGTCGTCATCGCGCTCGGAGGGCCGAGGCTCATGCGCCGCCGCCTCGTCGGGATCATCGTCACGCTGGTCATGGTGGCCGTCGTCGTGGTACGGCTGCCGACCCCCGGCGGGTGGCCGCCGACCGGCTGGGTGATGGTGATGTGCGACGTCGGGCAGGGCGACGGGCTCGTGCTCTCGGTCGCGGCGCACACGGCGATGGTGGTCGACACCGGCCCGAGCCCGGCGGCGATGGAGCGCTGCCTGGACTCGCTCGGGATCCGTCGGGTGCCCCTGCTCGTCCTGACGCATTTCGATGCCGACCACGTGGGCGGCGTGAGCGCGGTCTTCCGCGGCCGCCACGTGGGGGAGGTGTGGACGACGGTGCTGCAGGAGCCGGCCTACGGCACCGGGCTGGTCGCCGACGCGGCCCGGGTCGGCAGGGTGGTGCCCCACCCGGCGCCGTACGGCAGCACCGTGACCCTCGGTCCCGTCGCGGCGCAGGTGCTGTGGCCCCCTCCCGACCTGCCGCAGAGCACGGACAGCAACGGCGGCTCGGTCAATCTCCTCGTCCGCTCGCACGGCCTGACGCTGCTGCTCACCGGCGACATCGACCCGGACGACGCGGCTCGGGAGGCGCGGACGGTGGCGGGGTTGCACGTCGACGTGCTCAAGGTCCCGCACCACGGCTCCAGGTACCAGGATCTCGACTGGCTCTGCTCGCTCCATGCGCGCACCGGCCTGATCTCGGTGGGCGCGGACAACACCTACGGCCATCCCGCCCGACCGACCGTCGACGGCCTGAGCCGCTGCGGCGTGGACGTGCACCGCACCGACCGCGAGGGCGCGCTCTCCGTCCTCCCCGACGGCTCCGTGAGGAGCGGCGGGTGAGGTCCTGATTCCTGCGGGTCATCATGCACAGCGCCACCGTCCTCCTTGTGCGTCGCGGTGTCGGTGGGGTGTGACAGGGTGGGGGCGATGAGCACGCCCTCCGCCGCCCAGGTCCTCGGCCGCGTCACGCTGGTGACGGGCAAGGAGGAGTTCCTCTCCGAGCGCACCGTGCACGCGGTCCGCGCGGCGGTGAGGGCCTACGACGCCGAGTCGGAGGTCAGTGACGCGAGTGCCTCGGATCTCACTCTGGCGACGCTCGGCGAGATGGCCGCGCCGTCGCTCTTCTCGAGCGTCCGGTGCGTCGTCGTACGCGCGCTGGAGAGTCTGCCGGACGAGTCGGTGGACGGACTGCTGGACTACTGCGCGTCGCCGGTGGAGGACGTCGCGCTCGTCCTGGTCCACGGCGGAGGACAGAAGGGCAGCGGTGTGCTGGCCAAGCTCCGCAAGCTCCCCGGCGTGACCGAGGCGAGGTCGGAGGAGCTGAAGCCCTCCGAGCTGCCCGGCTTCGTGGCGAACGAGGCCCGGTCGCAGGGCGGCCGGATCGACCAGCCGGCGGCGGCCGCGCTGATCGAGGCGGTCGGCCACGACCTGCGCTCGCTCGCCGCGGCCGCCCACCAGCTGGTGAGCGACGTCGCGGGCGCGATCGGCGTGGAGGACGTGAAGCGCTACTTCGGCGGCCGGGCGGAGGCGAAGTCCTTCGCCGTCGCCGACGCCGCCTTCTCCGGCCGGCGCCAGGCGGCGCTCGAGGAGCTGCGCTGGGCGATCGACGGGGGCACGCCCGCCGTCTTGGTGACGAGCGCGTTCGCCGGGTCCGCCCGGGGGCTGGCCCGTCTGTCGGGCGCCTCCCGTGGCGCCCGCGACGCCGATCTGGCCCGTGACGTCGGTGTGCCGCCGTGGAAGCTGCGCACGCTGCGCGACCAGCTCCGCGGCTGGACGCCCGGCACCCTCGGCGACGCGATCCGCGCGGTCGCCCAGGCCGACGCCGACATCAAGGGTGCGGCCAGCGACGCGTCGTACACCCTCGAGCGGCTCGTCCTGACGATCACGGGCCTCCGCTCCCGCTAGCCGAGTGGGGCCTTCCCTCACCTCGACTGGGGCCTTCCCTCGCCTCGAGTGGGGCCTTGCCTCGGGTCGAGTGGGGCCTTGCCTCGCCTCGAGTGGGGCCTTGCCTCGGGTCGAGTGGGGCCTTGCCTCACCTCGAGTGGGGCTTTGCCTCACAAGACGAAAGACCCGCCCGGGGAGGGCGGGTCTTTCGTGGAGCGCAAGCCCCCCATGGACCGGGCCAAACCCCCCACTCGAGGTGAGGGAAGGCCCTACTCGGTCAGAGGGAGGCGGCCTTCTTGAAGATGCTGGACTTGCGGTTCGCGGCCTGGTTGGCGTGGATGACGCCCTTGGACGCGGCCTTGTCGAGCTTCTTGCCGGCGGTGCGGGCGGCGGCCACGGCGGCCTCCTTGTCACCGGCCTCGGCGAGCTCGCGGAACTTGCGGACGGCCGACTTGAGCTCGGACTTGACCGACTTGTTGCGCTCGTGAGCCTTGAGGGCCTGCTTGTTGCGCTTGATCTGCGACTTGATGTTGGCCATGAAGAAACCTTCCTTGAATCAGATGCGGGTGAGGCGCGCTCTCCGGACCACTCGTGGGATGAGAGGGGAGGGGCCTCGAACACGCAGCCACCAAGATTACCCGAGACGGCGCTCGGCGAGCCAATCCCAGCAGACCTGCCCCTGCCAACGCGCGAACTCGCCGAGCCAGGGCGAGTACGACGGCGACGGCTGCCCGGCGAGATGCAGGTAGTACCCGGTGAAGAGGGCCAGCACGATGTCGACGTGCTCGGGGTCGACGGAGGCCAGCAGCGGGTGGTCGGCGATGTGCGCCTCGACGTCGAGCCCGTCGCCGCGCGGGCCCACGAGGAGGAGCAGCGAGTCGATCCAGGCCGCTCCGCGGACCGGCCAGGCCCAGTCGCAGAGCACCATCTCGACCGAGCCGGCAGGGCCGTCGGCGACTCGGCGCAGCAGGTTGTCGTCACGCACGTCGGCGTGCACGAGCGTGTCGCCGGCGGTCACCTCGGCGAAGCGCGCGGCCAGCGCCTCCAGCGACTCGGCGAACTCGAAATCCTCGTCCTCGACCGCGACGGTGCTCCACAGCGCGGGCCAGTCGGCGAACGCCTCGGCGAAGGTCTGCGTCCCCAGCCCGGGCGCGGGGGTGAGCTGGCGGGAGACGGCGACCAGCAGGTCGGAGGCGGCGGCCAGGTCGGCGGGGGACCAGGGTCGCGCGGGCGGGTGGCCCTCGGCGTACGCGAAGCCGAGGACGATCCACTCGTCGCTCGGCCCGCCGCCCAGGGTCCACTTCAGCCGCGGCGCGGGCAGGCCCGGCGGGAGGGTCCGCGCCTTGCGTGCCTCCTCGCGATAGGACGCGGCGGCGTGGCGCTGCGCCTTCATCGACGCGGCCTTGATGAAGTGCCGGGACCCGTCGGCGCACAGCAGCACCGAGGCGAGCCCCGGCGTGTAGCCGGCGTCGCAGGAGTAGGAGTCGACCACCGTCGTGCCGAGCTTGCGCTCCACCTCGCGCCGCACGTGCGGCGGCACGTGCACCCAGCCGAGGCGGGTTGCCGTCTCACCGTGCGGGAGCGTGGTCGGCAGGGGCGTGCGGAGGGACGCGGACACGCCTCAAGGATGTCAGGAGATGTCAGGATCGAGTCGTGCGTCCACTCCTTCTCGTGTTCGTGTCGCTGCTCGCGACGGTGATCGCCGGCTGCGGCGACGGGGAGCCGACGCCGTCCACGTCGGCATCCGTCTCCGACTCCGCCTCGACGTCCCCGACCCTCACGGCGACCCCGAGCCTCGTCGTCCCGAGCAAGACCCCCGCCACACCGGACCGTTCCGCCCTCGCGGACGAGGCGGAGGCGGCGGCGGGCAGGCTCGCGACGTCGACCGCTGCGGCCGGCCAGGGGATCGTCGAGGGCGGCGACGTGAGCTGGCCGCAGTGCCCGAAGGGGATGGGCATCCCGGAGAAGAGGTCCCAGGGCAGCCCCATGCCGCTGGACTCGGCGACCTTCGTGATCCTCGGGCTCACCAACGGCCCCGGCTTCACGCCCAACCCCTGCCTGGCCAGCCAGGTGGCGTGGGCACGGGATCGGCGCCTGCTGACGGCGGCGTACTCGGTGGTCAGCTGGCCGAGCGCCGCCCAGCTGAGGCAGTACGGCGCCTCCGGGCCGTTCGACAGCACCACCCGCGACGGTCGGCTGGCCAACGCCGGCTACGCGCAGGCGCTCTTCAACATCGACACGATGAAGGCGGCCGGGCTGAGCAGCCCGGCCATCTGGCTCGACGTCGAGCCGGTGCCTCACTTCGACTGGCCCGCGAACACCGACGAGAACGCCCAGGTCGTCCGCGGAGCCGCCCGCGCGTACGCCGACCAGGGCTACCAGACCGGCGTCTACTCCACCACCGCGCTGTGGGCCAGGGTGGTCGGGGATCTGCGGCTCGGCCTGCGCGAGTGGCGCGCGGCCGGGAACACGTCGCGCGCCGAGGCGCTGATCCGGTGCGGACAGGAGCGGACCATCCAGGGCGGCACGCCCGTGCTCACCCAATGGGTCCAGAGCGGCCGGGACCGCGACGTGACCTGCCCCGGCGAGTCGGCGAACCTCTCCCGCTGGTTCCACCAGTTCTGATCAGAGCCACTGCCCATGGGATGATCCGGCCACCATGACCGCACCCCAGCCCGGCCAGACCGATCCCGCGATCATCAGAAACTTCTGCATCATCGCGCACATCGACCACGGCAAGTCGACGCTCGCCGACCGCATGCTCGGCATCACCGGCGTGCTCGGCGAGCGCGACGCCAAGGCGCAGTACCTCGACCGGATGGACATCGAGCGCGAACGCGGCATCACCATCAAGAGCCAGGCCGTGCGGATGCCCTGGACGGTCACCCCCGAGGCGGCCGCCGAGCTCGGCATCTCGGGAGGCACGTACGTCCTCAACATGATCGACACCCCCGGCCACGTCGACTTCACCTACGAGGTCTCGCGCTCGCTGCAGGCCTGTGAGGCCGCGATCCTGCTCGTCGACGCCGCGCAGGGCATCGAGGCGCAGACGCTCGCGAACCTCTATCTCGCGATGGGCGCCGAGCTCCAGATCATCCCGGTGCTCAACAAGATCGACCTGCCCTCGGCGAACGTCGAGAAGTACGCGCTGGAGCTGGCCAACCTCGTCGGCTGCGAGCCCGAGGACGTCCTCCTCACCTCGGCGAAGACGGGGCTCGGCGTCGAGGCGCTGCTCAACCAGATCGTGAAGCAGGTCCCGCCGCCGGTCGGGGTCGCCGACGCGCCCGCTCGCGCGCTGATCTTCGACTCCGTCTACGACACCTACCGCGGTGTGGTCACCTACGTCCGGGTCGTCGACGGCAAGCTCAGCCACCGCGACAAGATCAAGATGATGTCCAGCGGCGCCGTCCACGAGATGCTCGAGATCGGCGTGATCAGCCCCGAGCCGATGAAGTGCGACTCGCTCGGCGTCGGCGAGACCGGCTACCTCATCACCGGCGTCAAGGACGTCCGCCAGTCCCGCGTCGGCGACACCGTCACCGCCAACGCGCGCCCGGCCACCGAGGCGCTCGGCGGCTACGAGCACCCCAACCCGATGGTGTACGCCGGCCTCTACCCGATCGACGGCGACGACTACCCGACGCTGCGCGAGAGCCTTGAGAAGCTGCAGCTCAACGACGCCGCGCTCACCTTCGAGCCCGAGACGTCCGGGGCGCTGGGCTTCGGCTTCCGGATCGGCTTCCTCGGCCTGCTGCACATGGAGATCACCCGCGAGCGGCTCGAGCGCGAGTTCAACCTCGACCTCATCTCGACCGCGCCCAACGTGGTCTACAACGTGGTGCTCGAGGACGGCCGCGAGATCGAGGTGACCAACCCGAGCGAGTATCCCGACGGCAAGATCGCCGAGGTGCGCGAGCCGATCGTGAAGGCGACGATCCTGAGCCCGTCGGACTACATCGGCACGATCATGGAGCTCTGCCAGGCCAAGCGCGGAACCCTGCTCGGCATGGACTATCTCTCCGAGGACCGCGTCGAGATGCGCTACATCCTGCCGATGGGCGAGATCGCGTTCGACTTCTTCGACCAGCTCAAGTCCAAGACCAAGGGCTACGCCTCGCTCAACTACGAGTTCGACGGCGAGCAGGCCGCCGACCTGGTCAAGGTCGACATCCTCCTCCAGGGCGAGCCCGTCGACGCCTTCAGCGCGATCGTGCATCGCGACGCGGCGTACTCCTACGGCGTGATGCTGGCCGGCAAGCTCAAGGACCTCATCCCGCGGCAGCAGTTCGAGGTCCCGATCCAGGCCGCCATCGGCGCCCGCGTGATCGCGCGGGAGACCATCCGCGCGATCCGCAAGGACGTCCTCGCCAAGTGCTACGGCGGCGACATCACCCGCAAGCGGAAGCTGCTGGAGAAGCAGAAGGAGGGCAAGAAGCGGATGAAGATGGTCGGCCGCGTCGAGGTCCCCCAGGAGGCCTTCGTCGCCGCCCTCTCCACCACCCAGCCCGGCGAGAAGGGCGACAAGAAGAAGTAGGGCGGCTGGGGTCAGCCGAGCAGGAAGATCCGCAGGGTCCTGCCGGTGATCCGCTGCTGGTACTTGCGGTAGCCGACGTAGAGCGTCTCGGCCACCGCCAGGACGGCCTCGGTCTCCTCCGCGGTGGCGAGCCGCGCGGTGGTCTCGACCGTGCGGCCGCCGTAGCTGAGGCTCACCTCCGGGTGAGCCTCGATGTTGTAGACCCAGGCCGGGGTGGCGACTCCGCCGAAGTTGGTGCCGAGGAGCGCCAGCCGCTCGCCGTACGGGATCGCGATCAGGTGGCTGGTGCGCGGCCGGCCGCTACGTCGGCCGATGGTGGTGACGTCGAGGGCCACCAGCCCGGCCAGGAGAGCGACCGCCGTCGTACGTCCGCCAGAGAGGCGCAGCACGAGCGAGTCCAGGTGGCGCAGCGTCAGGCTCATCGTCTTGGCGCCGACGCGCGTCGATCCGATCCGCTGCATCAGTCGCTGGAAGAGGTTGGGGGTGGGGAACCGGTAGCCCAGGTCGGTGACGATGCTCACCTCGCGACCGTAGTGCACGATGACGCCCATGAGGCGGGTTTCGGTGGTCGGGTGCTCGGGGTCGGGCAAGACGACCTTCGCCGCGCGCCTGGCCGCGACGCTGGGAGTGCCGCACGTCGAGATGGACGCGCTGCACTGGGGCCCGGACTGGGCCGAGGCCAGCGCCGACGAGCTGGTCGCGCGGGTGCGTGAGGCGACGGCCGGCGACACCTGGGTGATCGACGGCAACTACCAGGGCAAGATCGGCACGCTCGCGTGGGAGCGCGCCGACGCCGTGGTCTGGCTGGACCTGCCGCGCTGGCGGGTGATGTGGCAGGTCCTCTCCCGTACGGCGGCACGCGCGGCGACCGGCCGGGAGCTGTGGAACGGCAACCGCGAGAGCTGGGGTGGCTTCGCCCTGTGGCGTGGCGAGGAGTCGGTGATCTGGTGGGCCTGGACGTCCCACCCCGACGTGCGACGCCGCTACGAGGACGCCATGCGCGACCCGGCGTACGCGCACCTGGCCTGGCACCGCCTGACCTCCCGCGCCGGAGCCGACGCGTTCCTCGTCGACATCGTCACCGGGCGGCAGCACGGATGAGATGTCGCCCTATGACAGCGTCCACGTCGCCGCAGGCATCGCCCTCTGCGAGCGATACCTTGGGGAGATGTCGTACGCCTTGTAGTGCATGTTGCGTTACCATCGGTGTCATGTCGACCATCACCTTCCGCGCTGACGCGGTGACGGAGCAGGCGCTGCTAGGCCTGGTGTCGGACGGGATCGACCGATCGACGGCGATCCGCGACGCCATTCTGGCGGCGTTCGAGGCCAAGCAGCGGGCGCGCCTGCGCGAGGAGTCGCAGCGGATTGCGAACGACCCCGCCGACCGAGCCGAGATCGCCGCGATCCAGGCCGAGATGGCGGACCTTGCTCCCGACGATGCGTGGTGACGTCTACGAGCTGCGTTCGCCCAGGGACGTGCGGGGTCACGAGCAAGCCGGCCGCCGGTACGCCGTGGTCGTCCAGAACGAGGACATCCTGACGTCGACGCGGCTCGTGGCGCCGACCTCGACGAGTGCCCAGATCGCGTCCTACCGGCCGGAGGTGGAGATTCTCGGCCGCGGCACCCTGGTCCTCGTCGAGCAGATGCGGGCCGTGGATCCCTCTCGGCTGGGCCGGTTCGTCGGGCGGCTCAGCCTCGCGGATCAGCAGGAGGTCGACCACGCTCTGAAGAGGGTGCTGGCGCTGCGCTGACGAGCGCCAAGCGTGGGCACGAGTGCGAAACATCTCCCGACTAGCCTCGCGAGCATGGACGACTTCGACGTCATCGTCATCGGGGGCGGGATCGCGGGGGTGTCGATCGGCTACGAGCTGGCGGCGCGCGGGTCGCGGGTCTGCCTGCTCGAGATGGAGTCGACGCTGGCCTACCACACCACCGGCCGCTCGGCGGCGACGTGGATCGGCACCTACGGCAACGGTCCGGTGCGCGCGCTGACGGCGGCGAGCCACGACTTCCTGCTCGACCCACCCGAGGACCTGTACGACGACGCGCTGACCAAGCCGCTCATCGTGCTGCACGTCGCCCCGCACGGCTACACGCCCGCGCTGCGCGAGCTGCACGACGACGTCGTCGGCCTCACCCCGCAGGCCACCCTCATCACCGCGGAGCAGGCCGCGGAGCTCGTCCCGATCCTGCGCGAGGACTGGGTCGAGGCGGCGCTGATCGAGCCGGGCGCGCTCGAGGTCGACGTCGCGCTCCTGCACCAGGGCTACAAGCGCGGGCTCAAGGCGCTCGGCGGTGAGATCCGCACGCTGGCGAAGGTCGACGGCGCCGAGCGCACGCCCGACGGCCGCTGGCGGGTCACCGCGAGCGTCGGCCAGGAGTTCACCACGACGTACGTCGTCAACGCCGCGGGCGCGTGGGCGGACGAGGTCGCGAAGCTCTTCGGCGCACAGCCGCTCGGGCTCGAGCCGCGACTGCGGTCGGTCTTCATGGTCGGCGCGCCCGCCGGGGAGACGGTCGACCCGCACCTGCCGATGGTGATCTCGATCGACGTCGAGAACCCGTTCTACTTCAAGGCCGACGCCGGGCAGTACCTCTGCAGCCCCGCCGACGTCACCCCCACCACCCCGCGCGACGCCAAGCACGACGAGCTCGAGATCGCCCGCGCCATCGACGCGATCAACGAGGCGACGACGATGGGCATCCGCGGCATCCGCACCCCCTGGGGCGGCCTGCGCACCTTCGCCCCCGACGGCTCCCCGGTCATCGGCCACGATCCGGAGGTCGACCGCTTCTTCTGGTACGCCGGCCAGGGCGGCTACGGCATCCAGATGGGTCCCGCGGCGGCCCGGCTGGGCGTCGCCCTGCTGCTCGGCCACGAGGTGCCCGCCGACATCGTGGCCACCGGCTTCGACGCCGGGAGCGTCTCGCCGGCCCGCCTGCACCCGCATGCGCCCCCGCCCACGTCCCCGCCTGCATGACGGCTAGGCGAGCCGTCGAGATCCCGGCCACGCTCGCCGCGGTGGCGCAGCGCGGCGACGACTGGGCCGCGTGGGTCGGGGGACTGCCCGCCCTGGCGGCGCGGCTGCTGGAGGAGTGGGAGCTGCGCCACGACGGCGACGCGACCCACGGCTTCACCGCGCTCGTGCTGCCCGTCACGACCCGCGACCGTCGCCGTGCCGCGCTCAAGATCGCCTTCCCGGACGAGGAGACCGAGCACGAGGCGCTCGCGCTGCAGCACTGGCACGGCCGCGGCGCCGTCCGGCTGATCCGCGCCAATCCCCGGCTGCGGGCGCTGCTCCTCGAGCAACTGCTCCCCGTTGACCTGATGGACCAGTGGGACGTGCGGGCCTGTGAGATCGTCGGCGGCCTCTACCGCCGTCTCCACGTCGAGGCGCCGCCCCAGCTCCGCCCCCTGAGCCGGTACGCCGCCGCGCTGGCCGAGCGCCTGGCGGCCCTCCCGCGCGGCGTCCCGCTCCCGCCCCGGCTGGTCGACCAGGCCCGCTCGCTCGCCATCGCCTTCGCCGAGGACGACGGATGCGACGGGCGGCTGATCCACGGGGACCTGCACTACGGCAACGTGCTGGCCGCCGTCGCGGGGACGCCGGGGGAGGAGACCGGCGAGTGGAAGGCGATCGACCCCAAGCCGCTCAGCGGCGACCCTCACTACGAGGTCGCGCCGCTGCTCGTCAACCGCTACGACGAGCTGGCCGGACGGGTCCGCGACGGCGTACGGGAGCGCTTCTTCGCCGCCGTCGACGCCGGAGAGCTGGACGAGCAGCGGGCACGGGGCTGGGTCGTCGTGCGAGCGATGGACCTGGCGGCGCAGCGGCTCGCGGAGCCCGGTCCGCGGGCCACGAGCGACCACGACTGGCTCACCCGCTGCGTTGCGATCGCCAAGGCCGTCCAGGACTGAGCAGGACCGGCCTCGCGAGGGCCGCTTGCGCGATAGGGTTCCGCCGTGACCTACGACACAGCCTTCCTCGACCGCATGCCGGCCAACGTCGCCGTGCAGATCCTCGACCGGGTCGCGGCCGACCCGGAGGGCGAGGCCTTCCTCTTCCCGCACCTCGACGGACACGGCGGGGTCGACGGCCCCGACGAGGCCGACGGGCACGAGCACTGGCACTCCGTCACCTGGCGCGAGGTCGGCGAGCACGTCAGCAAGCTCGCCGCCGGCCTGGTGAGCCTCGGCGTCGGGCTCGAGGACCGCGTCGGCATCGCGGCCTCCACGCGCTACGAGTGGATCCTCGCCGACATGGCCGTGATGTGCGCCGGCGGCGCGACCACGACGGTCTACCCCTCCAGCAAGGACGACGACGTCGCCTGGATCCTCGGCGACTCCGAGTGCACGGTGGTCTTCGCCGAGGACGACGAGCAGATCGCCAAGATCGAGAAGCACGCCTCCGAGCTCGGCTCGCTGACCAAGATCGTCACCTTCGACGGCTCCGCCGACGGCGACCGCATCATCACCCTGGACCACCTCGAGACCCTCGGCGAGGAGTACCTCGCGACCCACGAGCACCTCATCGCCGACATCGCGAAGCAGATCCGGCCCGACCAGCTCGCGACGCTGGTCTACACCTCCGGCACCACGGGCCGCTCCAAGGGCGTCCGGCTGCTGCATCGCAGCTGGGTCTACGAGGGCGAGGCGATCAAGGCGCAGGACATCCTGAGCGCGAACGACCTGCACTTCCTCTGGCTGCCGATGTCCCATGTCTTCGGGAAGGTGCTGGTCTCGACCCAGCTCGCGATCGGCTTCCCGACGGCCATCGACGGCCGGGTCGACAAGATCATCGACAACCTCGCGGTCATCCGGCCCACCTTCATGGGCGCCGCGCCGCGCATCTTCGAGAAGGCCTACTCCCGCATCGTCACGATGGTCGAGGCCGAGGGCGGCGCCAAGAAGAAGCTCTTCGACCGGGCCTTCGCCGTCGGGCGGAAGTACGACGCCCTGGTGGCCGCCGGGCAGAGCATCCCGATTGCGCTCCAGGTCCAGCACGCCCTGTTCGACATCCTCGTCTTCCGCAAGGTGCGCGCCCGCTTCGGCGGCCGGATCCGCTTCATGATCTCGGGCTCGGCCGCGCTCAACGCCGACATCGCATCGTGGTTCAACGCCGCCGGGCTGCAGATCCTCGAGGGCTACGGCATGACCGAGAACTCTGCCGGAGCCTCGGTCAACCCGCCCGACGACAACCGGATCGGCACGGTCGGGCCCGCCCTTCCGGGCGCCGAGCTCCGCATCGGCGAGAACGACGAGGTCCAGATCAAGGGCCCGCACGTCATGGCCGGCTACCACAACAACCCCGAGGCCACCGCCGCCGCCTTCACCGAGGACGGCTGGCTGCGCACCGGCGACAAGGGCTCGCTCGACGCCGACGGCTACCTCACGATCACCGGGCGGCTCAAGGAGATCTTCAAGACCTCCGGCGGCAAGTACATCGCGCCCAACCAGATCGAGGCGAAGTTCAAGGTGCTGTGCCCCTACGCCAGCCAGTTCATGGTCTTCGGCGCCGAGCGCAACTTCGCGGTCGCCCTCGTGACGCTCGACCCGGAGGCCATCGCGGGATGGGCCGCCGAGAACGGCCTGGGCGGGGCGTCGTACGCCGACATCGTCTCCTCCGACGCCGCGCGCGAGATGGTGCGCGGCTACGTCGGCCAGCTCAACGAGCAGCTCAACCGCTGGGAGACGGTCAAGAAGTGGGAGATCCTCGACCACGACCTCACCATCGAGTCCGGCGAGCTGACCCCGTCGCTCAAGGTGAAGCGCGCGATCGTGGAGAGGAACAACGCCGAGACGATCGACGGGTTCTACGCCTGAGCTCCCCGGTTGATTTGTTCGAACATTTGTTCGAACATGGGTGAGTGAGCGCAGACCTCGATCAGATCGCCGAGCTGCGCGAGCGCATGCGCCGGCTGGAGCGCTCGGCCCCGGCGCGCCGGGAGCTGGAGACGCTGCCGGTGCTGCGCGGGCTGGTGCGGCTGCAGGCCGGGGGAGTCTACGAGGTGGATCCGTCGGGCGGCGGCGCCAGTCTCGCCTGGGGCCTGCTCGCCGGCCCGTCGGGCGCGGGGGCGTGGGCGGCCGTGGTCGGCGTGCCCGACTTCGGGGCCGAGG
>NZ_JASGDD010000044.1:0-4427 GCF_047607365.1 Nocardioides sp. | reverse complement strand
GCCTGCCGTCCACGCCGCCGCCGGTGGCGGCGCCGCTCGTCGAGGACGGCGACGACCAGGTCACCGAGGTGTTCCCGCCGGCGCCGCCCGTCGAGCCGGTCGAGGCGGCCGCCCCGGAGCCCGAGCCGCCGGCGAAGCCCGAGAAGGTCGCGCACCTCTCCTTCTCCAGCGGCGCGGAGATCGACGTGGACGGCCTCGTCGTCATCGGCCGCAAGCCCGACGCCGGCCGGTTCCCGGCCGACGACCAGCCGCTGCTGGTGACGGTGCCGAGCCCGCACTCGGAGATCTCCTCGACCCACGTCGAGGTCCGTCCCGGCACGGGCGCCGATGCCGGCCTCGCGGTGGTCGCCGACCTCGGGTCGACCAACGGCACCCTCGTCGTCCAGCCCGGTCAGCGCCCCGAGGAGCTCAGTCCCGGCGTCCGGGTCGCCCTGCAGAGCGGCGCGCTCATCGACCTTGGCGACGGGCTCACCATCCGCGTCCGCTGAGGGCCGCTCGCCCCGTTTTCGCTCGCCTCCCGGGACCTTCGCGCCCCCGGCCACGCCGCCCACGGGCCGGAACGTCCCGTCGGGGGTGTGAAAACGCCCAGCCCACGTGGCGGCAACACCGCCGGCGCGTCGTCAGGACGCGGCGTCGGCGGCGGCGACGTCGTCGAAGACCGACGGACGGTGCTCGATGGTGAAGCGGCTGAACGGCCACACGAGGGCGATCACGCGACCCACGACCAGGTCCTCGTCGACGTACGCCGCCGACGGATCGCACGTGTCCTCGCTGTCGTCGTGGCAGAGGTGGAAGGAGCTGTCGGCCGACTCGTCGCGGTTGTCGCCCATCACGAAGAGCTTCCCCTTCGGCACGACCGCCTTCCAGCCGCTGGTGCAGTCGGCCATCGGGCCGTCGCAGTCCTGCTGGGGATCGATGAAGTCGTCCTCGTCGAGCGCCGTGCCGTTGACCGAGATCCGGCCCTGGTCGTCGCAGCACACGATGGTGTCGCCGCCCACGCCGATGACGCGCTTCACGAGGTGGCCACCGCTCGGGTAGAGCCCGATCTTCTCCAGCACCCGCGACACGACGTTGGTCGGCGTGGTGTCGTCCTCGCCCAGCCAGCCGCCGGGATCGCTGAAGACCACGATGTCGCCACGCTGCGGATGGCCCCACCAGTAGGACGCCTTCTCGACCACGATCCGGTCGTTGATCTGCAGCCCCGGCTCCATCGAGCCCGACGGGATGTAGAACGCCTGCACCGTCGTGGCCTTCAGGGTGATGGCCAGTCCCACCGCCACGGCCAGCAGCACCACGGTCTCCCCGAGGGCCTTCCAGGGACTGCGCTTCGTTGTGGCCACGAGCGGGACACTATCGGCCGGGTGGTCGCGCACCCGGACTAGGCTCGCGATCATGGGTGGTCAGCTGGTGGTCGGCTTCGACCTCGACATGACGCTGATCGACACGGCCCCGGGCTTCGCCGACGTGCTGCGCGCGCTGGGCGGGGAGATCGGGGTGGAGCTGCCGGCCGACCAGCTCGTGGAGAGGCTCGGCCCTCCCATCGACATGATGCTGGCGCCGTACGTGCCCGAGGCCGACCTGCCCTGGGTCACCGATCGCTTCCGGGCGCTCTACCCCGCGCACGCGATCGTGAACGTCCCCGCCCTGCCCGGCGCGCACGAGGCGATGGCAGCGGTCCGCCGCCGCGGTGGCCGGGTGATCGTCGTGACCGGCAAGTTCCGGCCCAACGCGCAGCTGCACGTCGACCACCTCGGCTTCGAGGTCGACCACCTCGAGGGCTGGGTCTGGGGAGTCGGCAAGGCGGAGGTGCTGCGGGCCGAGGGCGCGAGCGTGTACGTCGGCGACCACATCCACGACGTGGAGGGGGCGCTCGCCGCCGGCGTGACCAGCGTCAGCGTCCTCACCGGCGGCTGCACCCGCGAGGAGCTCCTCGCGGCCGGCACGCACGTCGTGCTCGACTCCCTGATCGACTTCCCCGCCTGGCTCGATCGCCATGTAGGCTCTGTCGGCCCCGGTGCCGTCACCGGTTGAGCGCGCAATCCCGCGCGACACGGCGCAGTTCGATCAGACCACGACAATGAGGAGAGGGGTCCGTCCGTGCCCACTGGCAAGGTGAAGTGGTTCGACCCCGCGAAGGGCTTCGGCTTCCTGTCCCAGGACGACGGCCCCGACGTCTACGTGCACGCCGACGCGCTCCCCGCGGGCGCCGCCGCCACCCTCAAGGCCGGGACCCGGGTCGAGTTCGGCATCGCCCAGGGCCGTCGCGGCGAGCAGGCGCTGCAGGTCCGCATCCTCGACGCCCCGCCGTCGGTCTCCCGCAACGTGCGCGCCGCTCAGCGCCGCAAGCCCGAGGAGATGGAGCTGATCGTCGAGAACGTCATCAAGCTCCTCGACGACATCCGCGAGGGCTACGCCCACGGCCGTCCCCCGACCAAGGACCTCGGCAAGAAGATCGCCCCCGCTCTGCGCAACCTCGCCGACGAGTTCGAGCTCTGACCCGGGCGGCGCAGGTGAGCCGGCGGATCGTCCTCGCCCGTGCCGTCAACGTCGGCGGGTGCACGCTGCCGATGGCCGAGTGGCGGGCGATCGCCGAGGCCCTCGGGGCGGAGGACGTGACGACGTACATCGCCTCGGGCAACCTGGTCTGCACTCCGCCGGAGGACCACGAGTCGTTCGACCGGGCTCTGGAGAAGGCGGTGCAGGAGCGATTCGGCTTCTTCCGCGAGGTCGTCAGCCGCTCCCGCGAGGAGGCGATCGCCGCGCTCGAGGCGCACCCGTTCGAGGTGCTGGAGCCGAAGCACTCCTACGTCACCTTCCTCGCCGGCACGCCCACGGCCGCCGCGATCGAGAAGGCGCGCACCTTCGAGACCGGCGACGACCGGTGGGAGGTGATCGGCCGCGAGCTCCACATCCGGTACGCCGGCGGCGCCGGCCGTCCGCAGATGAAGGACGTCTCGATCGGCCGTGCCCTCGCCGTGCCCGGCACGGCGCGCAACCTCAACACGGTCCGCAAGCTGGTCGCCCTCGCCGAGTAGCACCGGCTCCGCCCGCGCCGCGCCACAGCCACGCCGGGTGCTCGGACGCTGCGGGCGGAGCGGTCGCCGGCGCTACGTAGCGTGACGAACGGGCCCCGCCGTACGCCGAGGCCGACCGGTCAGCACGAAGACCGTCCACGCGGCGAGGACCACGGTCGCCACGATCAGGCCGAGGTGGGCATGCAGCGGCAGGCCGATGCCGACGAAGCCGCCGATCACCCACGCCAGCTGGAGCGTGGTGTCGGAGCGGGCGAAGGCCGAGGCCTGGACCGAGTGCGGGATGTGGGCCTGGATCGAGGAGTCGAGTGAGAACTTCGCCAGCGACGCCCCGAGCCCGGTGACGACGCCGAGCAGGATGACGGTGAGCGGGGAGTAGAAGAGCGCCGCCACCAGCGCCACGGTGGCGTCGGCGACCATCACCGCCGAGACGGTGACCGCGGGACGGACCTGCTTGATCAGCGAGGCGATGCTGATGCCGAGGAAGTTGCCCGTCCCGGCGGCCGCCGCCACGACGCCGATCGACAGGGTCGGCGACCAGTCGCCCAGCGGCTGCTCCTGCAGCAGGAACGCCATGAAGAAGAGCAGGAAGCCGTAGAGCCACTTCGGCGCGCAGTTGGCCCGCAGGGCGTAGGCGACCGCCGGGGGCATCGGCATCCGGGCGCGTCCACCGGCCGCACGGCTCTCCTCGCGGCGGAAGGCCAGCGACTCCTCGCCCGCGCTGGAGTCGACCGCCGAGGGCAGCCGGATCGCGAGGATCGTGCCGATGACGAACAGCACGAACGCCCAGCGCAGCACCCACTCCGCCCCGGCGAGCGAGGCGAGGCCGGCGATCGGGGCGGAGACGCACACCCCCACCACGCCGGCCATGGCGACGCGGCCGTTGGCCTTGACCAGGGTGACGCCCTCCGGGAGCAGCCGGGGCACGGCGGCCGCCTTGGCGACGCCGTACGCCTTGGAGGCCGCGAGGATGCCGAGGACGGCCGGGAACATCAGCGCGGTGCCGCCGGAGAGGGCTCCGGCCAGGACCCAGCACAGGAAGGCGCGGATCGCCATCACGATGCCGATCGCCCACCGGCGGCCGTGCGCGACCCGGTCGAGCAGCGGTCCGAGCAACGGCGCCACGATGGCGAAGGGCAGCATCGTGATGCCCAGGAAGAGCGCGACCGACTCCCGCGACGAGCCGCCGCCCGAGCCGGGCATCTGGAAGAAGAGCGAGCCGGCGAGCGAGATCGCGACCGCGGCGTCGCCGGCGGTGTTGAAGGCGTGCATCTCGATCAGGCGGGACAGCCCGGAGGCCTCGGCGCCCTCCGCCGACGCCGCCCGCCGCGCCTGACGGAACGCGAACCGGGACAGCCGGCCGACGCCGCGCGCGGAGGCGGCCACCCCGCGGGC
>NZ_JASGDD010000043.1:0-80498 GCF_047607365.1 Nocardioides sp. | reverse complement strand
GTCCCGATAGACCCTGATCACGTCCTCGCGGAACTCCCTGGGGAACGCCTTCGGCATGGTGCACATCCTTCCAGCGCCGGCTCCAACCGGCGCAGATCAGATGTCACCTGTCCGTACAGCAGTCCCCACCACTTCTGGACAGCGTGGTGGTTCTACGTCGGGCTCGGCATCGCGGTTGCCGTCGTGTTCGTCGAGCCGTTCTACGGGCGAGCCCAGGACGCAGTGGTTGCTGCCGTCGGCGGCGTGGGCGCGTGGGCTTCTGCCGACCGAGGTCCAGTAGAGGGGTTGTGGATCGCCTACCTCGTGTTCTGCGGCGTCTTGCTGGTGTGCGGCGGCCATGCGGCCCTCGCCTCAGAAGGTCAGACTCGCACGGCTCGGGTCACTAAACTGGCTACGAATCATGCATCGAAGATGTTCGGCCGGGCGGCCGTAGTTGGCGGTGCAGCGCTCACCATTCAAGTCGTCGCTCTCGCGCGACATGGCGACAGTCATTACATCGACCTGGCGTTTGCCACCGGCCTGCTGCTCATGTGCGTCACTCCGAACTGGGCAAAGGCACTCCGTGTTGCGTCGGGACGTGGAGAGGACTCCTCGACCGCCGTGGCGGCGACTGGGCCTCGCCTGCTGCTGGTGCAATCCACGGGTACATGGCGACGCGGAGAAAGGGTTCTGGTGCGCGGACCGGTTGGATCCGCCGACGCGTGGGTGGTAGGGGCATTCCCTAGTCGCTCTGGCCGCCAGGTCGAACTTGCGCTGGAGAAGGACGTTGACGAGGTGTGCGCGCAGGCCTCTTCCACAGTTACTCTAGAACCGGCCTCGGAGCCGGGCATGGAGTTGATTGGGCTCGCCGGTCCCGGCAGCACTGATGTGCGTGTCGCGTTCAGTCCGATGGTCGACCTTCGGGTCGGCGAGTCAGTCCAGTTGGGCGCGGGGCAGGGCATGGCCTTGTATCAGGTGACGAGCCTTGGCTTGGACCGCGAAACGCGAGGATCGGCGAGCGCCGTACTGCCACATGCCGCCGCCCTTCTTGTGGGTCGCCCAGAGGCAGGCTCCGTCGTCACGCGTCCGCGGCTTCCTCAACCGCACGAGCCGCTGGTGAGAGCCCAGCTCGCGCCGCAGCCGGTTCCCAGCGGATACACGCGGCTCGGCGTCCTTCGTGGCACGGAGATCGAGATCGGCGTGAACCACGAGATCTCCTACACGGGTCATTTCGCGGTCCTCGGCATGTCGGGTATGGGCAAGACCACGGCGGCTCTCGCCGTGTGTCGGGCCTTGAGTTCGACGTCCTGTGTGATCGCGCTCGACACGACGGGCGAATACCGCAACCGCCAAGGCATCCCCGTCCACACTCCGGGGTCTCCGCCTGACCCTGGATTCTGGGTTCACGAGCCGACTGGTGAACCCACAGCCGCTGCCAAGACATACATCGAGGCGACGATGACCGCGGCGAACGCCGAGTATGTTGCTGGCACGCCTTCGCGTCGTGTCCTCCTACTCGAGGAAGCCCACGGCTTCGTCCCCGAAGGGAACATCTCGACCTTCGCCCAGCGCGATGCAACCGCGGAATCGACGCGGTTCATCATGCAGGCCAGGAAGTTCGAGCTTCGCTTCGTGATGGTCTCGCAGCGCACGGCAGTGGTGTCCAAGTCGGCCTTGAGCCAGTGCGAGAACTACGTCGTCCTGAGGACGACTGACGAGACTAGTCTTACCTACCTCGAGGCGGTCATGGGCCGAGATGCGCGTGAGGTGATGCCGCGACTCCAGCGGTACGAGGCTGTCTGCATGGGGCCTGCGTTCAACGCTGACGGTCCGGTCATCATTGCTCTAGACCCTCCACCGGAAGTCCCGTGACGATGGGCTATGACTCTTATCGGATCCGGCCTGATCACGGCTGACGTCGAAGCAAGAGGGCGTTCCCGGCGGGGCACCCGGTAGCTCTTGGCCGGTAGTTTCTGGTGGTGAGTGGCGTGGAGTCGGCGGTGGTGTATCTGCGGATCTCGGAGGACCGCACGGGTCTGCAGGCGGGGGTGAATCGTCAGCTCGAGGACTGCGAGCGGCTGGCCACCCGACGTGGTTTGGCGGTGGCGGCGGTGCTGATCGACAACGACCGCTCGGCGTTCGACGGGACCCGTCGCCCGGGCTATGAGACGTTGCTCGGCCACGTGCGCGCGGGGGTTTCGCGGATCGTGGTGTGGCATCTGGATCGGCTTTACCGGCGTCCGCGGGAGCTGGAGGCGCTGATCGACCTGGTGGAGGACAGGTCGCTTCGGATCGAGACGGTGCATGGTGGCCCGCTGGAGTTGAACAGTCACGAGGGCCGGTTGATGGCACGGCAGTTCGTGGCGATCGCGGCCTACGAGTCGGGTCACAAGGCCGACCGTGTCGCCCGGGCGATGCGGCAGCGCGCCGCGACCGGTGCCTGGCACGGCCTTGCGCGCTACGGCTACGGGACCGGAGGAGCGCTGATTCCTGAGCAGGCGGCGGTGATCCGACAGATGGCCGACCGGTTCCTGGGCGGTGAGTCGATCCGCGCCATCACCGCCTGGCTCAACACCACCACTCCACCACCGGGGAAGGCCGCCCGGTGTGGTCGCCGCGGACGGTGCGCAGCATTCTGGGCAGCGCCCGCATCGCCGGGCTACGTGCCCATCAGCCCGGCGCCCACGACGACCCGCCCGGTGGACGCAGGGTCCTGACCGTCGGCCGGTGGGAGCCGATCATCACCCCGGTCGAAAGCGAGCAGATCCGCGCGATCCTCACCGACCCGTCCCGACGCCGCAGCACGCCCGCGGTGCCAAGCCTGCTGGGCGGGATCGCTCGTTGCGGCCGATGCGGTGCAGGGCTGGTGATCACCAGCCACATCAACATCGCCGGAGTCCACACCCGCAGGTATGCCTGCCGTAAGGACGCCGCCCGCCCCGAACGGGGAGGGCTGTCCATCGACGCCGCCCGGCTTGAAGCTTCTGCACCGGGCGACGGACCGACGATGCCCGATATGTCGTCGCGATATCGAAAGCGTGCGCCTACCGGTCCTATCCCGGTCTACGAGCTAGACCTCAGGGTCGCGACCAGCCGACGTCCTTTGAGCTTGAAGGTCTCGGTCCCGACCTGCTTGATCGTGTCACCAACGAGTCGATTTAGAACGTATTGATGGGCATCGTCGACTCTGAAGGTGGGGCGTCCCCGCCCTCCGGTGGCGATTCGGGCATACCCGCCTCCCAGAGACCGCAGAAGTGTCTTGATTTCGTCCGTGGGAAGGGTTTCGGCTCGTGCGGCGATGAGAGCGATCACCTGTGCAGGGTTGGCGCCGGCGTTCCTGAGTGCTTCGAGGCTCTCGTACGGCATTCGCCAACGTGTGTCGATGAGGGCAGCGGCGATGGCCTGAGTTTGCCTAGTGCTGGCGTTGGTGAGATGGGTGGCGATCTGCGACGCGACTGTCAGCTTGATCTCTTGGGAGACTTTCGCGCTACGCAGGAGGTTTGGGATGTTCGACGCCTCCAGCAGATCTGGTGAGACGAACGTGGCGTATTTCTTCGATGCTGCGATCGTCTGCTCGAGGGTGGGCCAGTCCAGCATGAGGTTGCTGGAGAACGCAGTGGCGTCGTCTGCGAGCAGGCGCCGTCTGAGCAGTTTCGCGATCAGGTCGCTTCGTTCTGGGACGATGCTTGACGCCGCAATAGTTCCGGGCTTGATGCTTGCCGCGATGCGAACCCGGAGGGCGGTCGAGGGGAGCTCGTTGCTTGCGGCCAGCACTGTGGTCGCGATGTCCTTACGCTGGTCCACAGGGATCTTCTCGAAGCCGGTGATCTTCTTGTGCTTGTTGAGCAGCGAGGCCAGATGCGTGTCCATACCGACTTGCTCAAGGTAGGCCGAGACGTTCTCAAACGTGGGATCGGTGCGGTTGCCCGCGGCGAGAAGTGGCCAAGCCCCAGCTGCCACGTCGTGGAGGTCGGTGACGCGGCAGTCGACGCTGGATCTGTTGACGAGCTCTCCGAGTGCGGTCGAGCTCGAACGCTTCGCGGCGTCCGTCAGGACCGTGGCGAACATCTTTGGATCTGCCACGGTTCTGACCACGCCCGACGAGCCAGCGACGAGAGCCAAGTAATCCTCGATCCGATCGAGGGCGTACTGGTAGGCAGCTCGGTTGCTTCTGAGGACGTCCAACGCGATCACGCCGGTGGGCACGAGCACACGGAGGTTTGCCTCCGTGATGGGGAAGAGCCGAAGCTGAACAGCGGCGCCTTGTGCCGCAGCGTTGAGCGCCTCAAGGGACTCCACGACCGCGCCGCTGGCCTGCACGACCTCCATTACGATCTTCGCTCGAGCGGTCGAGCCTGGGTCGTTGATAGCGGCGATGTCCTGGTAGTTGGACTCGAGAACGTGTCCGACTGCTTGATCGACATCGAACTGACTAGTGGGAAGCACGCGTAGGACAGCATCTAGTAGGGCTGGCCGCGCAGTTCCGTCAACCGGTGCGTCCACTGCCGCGTACTTCAAGATTTCCTTCCAGCGTGGCGCTATAGCTGCGAGGAGGGCAGCGGGATGCTGCCCCTGGGAGACATAGGCATCGACAAACTCGCGCTCCGGTTCGCCAAGCGTCGATAGGCGGCGGGCTACGGTTTCAGCAGCGGCCGGCCTCTTCGACAGTAGATAGTCAAGGATGCTGACATTGAACACGCTTGGGTCGCTGAAGAGTTCGGCCTCGTCGCTCTTCTCCGCGCCTTGCTCGCGCAGAAGCTGGATCACGTCCGCCTCACTCATTGCGAAGAATGTGTCAGGCAGGCCGGGCTCGATGCATCGACGAATGTATTCCAGTGCCTCAGGTCCCAGATGGTTGCCGTAGTAACTGGACGCATACAAGGCGAAATGCGATGTGAGAAATCCGTGGCGCACCAGTTCGCGTGCGAGGTCAGATTCAAGCACCGACTCGATGACCTCGTCGAAACTCGTTCGCTCGCCCAGTCCTCGACCGGTGGAATCGGTCAACTCAAAGGGAGTCGTGTTGACCTCGAATTCCGGGCGGCCTGATAGGTCCTCCCAGGTATGGTGACGCAGGAACCGGATGTTCGATTCCGCCTTCGCAATCCTTTCGTCGACATCTTGCACGTCGATGGCCAGCCACTCCTCGGGTTCGACCGGCAGGCCGAGCAAACTGGCAAGCTGTTCCGCTGAGAAGGCGAGATTGATCGTCGACGAGTAGTACGGGCCGTTGTTCGGGTCGTGGAGCCTCAGCTGCTGCGACTCGCCGGAGGCGATCTGCGTCCATGTGTCGACGTCTTCAGCGCTCGTATCAGTCGCAGGCCCGGACAGCTCGACGCTTGCTTGCGGCACGGCTGCCCGCGCGGCTGCTTGGAGCGTGTCGCGGAACTGCTCCAGCCGATGGCCGAGGCTAGCTGCGCGCGCGTCCGACGTGGCCTCGAGGTGGCGCCTTTGGCGCTGAGCTGTCAGCTGCCGGGCCTGCTTCGCGAGGTTCTCTTGGACCAGGGCCCGCCAGATGGCATAGAGGTGATCGAGCGTACTGTCTCGGTATCGGATCTTCTCGAAGTCGGCAAGGTGAGTGTTCTTGAACAGCACGATCGCGAACACCAAGTCGTCATTAATGCCCGGGATGCGATCCCTGGGAACGACGAGACGGCTGCGGTACACCTCGAACTCGTTGCGGATGTTGTGGATCATCCGCATGTCTGCAACATGCCGTGCCGCTAAGCGGATCAAGGCGGGGTCGACCTCGAAGTCCTCGCTCCTCATCGCCTGGGACATCACGTCACGTGCGTTGTCAGCGCTGACAAAGGGCACTACAGGGATGATCACGTCGAAGAACTTGGTCCGACTTGCGCGCTTCAAGGTCTCCTTCGCGCGGTCGGAGTCGCCGTCTGGCGGCAAGGCCCCGTCATCGCCGTCATCCTTCGCACCAATTTGCTCGAAGACACTGTCGCGGATCGCATAGATGAACACGATGCGTCGACCGATCTGGTCCGAGCTATTCAGGAGACCGTTCAATGCGCGCAGCGTGTCGAACACCTGTACATCTTCGAACCGGTCGATGTCCTCAATGACGACGATGTCACGTCGACTGGCTTGAAAGAAATAGACGATCTCGTCCAGGTATTCATCGAAGTAGGTATCGGACGCCTTCGACAAAGTGATCGTCGCTGGTCCGCTTTGCACCGAGGCACTCAGCGTCGGTCGCCCGCGGATAAGTATGATCACAACCCATGCGGCGCACACCGCCGAGCCAAAGAGAAGAAGGTAGGCGACAACTTGTCGCCACGCCGCCGGAAAGAGACTGGAGACATGCGGTTGGAGAAGGCCCAACAGGAGGAGGACCGCAAAGACGGCTGCGCCTATGACGCCAGCGAGCTTCCAGTCCCGGAACTTGTCCGGTGCGTTCGCGCGCCGAAATCTCGATCGCGGCACCGCCCCTGGTGAAAGCCGATACAGCAGTTGCTTGACGATTTCCTTCTGGATCAGGTTCGTGCGCGAGCCAGATCCGTATTGCCCGGCATCTTCCTGGGAATCGCTAGCGTCGTGTATCTCAGGGGCGATGGTGGACAGCGACAGCTCGATGACGCGATTGGTGTGAATCTTGCCAAGCTGTTCGAGAACGCTGCTCTTGCCCGTGCCGTACGCACCGGTCAGGGCAATGTTCCGGACCCCCTTGGCGCCGATCGCCCGCACCAACAGGTCGAAGTAGAGCTGGTGTCGGTCCTTGTCGAACAAGGGGGCCAAGCTCGTCAGACGTAACCTCTGCCCGAGCCGCGCAGTCCCGTCCGCGGACTCCGCAATGACGTTGTCAGGCATGCGCTGATCGTATGGGCCTAGACGGACGCACACGTGTTCGTTGCTCCGGGAAGTGCCGTGTTGTTGACATCTGGTCCGGCTCCCATCATGACGATGCTTGGTCGCGCCGTGGAGGCATCGAACCGCCCAGCGTGCTCGGTGTTTTCGGCCACCGGCCATCGGACGGCACTCAAGGAGTCGCTGGTCGCGGCCAGGATGTACCGCAGCGCGAGACTGGGAGAACGAATGGGACGCACAGCCGACCATCTGACGACGGGACAGTTTGATCTGCTGACGTGGGTCGCTGACGAGTGCAGGGACGGCGTGTACGAGGGAACTGCTCATCGGGTCTCGGCACGTGCCTTGCACAACCGTGGCCTGATTCGCGTGGCCGGGCGAGGTGATACCTGGACGGCGACGATCACCCCGGAGGGCACCCGGCGGCTGAAGGAGCAAGCCGAGCGCATCAAGGCCGAGCGAGACCGTGAAGCACGTGAGGAAGCAGCGCGAGCCGAACGGGAACGGAAGCAGCAGCGACTCTGCGAACGGGCCACCGAAGTGCTCAACGATGTCGTGGCAGCAGGCGGTCGCCTCGAGCTTGGCGCTGATGTCGGTGACCGCGAGATAGAACAATGGGAAAGCCTCCTCGCGCAGGACGGGCTGCTTCCGGAGGGCAAGCGACTGACGCATGAGCCGACCCGGATGGATCCCGACCTCGGGATCACGGCCTATCTCGAACCCGACTTCACCGCGCTGACACCGACGAGGGTCTTTAGAGTCCCTCGCCAGCTACGTGGCCCTCACCCCGCGGTAGCCGCGTTCCAAGACAAGCGCGCCCACGTCACCAAGCCACAGATCGGGAGAGCGGCCAGGTTCCTCCAAGCCGTCATTACCGCGGCGGGCGAGATGGGCTGGAAGGTCTCCAAGAAGGTCCTCACTGCCTATTCGGGCGGCTACTCAGGTGGCTACGGGGGCCGTGGCGTGAGCCCGGACCTCCCCCTCAGCCTGCCCTCCGGCGAGGTAGTGGTCACGATCCGTGAGCTCGACCAGCGCGGCCGGACCGGATACGCGTTCATCACCGACACCGACTACTACACCCGCACACAGCGCACGGTGGCGAACAAGAGCTTCGCAGCCTCGGGCAGGCTGGAGGTGACGGTATCCAAGGCGTGGGGAGAGCAGCAGCCGATACTCGCACTACGGGATGCCCCGGGAGCCAGCCTCGAGGAACAACTGCCGGTTCTGGTCCGCACGCTCGAGATTGCCGAGGCCGAAGCCCAATGGGTGCGACAGGAAGAAGGCCGGCGCGCGGAGATCCGCCAGACCCGCTGGGAGGAGGTCAAACAGGAGGCCTTCACCCGGCTCAGCTATCAGCGCAATATCGAGCGTCTTCACGACGAGCTCACCCGACGCGAGAACGTATCCGCGATGCGGGCCTATGCCGAGGAGGTCGACGCTCGGTCCAACGACCTCACGGGACCGGATGGCCACGCGGCCCGCGCGTGGGCTGAGTGGATACGCAACCACGCGGAACGAATCGATCCCCTCAACGGCGATCTCTGCGCCACCCGAGTCACCTCCGCCAGCCACGAAGAGCTTCAGTCCCACATGAACGGCTGGAGCACCTACGGCCCCCATCGAGGGTAAAACCGAAGCTGGCCAGACGGTCTCGTCGCAGACCTGGATCGCTGGGTTGGCCCAGGCCGTGCGGTCCGCACAGGTGAGATGACGGGCGCGGTTTCGGTAGAGGTTCTTGCTCAGCATCTTGAGACGCCACGCGGGCGAGGCTGATCGCAACCGGCCCGAGCTTCTTTCGGTCGTGTGTGTCTGGTCCTCCATGCCGCAGTGCGAGGGTCAGGTTGTCCAGATGGTTTCGATGGGGATGGCGGCGATGCGGTCGCCGAAGGGTCCGGCGGTGATGCCGGTGTGGAGGATGAGGCCGCCAGTGAAGCGGGTGCCGAGTTTGTCGCGTAGTTGGCTGAGCCATCGGTTGTCGGTGCGGTGGACGCGGGAGGTGGCTTTGACTTCGATGGCGGCGATTCGGCCGTCGGGGGTTTCGAGGATGAGGTCGACTTCGGCGCCGGCCCGGTCGCGGAAGTGGCTGATCTGAATGGTCTCGTCGGCCCATGCGCGTTGGCGTCGGAGTTCGCCTGCGACGAAGCCTTCGAGGAGGTGGCCGGCGACTTGGCCGTAGGCGTCGGGGTTGGCTCCGGTCGCGGAGACGCCGACTAATCGTGCTGCCAGACCAGTGTCCAGGAGCGAAGCCTTAGGGCGGGAGACGGCGCGCTTGGTCAGGTTGGTCGACCAGGCCGGGGTGCGTTGGATGAGGTAGAGGATCTCCAAGAGCTCGAGGATCCGGTTGAGTGAACTGGCGGGGATGCCGGTCTCCTTGGCGATGTCGGCGACGTTGAGTTCTTCGCTGTTGCGTGCGGCCAGAATCCGGAGGACGAGGGGGAGTTCGCCCAGTCGTCGGATGTCGCTGATCTCGGGGGCATCGCGTTGAACGATCTGGGCGAGGTAGCTGTCGAGCCACTCACGTCGACGTCGGCCCGGTGTTCGGGCCAGCGCTTCGGGGTAGCTGCCGGCGGTGGCGCGCTCCAGGTAGTCGTGGCGGGTCAGTGAGCTCTCATGTCCGAGAAAGAGGTCGCCGGCGAAGAGTCGGTCGAGGAACGTCTCGCGGTGTCCTGCGAGTTCGCCCTGGCTGAAGCCGTGCATCTCGATGCGCTCGGTACGTCCGGCGAGGCTGTCCTCGGCGGCGGGTAGGCGCAGGAGGTCGGCCGACCCTGTGATCAGGTATCGGCCGGGGCGGGGGTCGCGATCGACGACCAGCTTGAGCGCGAGGATCATCTCGGGGGCGCGTTGGATCTCGTCGATCGCCAGGAGCCCGTCCGGGTGCTGAAGGAGGAACCCGACCGGGTCGGCCTTGGCGTTGGCCAGGGTGATCTCGTCGTCGAAGGTGACCAGCCGCCCGCCTAGTCGATCGACGATGTCGCGGACCAGGGTGGTCTTCCCGACTTGGCGGGCGCCTTGGATGACAACGATCCGCGTGTCGTCGAGAGCCTCGAGCACACGAGGCTTCACGTTACGCTCGATCCGACCGTCCACAACTCGAAACCTTACCCGTTCAGTGAGAGATCCGCCGCACCTAAATGGTGGATTCGCAGTACTATGGTGGTGGATTCGCAGTCTCTCGGTGAAAGGATCGCAGCCATGGCGCACCTACGCTCCGTGCAGCGCAAGGACGGCGCAGAGTCGTTCGAGGTGCGGTGGCGAGCGGCCGGCGCCTTCCGCCAGCAAACCTTCCACAGCCGCCACGAGGCTGAGGAGTTCCTCGCCGAGCTCACTCGCCTGCGGGTAGGAAAGCCTGCTGTTCAAGCGGCCGATGGTCCCGCCCGGCTCGATGTCGTCGCACGTGCCTCATTGCGCGCTAGCGAGGCACGCCTCAAGCCCCGCACGGTGGAGGGCTACCGGCAGTCCTATGTCAATCACATCTATCCCGACCTGGGCTCCGGATGCGCCACTGTGGCCCGGACGCACCCGGGGAAACCGCCCTCGACCGACCTACGAGCGGGCCTTCGCCTACAACACCTTCTACGACAACCACTTCAAGCCAGCACTCACCGAACTCGGTCTGCCCGACATCCGCTTCCACGACCTACGCCACTCCGCCGCAGCGCTCTGGCTGACAGCCGGCATCTCTCCCTACAAGGTCTCCCGCTGGCTCGGGCACGCCAACATCGCCATCACCGACCGGCTCTATGGCCACCTCGTGCCAGACGACTCGAGCCGTGATCTGGCCGTGATCGAGTCCTACATCCAAGGCCGCACGGCACCGACTGCTCGCTGACACGCACTGGATTGGGCGTTGACCGCCTCCGCAGTGGGGTCGGTCTGTTTGGTCGGATCAACGCATCGTCATTAACCCCTCCGATCCCCTCAGATTTGGAGTGGATTTGAGTGGATCGACCGGACAGGTTCAAGCTTCACCTAGAGACGAAGAAGGGGCTCTGGCCTACGTTTCCGCAGGTCAGAGCCCCTTTTGTTGGTCGGTGGCGGGTGAAGGATTCGAACCTTCGAAGCTTTCGCGACGGATTTACAGTCCGCTCCCATTGGCCGCTCGGGCAACCCGCCGGGATACAACGCAGAGACGATAGCGCAGGGCGGGCGGCGACTGGAAAACGCCGGCTACACGGGGTCGAGCGGGACGGAGGCGTACGCCGAGGCCAGCTCGTCCACGCCCCGGCTGGTCCGCCACGGGCCGATCGAGGCGATCCGGTGGACCCCTCGGCCCGAGCCGACGGCCGCGGCCCGGTCGAACCCGTCGAGGGCGTCGGCGCGGACCTCCTCGACGGAGAGGGTGACCCGCTCGGCGAGGAGGGCGACGGTGACGCTGGGCAGGCTCTCGGCGAGCGGAGTGACCCACGTGCCGTCGGGGCGGCCGAGCAGGAGCGACCAGGTGGTGCCCTCGCTGAGCAGCCCGTCGGCGGTGACGAAGACGGCGTCGTCGTACCCCTCCTCGATCGCCGCGTCGCGCTCGGCCAGCTCGGGTGCGGTCAGCGTGTGCTTCATCTCCGGCCGGAAGCGGTCGTGTCGGGTCGCCCGAACGCGCAGGGGCCGGTCCGACGGCGTCACTGCTCTCGTGGTGGTCGCCAGCGGCCACGATCGTGCCTTTGCGTGACGACACCCCGGGAGGTGCCGGGACACGCCGGACACCATCGCGCAAATGCGTGGATCTGGCTCGACGGCCACCCGCACGAGAATCGGCAGCGCGACGCCGTCGGTGGCTCCGCGTACGGCCGAGACCACCGACGCGCGTGGCACCGCCTCGCCGACGAGGGCAAGCGAGTCGCGCTGGAGCCGGGCCAGGTGCCGCTGCCAACCGCGCACACCGACACCGGCGCCATCGGGGAGCGGATCGACGCGCATCGTGGTGAAGCAGCCGTAGCCGGGGGTCGAGGGCGTGCTCGTCATGGTCCTCGCATGGTAGGACCTGCGCATGCCATCGAGTCGCCAGCAGCGCGTCGTGCTGGTGGACAACCACGACTCCTACACGTTCAACCTGGCCGCCCAGCTGCGGGCGGCGGGGGCCGAGGTGCGGGTGCTGGTCAACGACGATCCGGCGGTCGCGGCCGTGGCCCCCGGCGAGCTCGACGCGCTTGTCATCTCACCCGGCCCGGGGTCGCCGCTCAACGCCGCCGACGTCGGTCATCTGCCCGCGCTGCTCGACCGCATGACCCAGACGCCGGTGCTCGGGGTCTGCCTGGGGCACCAGCTCCTCGCCGTACACGCGCGTGCCGGCATCACCCGGATCGAGCCGCACCACGGCCACGTCTCCGAGGTCGCCCACGACGGCACCGGCCCGCTCGCCGGCCTGCCGTCGCCGCTGCGCGCGACCCGCTACCACTCGCTGGCCGTCGCGCCCGGCGACGCGGCGATCCGGGTCACCGCGACCGCCGAGGACGGCGTGATCATGGGCCTCGAGGTCGTCGGCCGCCCCTGGTGGGGCGTGCAGTTCCACCCCGAGTCGATCGCCACCGAGTACGGCGACGCCATGGTCACCACGTTCCTCGACTCCGTCGTCGCGGGGGTCGAGGGGTGAGCCCCGAGGAGCTCTTCCGGCGGGAGCTCGACGACGCGCCGAGCGCCTTCTGGGTCGACCGCCCCGACGGGACCGCGCTGATCGGGTCGGCCGACGTCGTGGCGACCTTCCGCGTCGGCGACGGGGTCCGGATCGGCGGCGAGCAGGTCTCCGAGGACCTGTGGGCGTGGCTGGACGGCCTCGCCGAGGAGGGTGGCACGTGGGTCGGCTACCTCGGCTACGGCGTCAGGGCGCTCACCCGTGGCGGCCCGGCCCGTCCACGGCCGAGCAACACCCCCGATGCGCTCTGGATGCGGGCCGACCGGCTGATCGAGGTCGAGGCGCCGCGCGCCGAGCCGGACCGGTCCGCCGAGGGCGCGCTCGTGTGGATGACCAGCCGCGACCGCGAGGAGTACCTCGCCGACATCGCCGTCGTCAAGGAGCATCTCGCCCGCGGCGAGAGCTACGAGGTCTGCCTCACCCGGACCGTCAGCACGACCGCGCCGGCGGACCCGCTCGCCCTCTTCCTGAGGCTTCGGACGACCAGCCCCACCGGCAGGTCGGTCTTCCTCCGTCACGGTCAGCTGGCCATCGCCTCCGCGACGCCCGAGGAGTTCCTGACGGTGACCGCCGACGGTCGGGTCTCGTCCAGCCCGATCAAGGGGACCGCCGCTCGCGACCCCGACGACCCGGCCGCGGACGCCGCCGCCGCGCTCGGGCTGACCACCGACGCCAAGACCCGCGCCGAGAACCTCATGATCGTCGACCTCGTCCGCAACGACCTCAACCGGGTGTGCGTCCCGGGGACGGTCACGGTCCCGCGCTTCCTGGCCGTGGAGTCCTACGCAACGGTCCACCAGCTCGTCTCGACCGTCACCGGCAGACTGTCCCCCGCGAGCACGCGCGTCGACGCGATCCGCGCGGCCTTCCCGCCCGGCTCCATGACGGGTGCGCCGAAGGAGCGGACGATGCAGATCATCGACGAGCTCGAGCCCCAGTCCCGCGGCGTTTACTCCGGGGTCATCGGCGTCCTGGGCGCCGACGGCAGCGCCGACCTCCGCGTCGTGATCCGCACGGCGGTGATGCGCGGCGCGACGGCCACCATCGGGACCGGAGGAGCGATCACCTGGGCGAGCGATCCCGAGGAGGAGTGGGCCGAGACGGAGCTCAAGGCGTGGGTCGTCATGGCCGCCCTGGCCGACGTGCGGAAGAATGAGGCCCATGGCTGACTCCTCCTTCGACATCGTGAGCAAGCTCGACCGCCAGGAGGTCGACAACGCGCTCAGTCAGACGGCGCGCGAGATCGCGACGCGGTTCGACTTCAAGGGGACCGGCGCGACGATCGAGTGGAAGGGCGAGGCCGCGATCGAGATCAGCGCCTCGGCCGACGACCGCGCCAGCGCCGTGCTGAGCGTCTTCCAGGACAAGCTGATCAAGCGCCAGCAGAGCCTCAAGATCCTCGACGCCAGCGAGCCGCGCCAGTCCGGGCAGCAGTCCAAGATCGACATCAGGCTCAAGGAGGGCATCACCTCCGAGGACGCCAAGAAGGTCGCCAAGCTGATCCGCGACGAGGGCCCCAAGAGCGTCAAGACCCAGATCCAGGGCGACGAGCTCCGCGTCACCTCCAAGAGCCGCGACGACCTCCAGGCCGTCCAGAGCCTGGTCAAGGGCCAGGATCTCGACTTCGCCGTGCAGTTCGTCAACTACCGCTGACTGAGGGGTATCGCCGCAGGTCAGAGACGTTTGGCGCCTTGCTAGTCCGCATCTAGTCCGCTAGATGCTTTGGTGAGGCCCGATCGCAGAGACATCGATGACCGCGGATCTGATCGCGACGTAGACTGCTTGTCGTGACGATCGAGCAGCTCACAGCGGCAGCCTTGGCGCTGGACGCCGGCCAGCGCGAGGCGCTGCGCGACGCGCTCGCGGGGAGCCTCGCTGACGACTATGCGTCGCCCGAAGAAGCCGAGGTCGTCCGCCGGCTCGCTGCGGAGGCTCGCGCCAACCCGATGAGTGGCGAGCCTTGGGAGAAGGTCGCCGCCGACCTCGGCATCACCGCGTGACCTACGCCGTTCTCGTCACGCGCTCGGCGCGCAACCAGATCGAAGGCGCGCTGGGCTGGTACGCCGACGAGGCGCCAGAACAGGTCTCCCGGTTCCGGGACGAGCTTGCGAGCACGATGCGGTCGATCGCCTGGCGCCCCTACGTCTTCCGGGCCGTCGACAGCGAATCCGCCGGGCCCACCTCGCCGTCTTTCCGCACAAGGTGTGGTTCCTCGTGCACGAGGAGGACCAGGTCGTCGAGGTCTTCGCTGTGCTGCACGACCGACAAGACGACGGACGCTTCCGCGGGCGGTGACCGGTCTGCCAGAGATGTAGATCACGCGCTCTGCAGGTCGGAGGCATGATTCCGCGACGACCAACAACGGCCGCCGGCTACCGGGAGGGCGCCGTCCGAGTTCGTCGACTACTGCTGAGTCGGGGAGCTCGTCTGGCGCTGCTCCGGGATGGCCAGCAGCCAGTGGGCGCGGTAGTCCGGATGGGTCGCGTGGGCTCGCGCGATGCGGAGGAGGAACCGCTCGACCTCCGGGCCCGACGAGGGCACCAGGTCGAGGTGCGACCGCATCTGCTCCACCGTGTCCAGCATGCCCGCCGCCCAGCGGGCGACGAGGGGGTCGGCGCCCGCGGCCAGCTCGGCGTAGCGAGCGTGGACGAAGGCGTAGGTCGTCTCCAGATCGCGAAGTCGTCGCGGGACGGTGGGTGCCTGCCGCATCGATGCCGATTCCCCTCGTGGCGGAACGGGCGACGCTGCCCTCCTGGTCACGCTGACGCTAGCGGGTGATCCTGAGTGCCTGCTGGGAATGGCTTGGCGCGGCTCTGTGCTCGCCGCCGGCGCCGCTGGTGGAACGGACGAGGATCCGGGCGTGCTCGGGAGCCATGGCAGGCCGCTCCACCCCGTCGATGAGGGTGAGCAGGCGCATCACCGCCTCGTGGGCGAGGGCCTCGGGCTGGAGGTCGACGGCGCTGATCGGGGGGTGTGCGGTGCGCAGGGCCTCGGCGTCGGACCCGCAGACGAGGAGTACGCCGTCACGCCCCCGCTCCGCGAGGGCGGACTGCAGCCCGACCGCATGCTCGGCGGTCAGGACGTAGACGGCGTCGACGTCGGGCGCGGCCGCCATCAGCTCCGCCCCGGCCCGGCGGCCGCCGTCGGCGCCGTCGGCCTCCGGCTCCTGCAGCACCACCGGCGACATGCCCCGAGACCCTGCCCAGGCCCGGTAGTGGGTGACCGTGTCGAGGGTCCACTCGTTGCGGTCGGTGCCGACGAGGACGGCGACCCGGCGTGCGCCGCCGTCCACGAGATGATCGAGGGCGCGGACGGTGATCAGCTCCGTCGCGATGTCGACCACCGACCCGGGCCGGTGGATCGCCCGCGCCGGGTCCCGGCCCACCGACACGTAGGGGATGCCGTAGCCGTCGAGCGCGATGAGCAGGGGGTCGTCGGCCACCGGCTCGGTGACGATGAACCCGTCGCAGGCGAGTGCCGCGCTCGGCGCGTCGGCCGCCCACGGGTCGGCGACGAACATCAGCGCGAACCCCTGGTCGGCGGCCGCGATCGCCGCCGCTCCCGCGAACCGCAGGAAGTAGTCGATGCCGAGCACCCGCTCGGCGTTGCCGGCCATGAGGGTCCGCTCCACGAGTGCGATGGCTCCGAGGCGGCTGCTCCGCAGCCCGCGGGCGAGCGCGTCGGGGCGGTAGCCGAGCTCGGTCGCGGCCCGGCGGATCCGCTGCTGCGTGGCGGTGGCGACCACCCCGTTGCCGCTGAACGTGTGGGACACCGTGGTCGCCGAGACGCCCGCGCGCCGGGCGACGTCGTGGATGGTGGCTCGTCGCGCGCTCACGTCGCCCAGATTAGTCCCGCGAGACCGTTGTCCAAATCGATTTGGCTATCTACGGTGCCGCCGAGGGCCTCGATGGGGCGGTCCACCGAACGACGGGGCGACGGGCCCAGGCACGAGACACCACGAGGTGAAGGACCATGACCAGCAGCGACACCGCGGCGTACGCCGCCGGCGACATCCCGAGGGACGGCGGCGCCGACCCGACCGCGCCCCTCGCCATCGAGAGCCACGGCATCGACGTCATCCCCGAGTCGGAGCGCTACGGCCGTCCCGCGAGCCTCTTCGGCGTCTGGGCTTCGGCCAACGTGAACTTCCTCAGCTTCCTCGTCGGCACCGTGCTGATCCTCATCGGCCTCACGATCTGGCAGGCGCTGGCCGTCGCCCTGGCCGGTGCGCTCTTCTCGGTCCTCACCGGGATCATCGCCGCCACCGGTCCCGCCTCGGGCACGCCGAGCGAGGTCATCACGCGCAGCATGTACGGCGTGCGGTTCAACCGCATCAACGTCGCGCTCGCCGGATGGCTCGTCAGCGTCTGCTATCTCGCGCTGAACTGGGCGACGGCGGCGTACTTCGCCTACAGCCTGCTCGACCGCGTCGGCATCGCCGTGACGACCCCGGTCGAGGTGGCGGTGATCGTCGTCATCGCCGCGGTCACGCTGGCCATCAGCGTCTACGGCTACGGCCTCATCATGCGGATCTACCAGCCGATGGCGGCCGTGCTCGGGCTGGTCTTCGTCGTCATGGTGGTCTACGTCGTGAGGGGCGCCGACTGGAGCTACACCCCGCAGACCACGCTCAGCGGCACCGCGCTGTGGGCGACGCTGGCCGCCGGCCTGACGCTCGTCGCCTCGGGTCCGCTCTCCTACACCAACAGCGCGGACTTCGCCCGCTACCTCCCGACCGGCACTCCGGTCAGGTCCGTCGCGGTGTGGACCGCCCTGGGCTCCAGCGTCCCGGGGGTCGTCGTCACGGGTGCCGGCATCCTCGCCGCCACCGCGGTCGACGCCTCCGACGCGCAGGCGGCCGCCGACGTGCTGCTGCCGTCGTGGTTCTCGCCGGTCTTCATCGTCGCCGTCATCGTCGGCACGATCGCCAACAACGCGATGACCGCCTACAGCTCCGGCCTCGCGCTGCAGTCGATCGGCGTCAGGATGCGCCGCTCCCGCACCGTGCTCCTCGACGGCGCGGTCGGCACCACGATGACCCTGCTCGGCCTCCTGGTGTGGGACTTCCTCGACAGCGTCTCCAACGCCATGCAGCTCATCGTCGCGATCCTGGCGCCGGTGATGTCGATCTACCTCGCCGACATGTGGCTGCGCCGCAACCGGTACGACGGCGCGGAGCTCAGCGACCAGTCGCCGGGCAGCCGGTTCTGGTACGCCGGCGGCGTCAACCCGGCCGGCGCCCTCGCCCTCGTCGGCGGGGTCGCCGTCACCGTGCTGTGCTGCGCGGCCACGGTCTACACCGGTCCCGTCGCCTCGGCGATCGGCGGCATCGACGTCTCCCTCCCGGTCGGCCTGATCCTCCCCGGCGCCGCCTACCTCCTCCTCATGCGGACCTGGGTCGACCGGGGGCTCACCCGATGAGCCGGGTCCACTACCGGGCGGGGAGGATCTTCACCGCCGACGAGCCGGCGTGGGCGGAGTCCCTCGTCGTCGACGGCGAGACGCTCCTCCACGTGGGCTCGACCGCCGAGGCGGAGCGGGTCGCGGACGTCGTACGCGTCGTGGAGCTGGAGGGCGCCCTCGTCGTGCCCGGGATCGTCGACGCGCACACCCACATCGTGTCGATGGGCGAGGCGCTCGGGCAGATCGACCTCTCCGACGCGGCCGACCTGGCGGAGATCCAGGCCCGCCTCCGGCGTACGGCGGCGGCCGACCCCGGCGCCGCACGACTGCGCGGCTTCGGCTGGCTCTTCCCGGCCCTCGACGGCCGACGGCCCACGCGCGCGATGCTCGACGAGGCGGTCGCCGACCGGCCGGTCTACCTCGCCGCCGCCGACCAGCACTCCGCGTGGGTCAACACCGCCGCGCTCGCCGAGCTGGGCATCGACGCCGACACCCCCGATCCCATCGGCGGCCGGATCGACCGCGACGCGGACGGCGCCGCCACGGGCATGCTCTACGAGACCGCCGCCCTGGGCCTGATGCGCGGCGTGCTCGACACCCTGACCACCGACGGCGAGCGGCTTCTCGCCCAGCAGCAGGCCTTCGAGCACTACCTCGCCGCCGGCGTGACCGCCGCCGTCGACATGGGCCTCGCCGCCGAGGAGCTGACCGCGCTCGAGGGGGCCCTCGCGGCGGGCGGGGGCCGGCTGCCGATCCGCGTCGCCGGCCACTGGATCGTCAACCGCTGCGCCGACCCCCGCGACGAGATCGCCCAGGTCGACCGCGCGATCGAGCTCCACCGGCGTCACGCAGGCCCGTGGCTGAGCGTCAACGGGATCAAGATCTTCGTGGACGGCGTGATCGACAGCTGCACGGCGTCGATGGTCGAGCCCTTCGCCGACGGCCGGCACCCCGAGGCGATCTGGGACCAGGAGGCGCTCGACGCGGTCGTGGCCCACGCCGACCGCGCCGGCCTCCAGGTCGCGATGCACGCCATCGGCGACCGCGCCTCGGGGATGGCGCTCACCGCGCTGGAGCGCGCGACGGCCGCCGACGGCGACCACCGCGACCACCGCGACCACCGCGACCACCGCGACCACCGCGACCACGCCGACCACGGCGGCCGGCCGCGCCGCCACCGGATCGAGCACCTCGAGACCGTCACGCCTGAGTCGATCCGGCGGATGGGCCGACTGGGGATCGTCGCCTCCGTGCAGCCGGTGCACGCCGACCCGGCGATCCAGGACAACTGGCGCGAGATGCTCGGCGACGACCGCGTCTCGCGGGGCTTCCCCTGGATGGAGCTGGCCGACGCCGGCGTGCGCCTGGTCCTCGGCTCGGACGCCCCGACCGCGCCCTACGCCCCGTTGCCCAACCTCTACATCGCCACCACCCGGCGCTCGGCCGTGCGGGAGGACCTGCCCGCCAACCACCCGGACCAGGCGATGCCGCTGGACCTGGCACTGCTCCGGGCCACCCGCGAGGCGGCGTGGGCGGCGGGTTGGGGAGACGTCACCGGACGGCTGGCCCCGGGCCTCAGCGCCGACTTCGTCGTGCTCGACCGCGACCCGTTCGCGAAGGGTGCGGCGAGCCTGCTCGACGCGCGCGTCACCCGCACGGTCGTCGCTGGCTCGGAGGCCCGGCTACCACCGGCCTGAGGTGTTGAACTCCGAGTCCTTGCGGGAGAGCTGGTCGATCCGCTCCTCGGGCGACAGCGCCTCCAGGGCCCCGAGCAGCACCGGGTCGATGTTGTACACGGCCGGCTCCTCGGCGAGGGGCACGATCGTGTGCACCAGCCGGTCGTCGTACACGTGGGTCATGGTGATGGAGCGACCGCCGTCGACGCCGCGCAGGATCGCGGCCGCGGGCACCGGGTCGACGGTGTAGCAGGACGCCGACGCCACCGAGACCGGGATCCCCGCGAAGGTCGAGTACGTCGAGTAGTGCAGGTGACCGGCCAGGATCCCGCGCACGTCGGTACCCTCGAGCACCGCCGCCAGCGCGTCGTGGTCGTAGAGCCCGATGATCGCGTCGACCGGCGCCAGCGGCAGCGGGATGGGCGGGTGGTGCATCCCGATGATCGTCCCGTGCGGCGCCGGCTCGCTGAGCACCTCGCGCAGCCATCCGAGCTGCTCCGGCGTGACCAGCCCGTGGTGGTAGCCCGGCACCGTCGAGTCCAGCGAGATCACGCGCAGCCCGCCGACGTCGTACACGGCGTCCTGCTCGCGCGCCGACTCCGCGCCGAAGAGGATCCGCGAGTAGGCCGGCCGCTCGTCGTGGTTGCCCATCACCCACACCAGCTCGGCGCCCAGGTCGGCGGCCGCCGGCTCGACCAGCTCCTTCAGACGCTCGTACGCCGTCGGCTCGCCCAGATCGGCCAGATCCCCGGTCACGAGCACCACGTCGGGCGGCAGGTCGAGGCGGCTCAGCCGCTCCAGAGCGGCCACGAGGCCCGTCTCGGGCTCGACCACGTCGTACTGCCTCGCGCCCCCGGCCAGGAGATGGGTGTCCGACAGGTGCGCGATCGTGTGGACCGGCTCCGGATAGAGGTCGAGGTGCACCCGCTCACCCTAGGGGCGAGCGGGTGCACCTCGTGGTGCCACCCGTGGGTCAGGCCGCGACCGGCTGGCCGTTGAGCTTCTTGTAGGTGTAGGCGGTGCCGAACGCCGCGATCGGGAGCGTCGCGAGGGCGCCCACACCGCAGAGGCAGAGGCCGACGACGGAGACGATCGCCGCGACGATGGCCCACACCAGGGCACTGCCCACGTTGCTCTTCACCAGCTCGAAGCTGGCCTTGAGCGCGTCCACCGGCTCGAGACCCCTGTCGATGACGAAGTAGGTCGCGTAGTAGAGCAGGAACGCGGCGACGATGCCGGGGAGGATGCAGAGCAGGAAGCCGACGAACAGGATCGCCGACTGGATCAGCGCGAGGATGAAGACCTTCGCCCACGGGATCCGGCCGAAGATGTCGCCGACGTCGAGGCCCTTGCCCTCGGTGATGTCGAGCCCGGCACGCACCACCAGGGCGCTGCCGATGGTGCTGCCCAGGAAGGAGATCGCCGTCGAGATGCCCTGGGCGAACCACCGGACGAGGAAGCCGCTGCCCTCGCTCACCGTGTAGTCGTCGTTGACGTGGGGCCCGGTGGTGAGCAGGCTGCTGATCACCACGCCCACCACGGCGAGCACGACGGACACGACGATCACGAGGAGTCCCAGCAGGATGCTCGGGCCGAGGTTGGACTGGAACTTCGCCCAGCCGTAGGAGAGGGCGTCGCCGACGGAGTAGCCGTCGGACGAGCCCGGCGCGGGCGCGGGGCCGGGAGGCGGTGGAGGCGGGGCCTGGCCCCACCCGGGGCCTTCAGGAGGGAGCGTCATGGAGGCAAGGTAGTCGGCGGTGGGACCATGGGTCTATGACCAATCCTGAGCGCGATCCGCGACTCACGGACGGTGCGGGCCACCCGGGCACGTGCGTGGAGGTCATCGCGGCGCGCGACGTGCCCCTGGGCGGTCCCCGCGCGATGACCGTACGCCGGACGCTGCCGTCCCGGGAGAGGTCGATGATCGGCGCGTGGTGCTTCCTCGACCACTACGGGCCCGACGACGTCGCCGAGACCGGCGGGATGAAGGTGGCGCCGCACCCGCACATCGGCCTCCAGACCGTGTCGTGGCTCTTCGCCGGGCTGATCGAGCACCGCGACTCGGCGGGCAACCACGCGATGGTCCGTCCGGGCGAGGTCAACCTCATGACCGGCGGCCGCGGCATCTCGCACTCGGAGATCTCCGACGACTCGTCCCCGGTGCTCCACGGCGCGCAGCTGTGGACCGCCCTGCCCGACGCGGTCCGCGAGACCGAGCCGCGCTTCGACCACTTCGTCCCGCCGGAGCTGACCGGCGAGGGCTGGTCGGCCCGGGTCTTCCTCGGCTCGCTGCTCGGCTCGACCTCGCCGGTGCCGACCCACACGCCGCTGCTCGGCGCCGAGCTCCAGCTGGCGCCGGGAGCGACGCTCGCTCTGGACATCGACCCGGCGTTCGAGCACGGCGTCCTCGTCGACGTCGGCGGCGTCGCCCTGGGGATCGGCCCGGGGCTCGGCTCGGGGGAGGCGACGCTGGTGGCGAAGGGCGAGCTGGCCTACACCCCGCCCGGCGCCTCGACGCTCCTCCTCGAGGCGAGCGAGCCGACCCGGCTGCTGCTCCTCGGCGGCCCGCCCTTCGGGGAGTCGATCGTGATGTGGTGGAACTTCGTGGGCCGCAGCCACGAGGAGATCGTCGCCGCGCGCGAGGACTGGCAGGGAGCGATCCTCGACCCGGACTCCGGCGAGGTCGTCGCCGATGCGCAGCAGGTCGGAGGGTCCCGGTTCGGGACGGTCGTGGGCGACCACCTGCCACCGATCCCGGCGCCCGCGCTGCCCGGCGTACGGCTCCGTTCGCGGCAGTGAGCTCACAGTTGCACACCGATTTTGTGGCGGAGCCGCTGCGTCGGTAATCTTCTCGGTCGTTGCCCCCTTAGCTCAGTGGTAGAGCACTTCCATGGTAAGGAAGGGGTCGTCCGTTCAATCCGGACAGGGGGCTCTGTGGCGGGGTAGCTCAGGCGGTTAGAGCGCACGACTCATAATCGTGAGGTCGCGGGTTCGATCCCCGCCCCCGCTACCAAGGACTCATCCGGCGTCACCCAGTACCAATCCACCATAAGGACTTCCCATGGCCTCCAAGAGCAGCGACGTTCGCCCCAAGATCACTCTGGCGTGCACTGAGTGCAAGGAGCGCAACTACATCACCAAGAAGAACCGGCGCAACGACCCCGACCGCATCGAGCTGTCGAAGTTCTGCCCGCGCTGCCGCACCCACCAGCCGCACCGCGAGACCCGCTGAGTCGCGGCGATCGACCGACGCAGCCCTCGAAGGCCCCGCCCCGGCGGGGTCTTCGCCATTTCGGGCGGCCAGAACCGCGCCTTTGCGGGGTGACGCGCCGGGCGGTCGCCGCGGCCCCGGGTGTAACCCCACAAAGGCACGATCCGATCTTTGGAGGCCCCACGGAGAGGGCCGCGGTCGCCGCGGCCCTACGGTCGGAGGCGTGGATGAGTCTCTTGTCGGGCGCGAGTTCGCCCCGCTGGGCCCGTGGGCCGTCGAGGGGGAGCGGGTCGCCGCGTTCGCTCGCGCGACGTCGTACGCCGGCGAGGGCGTCCCGCCGACGTTTCCGATCGTTCTCCTGAACGACGCGATGCTCGCCTTCCTCGCCGAGGTGGGGGCGAGCGTGGAGCGGATCGTGCACGGCGAGCAGCGCTTCGCCTGGCGCCGGCCGATCGTGGTCGACGACGAGCTGACGGCGACGATGTCGATCGCCTCCCTCCGCTCGCTCGGCGGCGCCGACGTGATCGGCACCGTGACCACGCTGACCGACGCCGCCGGCGAGGTCGTGGGCGAGGCCCGCGCGACGCTGGTCCACTCGGGCGGAGTGGTCGCATGACCGATGCCTACGAGCCGCGGGTCTTCACGCTCACCCGCGCGGACCTGGCCGCCTACGCCGAGGCGAGCGGCGACCACAACCCGATCCACCGGTCCGACGAGGTGGCCGCCGCGGTCGGGCTGCCCGGCGTCATCGCCCATGGCATGCTCACCATGGGCCTCGTCGCCGGCGCCGTCCACGACTGGACCGACGGCGCCGAGGTCCTCGAGCTGGCCACCAAGTTCACCTCGCCCGTCGTCGTCCCGCCCGAGGGCGCGGCGGAGGTCACGGTGGCCGTGAGGTCCGTCAAGCCCGGCGACGGCACCCTCGCCCTCGCCCTCGAGGTCACCTGCGCGGGCCAGCGCGTCCTCGGCAACCCCCGCGCCGTCGTACGTCTCCCCCAGAGCTAACTGCTGGTCAACGCCTGCCGAGAGACGTGCTCCGCCGGCCTTCACCAGCACTTACCCAGCTGGGCGGCCCGCCTGAGAGGATGGGCGGGTGCCCGAACTGCTCGCCGACCACACCACGCTCCACCTGGGGGGACCGGCGGGCACCTGGGTCGAGGCGACGACGCTCGAGGAGCTCACCGAGGCGGCGAACGACCGCGACGCGCTGATCCTCGGTGGCGGCTCCAACCTCGTCGTCGCCGACGAGGGCGTCCCGGGCACGGTCGTCCACGTCGCCACCCGCGGCATCGCGCCCGACACCGAGGACACCGGCCCGATGTGCGGCGGGGTGCTCGTCACGGTCGCCGCGGGGGAGTCGCTCGACGACCTCGTCGCCTACGCCGTCGAGCACGGCTGGACCGGGCTCGAGGCGCTCTCGGGCATCCCCGGCTCCGTCGGCGCGACGCCGATCCAGAACGTCGGCGCCTACGGCGCGGAGGTGTCCCAGACCATCGCCCAGGTGCGGGTGTGGGACCGGGTGCTCCGCGGCTTCCGCACCTTCGCCATGGCCGACTGCCAGTTCGGCTACCGGCACAGCAGGTTCAAGGCCGACCCCGGCCGCCACGTGATCGTCGAGGTGGTCTTCCAGCTCGAGCCGGGGACGCTGTCGGCCCCGATCCGCTACGCCGAGCTGGCCGGCACCCTCGGCGTCGAGCCCGGCGGCCGGGCGCCGATCGCCGAGGTCCGCGAGGCCGTCCTCGCCCTGCGCGGCGCGAAGGGGATGGTGATCGATCGCGCCGACCACGACACCTGGAGCGCCGGCTCCTTCTTCACCAATCCCTTCGTCGATCCGGCCGACGTGCCGCCCGGGGCCGGGGGACATCCCCAGCCGGACGGGAGGGTGAAGATCAACGCCGCCTGGCTCATCGAGCACGCCGGCTACGAGCGGGGCTACGGCGCCGCGCCCACGACGCCCTGGGGCGGACGGGTCAGCCTGTCGACCAAGCACGTCCTGGCCCTCACCAACCGCGGCTCCGGCACGACCCGGGAGCTGATCGCGCTGGCCCGCGAGATCCGTGACGGTGTCGAGCGGGAGTTCGGCATCGAGCTGGTGCCCGAGCCGGTGCTCCTCGGCGCCGACCTCTGAGCCGCCGATGGACTGCGGCTACTTCGACGCGGGCGTATGCCGGTCCTGCCACTGGCTCACAACGCCGTACGCCGTCCAGCTGGCGCGCAAGCAGGCCGCCGTCGCCGCGATGCTCCCCGAGGTCCGCTGGCGCGAGCCCGTCGCCTCGTACGAGTCCGGGTTCCGCAACAAGGCCAAGATGGTCGTCGGCGGCACCGCCGCCGAGCCGACGCTGGGGATCCTCGACCACGACGGCCGCGGCGTCGACCTGCGCGAGTGCGGCCTGCACGACCCACGACTCCACGACGCCCTGCCGCTGGTCGCCGACCTCGTGCGGGCGGCCGGCGTGACGCCGTACGCGGTGCCGGAGAGGCGGGGCGAGCTCAAGCACGTCATCGCGACCGTCGCGCCGAGCGGTGACCTGATGGTCCGCTTCGTGCTGCGTTCGAGCGAGGCGGTGCCTCGGCTGCGCAAGCACCTCCATCTGCTCACCGACGCACTGCCGGTCGTGGTGGCGAGCGTCAACCTGCAGCCGCGGCACACGGCGATCCTCGAGGGGCCCGACGAGATCCTGCTGACCGAGCAGGAGACGCTGCGGATGGAGGTCAACGGGATCGGGCTGCACCTGCGGCCGCAGTCGTTCTTCCAGACCAACACCGAGGTCGCGGCGCGGCTCTACGGCGAGGCGTCCGGGCTGGTCGACGCCGTGGCGCCGGCGTCGGTATGGGACCTCTACTGCGGCGTCGGCGGATTCGGGCTGCACGTCGCCGCCGCGGGCCGGGCGGTCGTCGGGGTGGAGACGAGCGAGCAGGCGATCGACTCCGCCCGGCTGACCTCGGCCGAGCGCGGCGCGGAGGCGACCTGGGTCGCCGGCGATGCGACCGCGTTCGCCCTCGACAGCGATCCGCGGCACGTGCCGGAGCTGGTCGTCGTGAACCCACCCCGCCGCGGCATCGGCCCCGCGCTCTCGGCGTGGCTGGAGGCCTCCGGCGTGCGGTACGTCGTCTACTCCTCGTGCAACGCCCGCACGCTGGCCGCCGACCTGGAGCGGATGCCGTCGCTGGTCCCCCGGAGCGCCCGGCTGCTCGACATGTTCCCGCACACCGAGCACCACGAGGTGCTCACCCTGCTCAGCCGGGCCTGACGTACGGCCGCCTCAGGCGCTCGTGCCGTAGTCGTCGTAGGTCGTCGAGAAGTCGTTCGACGTCGTGACCCCGACGATGATCAGCACGACGAACGCGATGATCGCCAGGATCGCGAGCACGAGGAGGATCGTGCCGATGATCCCCAGGATGAGGCCGGCCTGGGCGTTGCCGCGGCCGCCGAGACGGCCGCCGGAGGCGTCGATCCGCTTCTTCGAGCGGGCGCCGAGCACCCACGCGAAGGGCGAGCCGACGAAGCCGACCCCGCAGATGAACCCGAGGACGAGGCTGATGATGCCGGTGATGAGAGCGGTGGTCGCGCCGGGGTCGTCCTGGGTGTAGCCGGCGTAGCCGGGCTGGGGTGCCCACTGCTGGGTGGGCTGCGGCTGACCGTAGGGCTGCCCGTAGGCCTGACCGTAGGGCGGGCTCGGCTGCTGCCCGGGGCTCTGCGGCTGGCCGTAGGGCTGACCCTGAGGCGGGCCCTGGGGCGGGTAGGCCGGCCCCTGGCCGTACTGCGGCGGCGGGGGCTGCTCGCCCCACTGCGGCGGCGGCAACGGCGTGGTGGGCTCGGGATCCTGCTCCGACTCGGTCATGGCCTCATCATTCCCCATCCGCGCCCGGGGCATGGTGATCGATGCGGGCACCTGCTGTGCGTCGGCCCCGCATCGATCACCACGCCCTCGAGGTTCCGCCTACGGCTCGGGCGGCGCCGCGAGCCAGTCGTCGATCCCGGCCAGGAGCTCGGCCTTGAGCGAGTCGGGCGCGGCCGAGGCACGGATCGACCCGGCCGCCAGGGTCGCGAGCTGGGCGTCGGCGAGGTCGTGGGCCGCGCGCACGGCGGCGTACTGCCCGAGCAGCCGCGAGCCGAACAGCAGCGGGTCGTCAGCGCCGAGCGCGATCGTCGCGCCCGCGGCCATCAGCGTCGGCACCGGCACCTCCGCCAGCGAGGAGTAGACCCCGAGCGACACGTTGGACGTCGGGCAGACCTCCAGCGCGATCCCGGCCTCCACCACGCGATCGAGCAGCTCCGGCGCCTCCGCCGCGCGTACGCCGTGGCCGAGCCGTGTCGGGTGCAGCGCCTCGATCACCGTCTCGATGTGGGCGGGCCCGAGCAGCTCCCCGCCGTGCGGGACGAGCATGAGGCCGGCGCGCTCGGCGATGGCGAAGGCGTGGGCGAAGTCCGGGGTCGAGCCGCGGCGCTCGTCGTTGGAGAGGCCGAACCCGGAGACCCCGTTGCCGGCGTACTGCGCCGCGAGGCGGGCGAGGATCCGGGCGTCCAGCGGATGCCGGGTGCGGTTGGAGGCGATGATCGTCGACATCGCGAGACCGGTCTCGCGGGAGGCGGCGGCGACGGCGTCGAGGACGAGGTCGGTGAAGGCCGTGATGCCGTCGAACTTCGCCGCGAAGCCCGACGGGTCGACCTGGATCTCCAGCCAGCGGCTGCCGTCGGCGACGTCGTCCTCCGCCGCCTCGCGGATCAGCCGGTAGATGTCGTCGGGCGTGCGCAGCACCGAGCGGGCGATGTCGTAGAGCCGCTGGAAGCGGAACCAGCCCTTCTCGTCGGCCGCCGACAGCTCCGGCGGCCACTCCGTGACGAGCTGCTCGGGCAGCCGGATCCCGTCCCGGGCGGCCAGCTCGAGCAGCGTCGAGTGCCGCATCGACCCGGTGAAGTGCAGGTGCAGGTGGGCCTTGGGCAGGGCCCGCAGATCACGCGTCATCGCGTGCCCTGGCGGCGTTGTCGTCGCTCGACGACCGCTCCGCCCCTCAGGTCGCCTTCGCTCCTCCGCCTTGCCAGGACACGCGCTGACGCGCGATCTCCGATCACGCGAAGAGCTTCTGCAATCTCGTGATGCCCTCGACGAGGTCGTCGTCCCCGAGCGCGTAGGAGAGCCGCAGGTAGCCGGGCGTGCCGAACGCCTCGCCCGGGACCACCGCGACCTCGACCTGCTCGAGGATCCACTCCGCGAGGTCGGCCGACGACGCGATGCCGGTCCGCTCGAGGAGTCCCTTGACCGAGGGGTAGACGTAGAACGCGCCCTCGGGCAGCGGGCACTCGACGCCGTCGATCTCGTTGAGCATCGCCGTGATCGTCTTGCGACGCCGGTCGAAGGCGGTGCGCATCTCGTCGACCGCCGAGAGGTCGCCCTCCAGCGCGGCGATCGCGGCGCGCTGCGACACGTTGGCGACGTTGGACGTCGCGTGCGACTGCAGGTTGGTGGCGGCCTTGACGATGTCGGCGGGGCCGATCATCCAGCCGACCCGCCAGCCGGTCATCGCGTAGGTCTTCGCAACGCCGTTGAGGATGACGGTGTCGTCGGCGATCTCGGGGCACAGCGTCGCGATCGAGCCGGTCTCGACGCCGTCGTAGAGCAGGTGCTCGTAGATCTCGTCGGTCACGACCCACAGCTCGTGCTCGGCGACCCACGCGCCGATCGCGCGGATCTCGTCGGCGGTGTAGACGGCGCCGGTCGGGTTGGAGGGGGAGACGAAGAGGAGGATCTTGGTGCGCTCGGTGCGCGCGGCCTCGAGCTGCTCGACGGTCACCTTGTAGCCCTGCGTCTCGTCGGCGAACACCTCCACCGGCACACCGCCGGCGAGCTGGATGCACTCGGGGTACGTCGTCCAGTAGGGCGCCGGGAGCAGCACCTCGTCCCCGGGGTCGAGCATCGCGGCGAACGACTCGTAGACCGCCTGCTTGCCGCCGTTCGTCACGAGCACCTGCGCGAGGCTGATGTCGAGCCCGGAGTCCCGCTTGGTCTTGGCGACGATGGCGGCCTTGAGCTCGGGGAGCCCGCCGGCGGGGGTGTAGCGGTGGTTCCTCGGGTCGCGCGCGGCCTCGACGGCGGCCTCGACGATGTAGCCGGGCGTGGGGAAGTCGGGCTCGCCGGCGCCGAACCCGATGACGGGCCGCCCGTCCGCCTTGAGCGCCTTCGCCTTCGCGTCGACCTTCAGCGTGGCCGACTCGGCGATGGCGCCGATCCGCTGGGAGATGCGACGGTCGCGAGGAGAGCTGCTCATGGTCCTCACTCTATCGGCGTGACTACGCTGATCGCATGAGCGAGCGAAGCGAGCGAATCATTCAGCGCGGCCTTTTCCGAGCCTCATCGGCGCCCGCAGCGAAGCGAGGACGCCGATGAGCGTTTACGCCGTCACGGACCCCGCCACGGGTGAGGTTGTCCAGGAGTTCCCGACCGCGACCGACGCGGACGTCGAGGCGGCTCTCGCCGCCACCACCGAGGCCTGGCGCACCTGGTCGAAGACCTCGACCGTCGCCGAGCGCGCGGCCCTGATCAAGCGGGTCGCCGAGCTCCACGACGAGCGCAAGGAGGAGCTCGGCGCGATCATCGTCCGCGAGATGGGCAAGCCGCTCGCGGACGCCGTCGGCGAGGCCGAGTTCGCGGGCGCGATCTTCGCGTACTACGCCGACAACGCCGAGAAGCTGCTGGCCGACCAGCCCATCGAGCTGCTGGACGGCTCCGGCTCCGCGGTGGTCAAGCGCTCGCCGTACGGCGTGCTGCTGGGGATCATGCCGTGGAACTTCCCCTACTACCAGGTCGCCCGCTTCGCCGGCCCCAACCTGTGCACGGGCAACCCGATCATCCTCAAGCACGCGCCGCAGTGCCCCGAGTCGGCCGCCGCGATCCAGCAGATCTTCGACGACGCAGGGTTCCCGAAGGGCGCCTACGTCAACCTCTACGCCACCAACGAGCAGGTCGCCACGATCATCGAGGACCCGCGGGTCGCGGGCGTCTCGCTCACCGGCTCGGAGCGGGCGGGCGCAGCCGTCGCGGAGATCGCCGGGCGCAACCTCAAGAAGGTCGTGCTCGAGCTGGGCGGCTCCGACCCCTTCATCGTGCTGGGCTCCGAGGACCTCGACGCGACCGTCGAGGCCGCCGTCGCCGCGCGCCTGGACAACACCGGCCAGGCCTGCAACGCGGCCAAGCGCTTCGTCGTCGCGGCCGACCTCTACGACAGCTTCGTCGCGAAGTTCACCGAGAAGGTGCTCGCGAGCGCCGAGGGCATCACCCCGCTCTCCTCGGAGGCGGCCGCGTCGCGGCTGCAGGAGCAGGTGGATGCCGCGGTCGCGGGCGGCGCCTCCCTGGCATCGGCCGGGGAGCGCCGCGGGGCGTTCTTCCCGACCGGCGTCCTCACCGGCGTGACGCCCGAGAACGACGCCTACTACGAGGAGCTCTTCGGGCCGGTAGCCATGGTGTTCAAGGCCGCCGACGAGGACGAGGCCGTGCGGATCGCCAACGACACGCCGTTCGGCCTCGGCTCCTACGTCTTCACCCCCGACGCCGAGCAGGCTGCCCGGGTCGCGGAGAGGATCGAGGCCGGCATGGTCTTCGTCAACGGCGTCCTCGCCGACGGCGTCGAGCTCCCCTTCGGCGGCATCAAGCGCTCCGGCTTCGGTCGCGAACTCGGCACCCTCGGCATCGAGGAGTTCGTGAACAAGAAGCTCATCCGCATCATCGAATAGGGCTTTAGATCCGCCGAGTGGGGCCTTGGATCCCGCGAGTGGGGCCTTGGATCCGCCGAGTGGGGGCTTTGGCTTCGCCGTACGACGCCAAAACCCCACTCGCATGATCTAAAGCCCCATTCGGCCTGATCTAAGGCCCCACTCGACCTGATCCAAGGCCCCACTCGGCGTGGTGAGCTAGTGCGCGGCGTTGGTGTCGTCCTCGACGATCGGGTCCTGGGCGTCCTCCTTGGCCTGGTCGTCCTGGGCGCCGGGGGCGCCGAGGTCGGGGTCCTGGCGGACCAGATCCTCGATCCGCTTGCCGCAGTCGGGGTCGACCGCCTTCCAGTACGCGAAGGCGCGATCCAGGACCTCGCCGGTGACCCCGCCGAGCAGGTGCCCGGCGACGGTCTTCACGAACGCGTCGCGCTGCTCGTCGTCCCACACCTCGCGGACCAGGATCCCGGGCTGGGTGAAGTCGTCGTCGTCCTCGCGCAGCGTGTAGGCCTGCCGGACCATCTCGCCGTCGGTCTCCCAGCCCGGGTCGACCTCGCCGACGTTGTCCGAATAGCCGCGGCCGAAGGAGTTGGGCGCGTAGACCGGGGCGTCGCCGTGGTGGTCGTAGGCCATCGGCCCGTCCTGGGTGTAGGTGTTCACCTCGACCCGGGGACGGTTCACGGGCAGCTGGAGGTAGTTGGCGCCGATCCGGTGACGGTGGGTGTCGGCGTACGCGAAGGCACGGCCGAGCAGCATCTTGTCCGGGCTGAACCCGATCCCGGGCACGAGCGCGGACGGCTCGAAGGCCGCCTGCTCGATCTGGGCGAAGAAGTTGTCGGGGTTCTTGTCGAGCGTCATCGTGCCGACCTTCACGAGCGGGAAGTCGCTGTGCGGCCAGATCTTGGTGAGGTCGAACGGGTTCAGGTGGTAGGTCTTCGCCTCGTCGTACGGCATCAGCTGGACCGACAGGGTCCACGACGGGAAGTCGCCGCGGTCGATCGCCTCGATCAGGTCACGACGGTGGAAGTCGGCGTCCTCGCCGGCGATCCTCGTGGCGTCCTCGTCCGTGAGGCCCTGAACGCCCTGGTTCGAGTGGAAGTGGTACTTCACCCAGTGCCTCTCCCCAGCGGCGTTGACCCACAGGTAGGTGTGCGAGCCGTAGCCGTTCATGTGGCGATAGGACTTCGGGATGCCGCGGTCGCCCATCAGGTAGGTCACCTGGTGCGCCGACTCCGGGTTGAGCGACCAGAAGTCCCACTGCATGTTGTTGTCGCGCAGACCGGTGCCGCCGCGTCGCTTCTGCGAGCGGATGAAGTGCGGGAACTTCATCGTGTCGCGGATGAAGAAGACCGGGGTGTTGTTGCCGACGAGGTCGTAGTTGCCCTCGTCGGTGTAGAACTTCAGCGCGAAGCCGCGCGGGTCGCGCCACGTGTCGGGCGAGCCCTGCTCGCCGGCCACCGTCGAGAACCGAGCGAGCATGTCCGTGCGGACGCCGGGCTGGAAGAGCCCCGCCCTCGTGTACGCCGACACGTCCTCCGTCGTCTCGAAGAACCCGAACGCGCCCGACCCCTTGGCGTGCACGTTGCGCTCGGGCACCCGCTCGCGGTTGAAGTGCGCCATCTGATTGAGGAAGTGCACGTCGTGCAACAGGATCGGGCCGTCCGGCCCGACGGTCAGCGAGTTGCGGTCGCTCGACGCGGGCGCGCCGGTGTCGGTGGTCGAGCCGAGCTCGGCCTCCGGTGAGGGAGCGGTCTTGATGGACGTGCCGTCGTCGGGCTGCGGGAGGTCGGTCATACCTGCCGACTACCCGGTCGGTCCCGGGCTATGCGGCTCCGGGCGATGCGGATGAGCCGAGCGACGCTGCCTCCGCGGCGAGCCTGGTGATCTCCGCCCAGTCACCGCCGGCGAGGGCCGCGGGCGGGGTGAGCCAGGTGCCGCCCACGCAGCCGACGTTGGGCAGGTCCAGGTACGCCGTCGCGTTGGCGGGACGGATCCCGCCGGTCGGACAGAACCTCGCCGTCGGCACGACGGTGCTGAGCGAGGCGAGGAAGGTCGCCCCGCCGATGGCCGCCGCCGGGAAGAACTTCATCTGCGTGATCCCCGCCTCGAGGATGGCCAGGATCTCCGACACCGTCGCGGTGCCGGGCAGGAAGGGCAGCCCGGTCTCGAACATCCCGTCCAGCAGTCGTGGCGTGGTGCCGGGCGAGACCAGGAAGCTCGCGCCCGCGGCGGCGGCCTGCTTGGCCAGCTCGGGGGTGACCACGGTGCCCGCGCCGAGGGTGATCTCGGGGACCTCGTCCGCGATGGCGCGGATGGCGTCGAGCGCGACCGGGGTGCGGAGGGTGAGCTCGATGACCGGCACGCCGCCCGCGACGAGCGCACGGGCCACCGGCACCGCGTGGTCGAGGTCGTCGATGACGACGACGGGGACGACGGGGGAGAGCGAGAGCAGGTCGGCGTGACCTGACGTGGTGGGCTCAGGCAACGGAGGACTCCTTGGTGCGGGCGTTCGTGGAGACGCCGACGGCGGTGGGGATGCCGGGGTGCCGCGGCCGCGCCGCCGGCTGGACGACCCGGGAGCCGGCGAAGACCGACGCGCCCTGGTCCGCCCGGCCGACGGCGTGGCGGAAGGAAGCGAAGAGCTCGCGCCCGGTGCCGACCCACTCCTCGTCGGAGAGGGCGTGGCCGGTGGCGGGGCGGAAGGCGAGCTCGTCGGCCGGCACGTCGACCGTCAGCACGCCGCGCTCGGCGTCGACGGTGACCAGGTCGCCGTCGCGGACCTTGGCGAGCATCCCGCCGAGCGCCGCCTCGGGTGTGACGTGGATGGCGGCGGGGACCTTGCCGGACGCACCGGACATCCGGCCGTCGGTGACGATCGCGACGCGGGCCCCGCGGTCCTGGAGGACGCCGAGCGCGGGCGTCAGCTTGTGCAGCTCCGGCATGCCGTTGGCCGCCGGCCCCTGGTAGCGGATGACGGCGACGAGGTCGCGGTCGTCGCAGGCGCCGGAGGCGAAGGCCGCGAGGAAGTCGGCCTGGTCGTCGAAGACCATGGCGGGGGCCGTGACGACCCGGTGCTCCGGCTTCACCGCCGAGGTCTTGATCACCGACGTGCCGAGCGGGCCGTGGAGCACCCGCAGGCCGCCGTCGGCGGAGAACGGCTCGCTCACCGGGCGCAGCACGTCGACGTCGTACGACGTCGCGGGCCCGTCCACGAAGACGACTCCGGGCGCGGTGCGGTGGGAGCCGAGCCCCTCGGGGTCGAGCCTCGGCTCGGCGGTGTAGCGGGAGAGGCCGCGGCCGAGGATCGTCTCGACGTCCTCGTGCATCAGACCGGCCTCGAGCAGGCTCCGGATCATGAGCCCGATGCCGCCGGCGGCGTGGAAGTGGTTCACGTCGGCCTCGCCGTTGGGGTAGATCCGGGCGAGCAGCGGCACGACCGCCGACAGGTCGGAGAGGTCGTCCCAGGTGAGCGCGATGCCCGCCGCGCGGGCGATGGCGACGAGGTGCATCGTGTGGTTGGTGGAGCCGCCCGACGCGAGCAGGGCGACGCAGGCGTTGAGGATCGCCTTCTCGTCGACCAGCTCGCCGATCCCGGGCCCGCCGCCCAGGGTGAGGGAGGTGAGCTGGGCGGCGGTCGCTCGGGTGAGGGCATCGCGCAGCTCTGTGCCCGGGTTGACGAAGGAGGAGCCGGGCAGGTGCAGGCCGAGCACCTCCATGAGGAGCTGGTTGGAGTTGGCGGTCCCGTAGAAGGTGCACGTGCCGGAGGAGTGGTAGGACGCCGACTCCGCGGCCAGCAGTGCCTCGCGGCTGACCTTGCCCTCGGCGTGCAGCTGCCGGATCCGCGACTTCTCGGCGTTGGGCAGCCCCGACGTCATCGGGCCCGCGGGCACGAACGCGGTGGGCAGGTGGCCGAAGGAGAGGGCGCCGATCATCAGGCCGGGGACGATCTTGTCGCAGACGCCGAGCATGAGGGCGCCGTCGAACATGTCGTGGGAGAGCGCGACGGCGGTCGACATCGCGATCACCTCGCGGCTGAAGAGGGAGAGCTGCATGCCGGGCCGGCCCTGGGTGATGCCGTCGCACATCGCGGGCACCCCGCCGGCGACCTGGGCGATGCCGCCGGCACGGGTGACGGCGTGCTTGAGGACGGGCGGGTAGTCGGCGTACGGCGCGTGCGCGGAGAGCATGTCGTTGTAGCTGGTCACGATCGCGACGTTGGGCTTGCCCTGCGGCGCGGTGATCTCAAGCTCGCGCTTGTGCTCGATCGGCGCGGCAGCGAAGCCGTGGGCGAGGTTGCCGCAGCCGAGCCGCCCGCGGGCCGGGCCCGCGAGGCGTGCCTCGGCGATCCGGGCGAGATAGGCGGAGCGGGTGGGCGCGCTGCGCTCGACGAGGCGCGCGGTGACGGCGGCGAGGGTCGGGTCGACCGGGGGACGGAGCGTGTCGGGGGTCACGTGACCCACGGTTCCAGAGACTTTGGATCGATACAAGCACTGGTTAGGTATTTTTTCGACAAAAGTAGTGGCTAGGATCTCCGCCATGCCCGACGCGCCCGCCACCGCAGGCGGCCTCCTCGACCACCTCCGTGCCGGACGCGCGCGCACCCGCGCCGACCTCCAGCGGCTCTCGGGCCTCTCGCGCACGGCCGTCGGGGCCCGCCTCGCCGCGCTGGAGGAGGCGGGCCTGATCGAGGAGGGCCACGAGCAGGCGCCGACCGGCGGCCGCCCCGCGGGGGCGCTGCGGTTCCGGGCCGACGCCGGTGTGGTCCTCGCCGTCGCCATCGGCCGCAGCCGCAGCCAGCTCGCGGTCTTCGACCTCGTCGGCCGTGAGCTCGCTGGCGACACCCGCGACCACGAGGTCGGCGTCGGGGCCGAGGAGCTGATGCCGCTCGTCGTCGAGCGCCTCCGGGCGATGGTGGCCCCGATCGACCTGCCGATCGCCGGGGTCGGCATCAGCCTGCCCGGGGTCGTGGACGAGCGCCGGCGGGTGAGCGTCGACTCGCCCGTCATGGGCGGCTGGGACGGCGTCGAGCTGGTGCCGTTCCTGCGGACGCTCACCGACGCGCCCGTCTTCCTCGCCAACGACGCCGACACGATGGCCCGCGCCGAGCTCTTCTCCGGCACGCCCTATCGCGACCTGCTGGTCGTGAAGGCCTCGACGGGTCTCGGGATGGGCGTCGTGGCCGACGGCCGGGTGCTCACCGGCGGCCTCGGCGCCGCGGGGGAGATCGGGCACACCCGGATCGGGGCCGGCGACCTGCCCTGCCGGTGCGGCGCCGCCGGCTGCCTCGAGTCGGTGGCCGGCGGCTGGGCGCTGGTCAACGCGTTCAACGACTCCGGCCGCACCGCCGGGCACGTCCGCGACCTCGTCGCGATGGCGCTCGCCGGCGACTCGGTCGCCCGCAACCTCCTGCGCGAGTCGGGTCGCGAGCTCGGCGAGGTGCTCGCCGTCGCGATCAACCTGCTCAACCCCGAGGCCGTCGTCCTCGGCGGCGACATGGGCGCGGCCTTCGAGGTCTACGCCGCCGGCGTCCGCGAGAGCGTGTACGCGCGGTCGACCGCGCTGGCCACCCGCGACCTCCAGTTCCTGCCCGCCGCCCACGGCGACTCGGCCGGCCTGATCGGCTGCGCCGCGCTGGCGCTCGACCACGTCCTCGCGCCCGCGGCCGTGGACGAGCGGCTGTCGAGCCCGGATCCGCGGTTCAGCGGTGGGCCAGCTCGGCTCGCGTCGGCGGATCGGCACCCGGTCGGCTGACCGTCACCGCGGCCACCGCGGCCGCATGGGCGAGCACGTCCTGCCAGGTCGCGGCGTCCAGCCCGCGCAGTCGCTCGCGGGCTCCGGCGCCGAGAAGGTCGAGCTCCCAGAGCCGGTCGATCACCCCGCCGCAGAACGAGTCGCCGGCCCCGATCGTGTCGGCCACGGTCGCCCGCACCGCCGGCACCGACGTCTCGTCCGAGCCGGTCAGGCAGCGGGCGCCCTCGCCGCCGCACGTCACGATGACGGCCGCCGGCCCGAGGTCGAGCAGGAACCGCGCGCTCGACACCAGGTCCTGGCCGGGGAAGAGGCTCTCGAGATCCTCGTCGGAGGCCTTCACCACATCCGCCCGCGCCGTCACCGCCTCGACCCGGCGGCGCACCTCCTCGCGCGTCCCCATCGCCGCCAGCCGGACGTTGAGGTCGTAGCTCACGGTCGCCGTGGGCCGCAGCCGGTCGAGCAGCGCGAGCACGGTCGCGGCGCCCGGCTCGAGCACGGCTCCGAGCGAGCCCGTGTGGACGACGCGCGGCGCTCCGGCGGAGACGGGCGCGGGCGGATCCCAGCTCAGGTCGAAGACGTACGACGCGGACCCGTCGCTCCCGATGCGCGCCGTCGCCGACGACGTCCGCCTCCCCGGCCGCCGTCCGGCCAGCAGGTGGACGCCCTCGCTCTCGAGGTGGGCGACCAGCCGGTCGCCGTACGCGTCCTCGCCGAGGTCGGTGAGCAGGGCCGTGGGCCGGCCGAGCCGGGCGAGACCGACGGCGACGTTCGCCGGGCTGCCGCCGGGCCGCTCGGTGACCCGGCCCGCGCCGTCGTGGACGACGTCGACGAGGGCCTCGCCGATGACCAGCGCCTCGGGCTCGCGTCGTGGGGGCACGCCGTCAGTCTGCACCCGAACGCGCTCTCAGAGCGCGCGGCGGCCCAGCGCGGGCTTGCCGAGGACGACCAGGTAGCGGCAGCCGTGCGCGGACGGGTTGGCGAACGTGCAGTCCTGCGGCGTGCCGAGCTGCAGGCAATCGCCGGCGTTGAGCTCGTGCGTCTCCGCGCCCTCGCGGAACCGCAGCCGCCCGGCCAGCACCCAGATCTGCTGGTCGACGAAGCGGAAGCTCTCGGCCGGGTAGGACACCTCGGCGCCGGGCGGGAGCTCGACCTCCACCAGCTCGACGCCGGTGCTCGCCGGCGGCGAGACCGCCCGCCGCGCGTACGACGTCTCGGGATCGGTCCACAGCGGCTGGTCGCGCCGCCGGGCGAGCCGCGCGGTGCCGCCCTCCGCACGTGCGATCAGCTCGGAGAGCGTCAGGCCGAGCGCCGAGGAGAGCTTCGCGAGCAGGGCCGCGGTGGGCTGCGCCTCGCCGCGCTCGACCTTGGAGATCATCGCCCGCGAGACGCCGGAGGCCTCGGCGAGCGACGCGACGGTGAGGCCGCGCCCCGCGCGTGCGCCCTGGATCGCGGCCGCCAGCGCGGCGCCGAGGTCGTCGGAGCCCGCGGGGCTGGCACCATCGTCACTCATACAACTACTATAATGGACATGAGCGACGACTCCGCGAGCCGGACCATCCGCGTGGCGACCGCTGCCGACGCGGCTGCGTGCGCCGCGATCTACGCGCCCTACGTGGCCCACACCCCGATCACCTTCGAGACCGAGGTGCCGGGCGTCGAGGAGATGACCCGGCGCATCGCGCAGGCCCAGGAGCGTCACGTGTGGCTGGTGCTCGAGGAGGACGGCGTCGTCACCGGCTACGCCTACGGAGGCTCCTTCAAGTCGCGGGCGGCCTACGACTGGGCGGTCGAGGGGAGCGTCTATCTCGACGAGTCGTCCCGCGGGGGCGGCCGCGGCCGGGCGCTCTACGCGGAGCTGATCGAGCGGCTGGCGGCCCTGGGGTACCGCCGCTTCATCGGCGTGATCGCGCTGCCCAACGAGGCGAGCCTGCGGCTGCACCGGTCCTTCGGGTTCGCCGACGTCGGCACGCTGCACCGCGTGGGCTGGAAGCACGGCGCCTGGCACGACGTCGCCTACCTCGAGCTCGACCTCGCCGACCCGGAGGGCGACGGCGATCCCGCGTCGCCCCCGCGCGCGCTCGGGCGGCCTCGCGGCCGAGCTCTCGGCTGAGCTCGCGGGCCACGGTGTCGCCCGGGGCGCGTCCGCCGGGCTCGATTGGTGCTCCGTCTGGCAGCGCCGTAGACTCCTCGACTGGTGGATTTCCCACATGATGTTCTGCGCCCATTTTCCGGGTTCGGGGCGTCACGTGGCCCAACAGGATCCATCGGAGGGCACTAGCTCAACTGGCAGAGCATCGGTCTCCAAAACCGAAGGTTGGGGGTTCAAGTCCCTCGTGCCCTGCACCGACGTTGGACGAGGAGAGGCATGTCTGAGAGCACGACCAGCCCGGCCCCGCGCAAGCGGGACGGCGGCGAGAAGCGGACCAGCCCCTTCACGTTCTACCGGCAGGTGATCGCTGAGCTGCGGAAGGTCGTCTGGCCGACGCAGCAGCAGCTGACCACCTATTTCATCGTCGTGCTGGTGTTCGTGCTGATCATGATGGCGATCGTGTCGCTCCTCGACCTGGGGCTCGGCAAGTTCTTCTTCATGGTCTTCAACGGCCGCGACTGACGAGTTTTCTAGAGCTGATGGAGTGAGCGTGTCTGAGCAGGAGTTCGAGTCCACCCCCGAGACCGACGAGGTCGAGGTGGTCGAGGAGACCGACGAAGCCGTCAAGACCGACGAGAACGACCCGCTGGAGGCTTTCCGGCGCGAGCTGTGGGCGAAGCCGGGCGACTGGTACGTCGTGCACACCTACTCCGGCATGGAGAACCGGGTGAAGTCCAACCTGGAGAACCGCATCATCTCCCTCAACATGGAGGACTACATCCACGAGATCGTGGTCCCCACCGAAGAGGTCTTCGAGATCAAGAACGGCCAGCGCAAGAAGGTCAAGCGCACCGTCCTCCCCGGCTATGTCCTGGTCCGGATGGACCTCAGCGACGAGTCGTGGGCCGCGGTCCGCCACACCCCGAGCGTGACCGGCTTCGTCGGCCACCAGCACCAGCCGGTGCCGCTGTCCATGTCCGAGGTCGAGTCGATGCTCGCTCCGGCCGTGGTCGCCGCCGCCGAGGCGGAGGCCGAGGCCGCTGCCGCCGGCACCGCCGCCACGGGTGGCGCGGGCACGATCCTCGCCTCCAAGAAGCCGGTCGAGGTGGCCGACTTCGGCGAGGGCGACTCGGTCATGGTCGTCGACGGCCCCTTCGCCACCCTGCACGCCACGATCACCGAGATCAACGCCGAGTCGCAGCGTCTCAAGGCGCTCGTGGAGATCTTCGGCCGCGAGACCCCGGTGGAGCTCAGCTTCAGCCAGGTCTCCAAGGTCTGAGGTTTTGGAGAGTCCCCGGCTGATGCCGGAGACTTCTCCGTTGGATCGGCTCGCCTGACGTCGTACGCGACGGCGAAGGAGCCAGTGGCAGAGGCGTCCGCCTCGTCATGACCACGCGAAGAGAGAGAGTGAGCATGCCTCCCAAGAAGAAGATCGCTGCCCTGGTCAAGGTGCAGCTCAACGCCGGGGCCGCGACCCCGGCCCCGCCGGTCGGCACCGCGCTCGGCCCGCACGGCGTCAACATCATGGACTTCTGCAAGGCCTACAACGCCCAGACCGAGTCCATGCGCGGCAACGTGATCCCCGTCGAGATCACCATCTACGAGGACCGCAGCTTCGAGTTCATCACCAAGACGCCCCCGGCCGCCGAGCTGATCAAGAAGGCCGCCGGCCTGGCCAAGGGCTCCTCGGTCCCGCACAAGGACAAGGTCGGCAAGCTGACCAAGGACCAGGTCCGCGAGATCGCCACCACCAAGCTTCCCGACCTCAATGCCAACGACATCGAGGCCGCGATGAAGATCGTCGAGGGCACCGCCCGTTCTATGGGCGTCACGACCGAGGCCTGAGGAGGAGACTGACATGCAGCGCAGCAAGACCTACCGTGCCGCGGTTGACTCGTTCGACAAGAACGAGATCTTCAGCCCGCTGGCCGCGATCAAGATCGCCAAGGGTGCGAGCAAGAAGAAGTTCGACGAGACCGTGGACGTCGTCATGCGTCTCGGCGTCGACCCCCGCAAGGCCGACCAGATGGTCCGTGGCACCGTGAGCCTGCCCCACGGCACCGGCAAGACCGTCCGCGTCATCGTGTTCGCCAACGCCGAGAAGGCCGAGGAGGCCCGCGCCGCCGGTGCCGACGAGGTCGGCGGCGACGAGCTCATCGAGCGCGTGGCCGGCGGCTGGACCGACTTCGACGCGGCCGTCGCGACCCCGGACCTCATGGGCAAGGTCGGCAAGGTGGCCCGCATCCTCGGTCCCCGTGGCCTCATGCCCAACCCGAAGACCGGCACGGTGACCACCGACGTGGCCAAGGCCGTGACCGACATCAAGGGCGGCAAGATCGAGTTCCGCGTGGACCGTCACGCCAACCTCCACTTCATCATCGGCAAGGCCTCCTTCTCCGAGGCCCAGCTGGCGGAGAACTACGCCGCGGCGCTCGAGGAGGTGCTCCGGCTCAAGCCGGCCAGCTCCAAGGGCCGCTACGTCAAGAAGGTCACCGTCTCCACGACGATGGGTCCGGGCGTCCAGGTGGACCCCAACCGCACCCGCAACGTGGCCGGCGACGACGAGGCCTGATCCTCGGCCGACTCGGTGAGCGGGCCTCGCACCTCCGGGTGCGGGGCCCGTTCGGCGTTCCTGGCACGTGCCCCAGCCCTACGCTGGCGACGTGGCGTTGTGGAGGGGGAGGTCGCTCTGGGCCCGGATCGGGCTGGTCGCGCTGGCCGTCGTCCTGGCGCTGGTCCTGCTCAAGGTGCTGAGCGACATCACCACCAGGCACAGCGCCAAGGGCAAGGCCCGCGAGGCGGGCACCCAGGCGCTCCAGCGCCGGGGCGAGGCGCTGGAGCGCCTCGAGGAGAAGGTACGGCAACTGGCCGGCGCCCTCGGCCCGGAGGCCGGCCGCTGGACCTACCTCTCGTGTGAGATCACGTCGATCGACGCCGGCTGGGTGCCGATCGACTACGAGCAGGTCTGCACGATGCAGGCCGTGGCCGTCTTCGACGCGGCGACCGCGACGTCCGCCGAGATCGCGGCGCGAGTGGGCCGCGGAGCCGCGGTGAGCGGCGAGGAGGAACAGTGCGGCACCTCCATCTACGTCCCGGTCCAGAGCGGGAGTCCTGGTGCCGGTGGCCACCTCGCCTGGTACGGCGCCGGCTGCCAGGACCCCCGCACCTCGATCAGCCTGCACGACGATTACTCCTGGGAGGCGGTGGGCTTCCGGGAGGACGCCGACCCCGTCACCTTGCCCGAGGGCGGCAGCTGGGTGGCCGTCACCGCCGGCTCCGAGGAGGTCAGGTCGGAGACGCTCGGGTGCGTCGGCATCCCGATCTACGGCTGCAACGGCGCCCTCGAGGATCCGCTGCTCCCGGAGCGATCCTGAGCGCTCGCGACGATTTGGCGGGACCCGGAGCGCGTCGTAGAGTTCCTCCCTGAAACCAGAGACCGCCGGTTCCTCGCTCCACCAGGAGAGAGGTGAAGGTTCCGCGAAGCGGACGGCCTGCGCAGGTGACAGAGCACGATGACGGCGTACGACGTTCCGCCGGAGTTCCCGCCCTGAGCCTGCGCTCGGGGCGTTCGTCATTTGAGGGCCACGGGGGTCTCGCCCACGGAAGAAGGAGACCCATGGCGCGGGCAGATCGCAACGCGGCCGTCGCGGAGATCGTTGGCGAGTTCAACGAGTCCGCTGGTGCCGTGCTGACCGAGTACCGCGGTCTCACCGTCAAGGAGCTGCAGAACCTGCGCCGCTCCCTCGGTGCGAACGCCAACTACGCCGTGGTCAAGAACACGCTGACCAAGATCGCCGCCAAGGAGGCGGGCTTCGACGGTCTCGACGACTTCCTCGCCGGCCCCACCGCCGTCGCCTTCATCAAGGGTGACGTCGTCGAGGTCGCCAAGGGTCTGCGTGACTTTGCCAAGGCCAACCCCGCTCTTGTCATCAAGGGCGGCTTCCTGGAGGGCAAGGCGCTCGACGCGTCCGAGGTCGGCAAGCTCGCCGACCTGGAGTCGCGTGAGGTGCTCCTTGCCAAGCTCGCCGGCGCCATGCAGGCGTCGCTTGCCCAGGCGCTCTACGTCTTCAACGCCCTGCCGAGCAAGGCCGCGCAGCTCGCTGCCGCCCTCGCCGCCAAGGCCGCCGAAGACCCCACGATCCTCGCAGGTGGTGCCGGCACTCCGGTTGCTGCCGAGGAGGCACCAGAGGCCGCGGTCGAGGAGACCGCTGCCGACACCACCACCGATGCGGTCGAGACCGAGGCTGACGCCCCGGCCGAGACCGAGAACTGAAAGGAAGGCCAATCATGGCGAAGCTCAGCACTGACGAGCTGCTCGACGCGTTCAAGGAGCTCAGCCTCATCGAGCTCTCCGAGTTCGTGAAGGCGTTCGAGGAGACCTTCGGCGTCACCGCCGCCGCTCCGGTGGCCGTCGCCGCCGCCCCCGCCGCGGGTGGCGCCGGTGGCGCTGCCGAGGAGGCCGCTGCCCAGGACGAGTTCGACGTCGTCCTCGAGGCCGCCGGCGACAAGAAGATCAACGTCATCAAGGAGGTGCGCGCGCTCACGTCCCTCGGCCTGAAGGAGGCCAAGGACCTCGTGGAGGCCGCCCCCAAGACGGTTCTCGAGAAGGTCAACAAGGAGACCGCCGACAAGGCGAAGGAGGCCCTCGAGGCCGCCGGCGCGTCGGTCACCCTCAAGTGACCCCTGCTCGCTAGAGCACCTCGTACGGGAGGGGCATCCGCAATTGCGGGTGCCCCTCCCGTCTTTGGCTACCGGCGCGTAACCTACGTCACAACTGAACGTTGGGAGTGTCATGGGCGTCGACATCAAGATTGAGCACCTCACGAAGAGCTTCGGCAAGCAGCTCATCTGGGGTGACGTCACCCTCACGGTGCCGGCGAGCGAGATCTGCGTGATGCTCGGCCCGTCGGGAACCGGCAAGTCCGTCCTCCTCAAGACCCTCATCGGGCTGCTCAAGCCCGACCGGGGCTCGGTGATCATCGAGGGCACCGACCTCGTCACGTGCTCCGAGAAGGAGCTCTACGAGATCCGCAAGCTCTTCGGCGTCCTCTTCCAGGACGGCGCGATGTTCGGCTCGATGAACCTCTATGACAACGTCGCCTTCCCGCTGCGCGAGCACACCAAGAAGTCCGAGTCCGACATCCGCCGGATCGTCATGGAGAAGATGGACCTCGTCGGCCTCATCGGCGCCGAGACGAAGCTCCCCGGCGAGATCTCCGGTGGCATGCGCAAGCGCGCCGGCCTCGCCCGCGCACTCGTGCTCGACCCCGAGATCGTGCTCTTCGACGAGCCCGACTCCGGCCTCGACCCGGTCCGCACCGCGTTCCTCAACCAGCTGATCGTCGACCTCAACGCGCAGATCGACGCGACGTTCCTCATCGTCACCCACGACATCAACACCGCGCGCACCGTGCCGGACAACCTCGGCCTGCTCTACCACAAGCACCTGGCGATGTTCGGTCACCGGGAGCAGCTGCTCAGCTCCGAGGAGCCGGTCGTGCGACAGTTCCTCAACGCCCAGCGGGTCGGCCCGATCGGCATGTCCGAGGAGAAGGACGCCGACCAGCTCGCGGCCGAGAAGGACATGGACCTGCCCCCGCTGCCCCCGATCGCGCTGCAGCTCGAGCCCTCCAACGGGATCCCGCGCAAGAGCCAGCGCCCGCCGGGGGAGTGGTGCCGCGAGCACGGAGTCACGCCTCCTCCGGGCTCGTTCCAGCCGGACGCAGTCCTCGCCGGCGGTTCCTGAGCCTGCTGGATCGCTGAGCCCGTGTCCGCCCTGACGGCAGCAAAGGTGCTGAAGCCGGTCGGGACCGCAGGCAACTTCTTCGCCTTCGGTCTCGACGTCTTCCTCGCCCTCTTCAAGCGCCCCTTCCAACTGCGCGAGTTCATCCAGCAGGCCTGGTTCATCGCGTCGGTCACCATCGTCCCCACGGCGCTGGTCGCGATCCCCTTCGGCGCGGTCATCGCGCTCCAGGTGGGCGGCCTGATCAAGCAGTTCGGCGCGCAGTCGTTCGTCGGCTCCGCCAGCGTGCTGGCCGTCGTCCGCGAGGCCGGCCCGATCGCGACCGCCCTGCTCATCGCCGGCGCCGGCGGCTCGGCCATCGCCGCCGACCTCGGCGCCCGGAAGATCCGCGAGGAGCTCGACGCCATGATGGTGCTCGGCATCGACCCGATCCAGCGCCTCGTCGTGCCCCGCGTCCTGGCCTGCATGCTGGTGAGCGTCTTCCTCAACGGCATGGTCAGCGTCGTCGGCGTCTCGGGCGGCTACGTCTTCAACGTGATCCTGCAGCACGGCACGCCCGGGTCCTATCTGGCGAGCTTCACCGCGCTGGCCCAGCTTCCCGACGTCTGGCAGGGCCTGGCGAAGGCGCTCATCTTCGGCCTCATCGCCGCGATCGTGGCCTCGTACATGGGAATGAACGCCGGCGGCGGCCCGAAGGGCGTCGGCGACGCGGTCAACATGTCGGTCGTCGTGACGTTCATGCTCCTGTTCGTCGTCAACTTCGTGATCAGCGCGATCTACTTCCAGGTCGTCCCGGCGAAGACCGGATAGGCGGCTGGACATGGCACTCCCCACGCTTCTGAAGAAGCCGCTCAACGGCCTCGACCACCTCGGCCACGAGCTGGCCTTCTACCTGCGCGCCCTCGGCTGGGCGCCGCGCACGGTGAAGCGCTACAAGAAGGAGATCGGCCGGCTGCTGGCCGAGGTCACCTTCGGTACCGGTGCGCTGGCCGTCATCGGCGGCACCATCGGCGTCATCGCCGCGATGACGTTCTTCACCGGCACGGAGGTCGGCCTCCAGGGGTACGCCGCGCTCAACCAGCTCGGCACGAGCGCCTTCTCCGGATTCGTCAGCGCCTACTTCAACACCCGCGAGATCGCGCCGCTCGTCGCCTCGATCGCTCTCGCGGCGACGGTCGGCTGCGGCTTCACGGCGCAGCTCGGCGCGATGCGGATCTCCGAGGAGGTCGACGCGCTCGAGGTCATGGCCGTCCCGTCGCTGCCGTTCCTCGTCACCAGCCGGATCATCGCGGGGCTGATCGCGATCATGCCGCTCTACGTGATCGGGCTGCTGTCGTCGTACATCGCGACCAAGCTCACCGTCGTCTATCTCTACGGGCAGAGCTCAGGCACCTACGACCACTACTTCTGGACCTTCCTGCCCCCGGGCGACGTGCTGTGGTCCTTCGGCAAGGTGCTGGTGTTCAGCGTCGTGATCATCCTGATCCACTGCTACCACGGCTACACCGCCAGCGGGGGCCCCGCAGGCGTCGGCGTGGCCGTGGGCCGGGCGGTCCGGACGAGCATCGTCGCCGTGTCGGTGCTCGACCTGTTCCTGTCGATGGCGATCTGGGGCGCCTCGACGACGGTGAGGCTGGCGGGATGAGCCGCTCATGAACGCGGTGCGGTTCCGGGCACTCGGCGTCTGCTTCCTCGCGCTCATCCTCCTGGGCGTGTGGCTGGTCTACGCCGTCTTCTCGCAGAAGTTCACCTCCTACGACGAGCTCACGCTCGAGACCAGCACGATCGGGCTCCAGCTGCCCGACCGCGCGGACGTCAAGATCCGGGGCGTCCTCATAGGCGAGGTGCTCCGCTCCGAGGCGACCGCCGGCGGCGCCACGCTGACGCTCGGCATCGACCCCGACAAGCTCGACACCGTGCCCGCGGACGTCACCGGCGCCATCCTCCCGAAGACCCTGTTCGGCGAGAAGTACGTCTCGCTCGACATCCCGACGGACTCCGACAACGAGCCGATCAAGGCGGGCACCGTCATCTCCCGTACGCGGGTCTCGACCGAGCTGGACGCCGTGCTCTCCGACCTCTACCCGCTGCTGCGCACCGTCCAGCCGGCCGATCTCAACATGACGCTCAACGCCGTCGCGACGGCGCTCGAGGGGCGGGGCGACCAGCTCGGGCAGTCCCTCGAGACCGCCGACGGCTACCTCGAGCGGCTCAACCCCCAGATCCCCCAGCTGGTGGAGGACCTCCGCAAGACCGCGCAGGTCGCCGACACCTACAACTCCGTGGTGCCCGAGCTCGCCCAGATCCTGCGCGACACCATCACCACCACCAGCACCCTCGAGGAGAAGGAGCAGCCGGTCCACGACCTGCTCACCAACGTCACCAGCCTGTCGAACACGGCGAAGGATTTCCTCGCCACCAACGAGAAGAGCCTCACCGACCTGGCGAGGATCAACGACGGCCTGCTGTCCAACACCGCCCGCTACTCCACCGAGTTCCCCTGCCTGCTCGCCGGGCTCGACAAGCTCGGCCAGCGCGAGGGCGTCGTCTTCCGCAACTACACCCTCCACATCGTGCTGGAGACCCTGCCGAAGCAGCCTCGCACCTACACCGCGGCCGACCAGCCGCACTTCGGTGAGGACCGCGGCCCGACCTGCGGGCACCTGCCCAACGCCACGTGGTCGCAGGACAACCCGCTGCGTGTGGTGCCGAACAACGTGAACGACGGCGTCCAGGGGGCCGTCCGATGAGCCGCTCGGGACTGGACCGCAAGACGGCGGGCGACCTCGTCCGCCTGCTGATCTTCATGGTGATCACGGCGATGGCGACGGGCATCCTCATCCTCACCATCGGCAACCTCTCCTTCGGCGGCTCGGAGAGCTACAAGGCGGTGTTCGCCGAGGCGACCGGGATGGCCAAGGGCGACGACGTACGCATTGCGGGGGTGAAGGTCGGCACGGTCAAGGACATCCGGATCACCGACCGCACGCACGCGCTGGTCACCTTCACCGTCACCGACGACCAGCACCTGGCCACCGCGACCAGGGCCACCATCCGGTACCGCAACATCGTCGGCCAGCGGTATCTCGCGCTCACCGACACCCTCGAGAGCGGCAGCCGGCTCAAGCCCGGCCAGACGATCCCGATCTCCCAGACCCAGCCGTCCCTGGACCTGAGCACCCTGTTCAACGGCTTCAAGCCGCTCTTCCAGGCGCTGTCGCCCGACGAGATCAACAAGCTGTCCTACGAGATCGTCCAGGTGTTCCAGGGCGAGGGCGGGACGCTGGAGAGCCTGTTGACCCACACGGCCTCGGTGACGCAGACGCTGTCCAGCCGCGACGCCGTGATCGACTCGCTGATCGACAACCTCAACCAGGTGCTCGACCACCTCGCCGACCGCGACACGCAGCTCTCGGACCTCATCACGACGTTCCGCACCTTCGTCGGCGGCCTCGCCGAGGACAAGGACGCGATCCTCGGCTCGCTCGACCAGATCTCGGAGGTGTCCACCCAGACCGCCGACCTGCTCAAGGGCCTGAGCGACCCGCTTCCCGAGGACGTCAAGCAGCTGCGCAAGGTCGCCACCAACATCAACGCGAACAGCGCCGAGCTCGACCGCATGCTCCAGGTGCTGCCGATCAAGCTCAACAACATCGGCAACGTCGGCTCCTACGGGTCGTGGTTCAACTTCTACCTCTGCGACTTCGACGGCAGCGTCAAGCTGCCGGGCGGCCAGGAGGTCAAGCTGGGCACCTCGACCATCAAGTTCAACGCGGGGGCGAGGTGCAACCTCGGATGAATCACAAGCCCTTCCGCGAGCGCAACCCGATCACGATCGGCGCCATCAGCCTGGCCGTGATCGCGCTCCTCATGCTCGGCGCCTTCAAGGCGGGCAGCCTGCCCCTCATCGGCGGCGGCACCCGCTACTACGCCGACTTCGCGGAGATCGGCGGCCTCAAGTCCGGCGACGAGGTCCGGATCGCGGGCGTCCGGGTCGGCAAGGTCGACCAGATCAAGCTCGTCGGTGGCCACGTGCGGGTCGGCTTCCGGCTCAAGACCGACTCCGCCTTCGGCAAGGACACCCGGGCCTCGATCAAGGTGAAGACCATCCTCGGCGCGATGTTCGTCGCGCTCGAGCCCGCCGGCAGCGGCCAGCTCGCCGAGGACGCCGAGATCCCCGTGGAGCGGACCACGTCGCCGTACGACGTCGTCCAGGCGTTCACCGGACTGGCGAACACCGCCGGCGACATCGACACCGACCAGCTCGCCGCGGCGCTCACGACGCTCTCCGACCTCACCCGCACGACGCCGGAGTCGTTCCGCCAGGCGCTCGACGGCGTCTCCGCGCTGTCGAAGACGCTCGCCGCGAAGGACGAGCAGATCGGCACCCTCCTCACCAACCTCGAGCGGGTCTCGAAGGTGCTCGACGAGCGGGACGGCGACCTCGTCGCCCTGATGAAGGACGCCGACAGCCTCTTCACCGCCCTCGTGGCGCGCCGCGACGCGGTCCACCAGCTGCTCACCTCGACCTCGAGCCTGTCCCAGCGGCTGACCACCCTCATCAAGGAGACGAAGGCCGATCTCAACCCCGCCCTCACCCAGGTGCAGAGCGTGCTCAACGTGCTGGAGAAGAACGAGGACAACATCGACGAGAGCCTGCGGCTGATGGCGCCGTTCTACCGGATCTTCAGCAATGTCCTCGGCAACGGCCCGTGGTTCGACTCCTACATCCAGAACATCCCCCCGACGGCGGCGGTGGGCTGATGCGCGCGATCCTGAAGTGGCTCGCCATCGGGGCGGTGGCCCTGCTGGTCGTCCTGGCCGGCCTCAAGACGCTCGTCGGCGGTGGCCAGCGCACCCTGGTCGCCGAGTTCCCGCGCACAGTCTCGATCTACGAGGGCAGCGAGGTCCGGATCCTCGGCGTCACGGTCGGCCAGGTCGACAAGGTCGAGCCCGGTGGCACGTCGGTCAAGGTGACGATGCACTACGACGACGACGTCAAGGTCCCCGAGGACGCCAAGGCCCTCATCGTGGCCCCCTCGGTCGTCGGCGACCGGTTCGTCCAGCTGACGCCGGCGTGGACCTCGGGGCCGACGCTTGCCGACGGGGCCGTCCTCGACACCTCGCGGACCGCGACGCCGCTCGAGCTCGACGACATCTACAGCAACCTCGACGACCTCGTGGTGGCGATCGGCCCCGAGGGCGCCAACAAGAACGGTGCGCTGTCGGACCTCCTCGACCAGACCGCGAAGAACTTCGGCGGCGAGGGCGAGCAGTTCCACGAGACGATCGGCGACTTCAGCGACCTCACCCAGACGCTCGACGACAACAAGGACGAGTTCTTCTCCTCGGCCCAGCAGCTCGAGGGGTTCATCAGCACGCTGGCGAAGAACGACGACACCGTGCGCGACTTCAACACCTCGCTCGCGTCGGTCTCCGAGATGCTCGCGGGGGAGCGCACCGACCTCGCCAACTCGGTCCGCAACCTGGCCACGGCGCTGGGAGCCGTCCAGACGTTCGTCAAGGACAACAAGGACGTCCTGCACAGCGACATCAAGAGCCTGAACCGGCTGGCGAAGGTCGTCGTCAAGCGGCGCGACCAGCTCGCGGAGACCCTCAACAACGCGCCGCTCGCGCTCAACAACCTCTTCTACGGCTACAACCCCCAGGCGGGCACGCTGGACACCAACTCCAACCTGGACAAGGCACTCGGCTTCGACCTCGCCGATCCCGCGCTCGCCCTCTGCACGATCCTCGACAACGTCGACTCCTCGGGCAGCCTGTGCAAGGCGATCGGCGGCTCGGGCCGCAGCGGCGACCTCTTCGGCGCGTACGCCGGCACCGGGTCCAGCTACGGCAAGAAGAGTGATCTCACCCTCGGAGGTCTGGTGCGATGAGCGACGCCATGCACGCACGCCGGCCGCGTTGTCGCGCCTCGACGGCCCGCTTCGCTCCAAGGCCGCCTTCGGCGCTCCGCCTTGCCATCGCACGCGCCTGGCGCCGCTCATCCATCGCGGCCGTGCTGGTGCTGACGCTCGGCCTGAGCGGATGCTCCTTCGACGCGTACTCGCTGCCGCTGCCCGGTGGCGCCGACACCGGCGACGACCCGATCACGGTGACGGTCCAGTTCGCCGACGTGCTCGACCTCGTGCCGGACTCGTCGGTGAAGGTCGGGGACGTCACGGTCGGACGGGTGCAGGACATCGCCCTCGACGACGGCCACGCCGACGTCCGGGTCCAGCTGCGCAAGGACACCAAGCTCCCGGTCAACGCCGTCGCAACCATCCGCCAGACCAGCCTGCTCGGCGAGAAGTTCGTCGACCTGGCCGCGCCGGAGACTGACCCCAGCACCACCATGCTCGCCAGCGGCGACACGATCACGCTGGCCAACAGCGGCCGCAACCCCGAGATCGAGGAGGTCCTGGGCGCGCTGAGCCTGGTCCTCAACGGCGGCGGCGTCGCTCAGCTGCAGACCATCTCGACCGAGCTCAACAAGGCGCTCGCCGGCCACGAGGACGCCGCCCGCGACGTGCTCACGCAGGTCAACCAGCTGGTCACCCAGCTCGACGACCACAAGGCCGACATCGTCAACGCCATCGAGGCCGTCGACCGCCTCGCGAAGTCGGCCCGGTCCCAGGAGGACACGATCGACGCGACGCTCGAGGAGCTGCCCGGCGCGCTGACCAGCATCGAGTCCCAGCGCAAGGACCTGGTCACGATGCTCCAGGCGCTCAGTGACCTCGGCGAGGTCGGCACCCGGGTCATCAAGGCCTCCAAGGCCCAGGTGATCCGGACGTTCGACAACCTGGAGCCGACCCTCACCCAGCTCGCGAACGCCGGCGACCACCTGGTGAACTCCCTCGACACCGCCTTCACCTATCCCTTCGTCGACGAGGTCGTCGGTCGCGACCCGACCGTCGCGAAGAACCTCCACATGGGCGACTACGTCAACCTCTCCATCACCCTGCAGGTCGACGCCTCGGATCTCCTCGACGCCAGCAGCGCGGTGCCGTCGGTGCTCAACCCGACGAACGTCGTGAGCAACCTGACGAAGTGCCTCACCTCGGGCGACCTGAGCAGCCAGGCGTGCAAGGACCTGCTCGCCGCCGGGACGACCGTGCTGGACATCATCAACGCCTGCAAGAAGCCGTCCAACCGCGACACCGCGCTCTGCAAGCTGATCAACCAGGTGCCCGGGCTGCCGACGGCCGGCGTCACCATCATCCCCTCCGACCTCGCCTCCCAGCTCGCCAGCGCCATCCCGGGCGTCGGCGACGTCCTCGGCGGCGCGCTCGCCGGGCTCTCCCGCGCGCCGGTCGGCGCCGACGGGCGGTCGAAGGTCACCTACGAGCAGCTGAGCGAGGTCTACGACCCGAGCCTGGTGCGCCTCCTCGTCCCGGGTCTCGCCGTGAAGGAGACAGTCCAGTGATCACCCGGCGCGTCAAGGTCCAGCTGCTCGTCTTCGTCCTCATCACGCTCATCGGCGTCACCTACGCCGGCGCGCGCTACGCCCGGCTCGACCGGCTCGTCCGCGACCCCGGCTACACCGTCGTCGGGCACTTCCTCTCCTCGGGCGGGATCTACGAGGGCGCCGAGGTGGACTGGCGGGGGGTCAAGGTCGGCGAGGTCTCGAAGATGGTGCTCACCGACGACGGCGTCGACGTCTACCTGGACATCGACAAGGAGTACGACGCCATCCCGTCGGACGCCATCGCGGCCGTCGCCAACCGGTCGGCCGTCGGCGAGCAGTACGTCGACCTCCAGCCGCAGAGCAGCGCGCAGCCCTACCTGCGGGACGGCTCGGAGATCGCCCAGGCGCACACCAGGACGCCCCTGCCGACGGAGAAGCTGCTCGGCGACACCGCCGAGACGGTCGACTCGGTGAACCGCGACTCGCTCGCGACCACGATCCACGAGCTGGGGACGGCCTTCGCCGGCACCGGCCTGGACCTGCAGAAGATCATCGACACCAGCACCTCGTTCATCGAGACCGCCAACCAGAACTTCGACCTCACCTCCGCGCTGCTCCGCGACGGCAACACGGTCCTGGACGGCCAGGTCGCCACCAGCAGCGCGATCACGAGCTTCGCGAAGAACCTCTCGCTCTTCAGCGGGGTGCTCGCCGGCAACGACAAGAACCTGCGCCGCCTCATCGCCAATGGCGCCGCGGGCGCCGCCCAGCTCAAGACGTTCCTCGACGAGAACAACGTCGACCTGACCGAGCTGCTGAGCGAGTCGGTGACGATCGGCGACATCGTCTACCAGCGCCTCCCGGGCCTCAAGCAGGTCCTCGTCCTCTACCCGTACGTCGTCGAGGGTGGCTACACCGTCGTCGACGACGACGTCGGCGGGGTGTGGAACGCCCACTTCGGCCTCGTGCTCACCCAGGACAAGCTCTGCGAGAAGGGCTACGAGGGCACCAAGAAGCAGGCGCCGCAGGTCGGCACGAACAAGCCGCTCAACACCGACGCCAAGTGCACCGAGTCGCCGAGCACGTCGGACCCGCGCGGCGCGCAGAACCTCGACCGGGCGGCCCCGATGACCGGCAGCGTGGATACTTCTACGGTGATCGGCTCCTACGACGACGCCACGCACACGTTCAGCTGGGGCGCCCCCGAGTGATCCTGCGGCGAGGCATCCTCGCGGTCCTCGGAGCGCTCATCGTGCTCTCGGTCGCGGCGCTGGGCTATCAGGCGGTCCATCGTGACGGCGCTCCATGGGCGACGGACAATCCCACCCAGGACGCCCGCGACGTGGTCATGACCCAGGCCCGCGCCTTCATGACGACGGTCAACACCTACGGCCCCGACCTGCTCGACGGGTCGACGATGCCGTCGTACCGCAAGGACGTGGAGGCACTCGTGACGGCCAAGTTCAAGGCCGACTTCGAGCAGAACGTCCCGTACGCCGAGGCGACGGTCGCACAGTCGGGGCTCGGCCGGACCACGACCGTCTACGCCACCGGCGTCGGCGATCTCGACCTTGAGCGCGGCCGCGCCACCGTCCTGGTGGCCGGCGAGCTCACCAACTCCTTCCCCGACAAGAGCAGCAAGGACGACGCCACGGGCAGTGAGGCCCGCCAGTCCGCCGACCCGCAGCCCTACCGCGTCGAGGTCACCCTCGTCCGGCAGGGTGGCGTCTGGAAGGTCGACGACTTCACCCCCGTCGGCCAGGAGGCGCAGCAGCAGTCGAGCCAGTCGGCCGACCCGAGCGCCTCCGCCACACCGACGCAGGAGGCCACGCCATGAGCCGCCCGGCGGCGTGGGGCAAGGAGCCGCCGGCATGGCTCCTCGCGCTGGTGGGCGTGCTCGCGCTGGTGACGATCGCGGTCGCCGCCTGGGCCTGGACCCGCCCCGATCCCGTCGCGGCCGAGGACGACGCCCGGGACGCCCGGCAGACCGCCGAGCAGGCGGTCATCCCCGTGCTGACCTACGACTACCGGACCCTGGACGACGACGAGAAGGAGGCGGAGAGCTATCTCACCGCGTCCTACCGGCGTACCTTCGCCGACCTCTGGCAGACGATCGAGGACAACGCGCCCGCGGCCAAGACGGTCATCACGGCCAAGGTGGTCGGCTCCGGGGTGGTCCACGCCACCCCCGGCCGGGTCCAGGTCCTCGTGCTGGTCGACCGCCCCACCAGCAACACCGAGAACACCACGCCGGTCACCTACCAGGACCACGTCACCCTCACGATGGTGAAGACCGGCGGGGTATGGCTGATCGACGATCTGGTCACTCAGTAGCCGGACAGACCCCCGTCGCACCACGCCGACGACAAGTCAATGCTTGACCTGAGGCAGGCGCAGGCTCATGATGTTGAGTCGCCGCGCCCTTTAGGGTATCGTTGCTCTTTGCGCGTGCCCTCAAATGCCTCGGGTCTGTCCGGTGACTCCACGGTGGTCGGCCGCGCTCATCACAGCGAAACCTGTTGAAGGATTCCTCTTGGCCGCGCGCAGCTCCTCCGCTGATTCCACTTCCCGTCGCCTTTCTTTCGCAAAGATCACCGAGCCTCTCGAGGTCCCGCAGCTCCTTGCCCTCCAGACCGACAGCTTCGACTGGCTGATCGGCAACGAGGTCCACGCCGAGCGCATCACCTCCCGCCGCGCCGCCGGCGAGGACGTGTCGGACAAGTCCGGCCTCGAGGAGATCTTCGAGGAGATCTCCCCGATCGAGGACTTCTCCGAGACGATGTCGCTCTCGTTCGAGAACCCGGTGTTCTACGACCCCAAGTACACCGTCGAGGAGTGCAAGGAGAAGGACTTCACCTACTCCGCGCCGCTCTACGTCTCGGCCGAGTTCACCAACAACGACACCGGCGAGATCAAGGGCCAGACGGTCTTCATGGGCGACTTCCCGCTCATGACCGACAAGGGCACCTTCATCATCAACGGCACCGAGCGCGTCGTCGTGTCGCAGCTCGTCCGCAGCCCCGGCGTCTACTTCGAGCGCACCGCCGACAAGACGTCCGACAAGGACATCTTCACCGCCAAGCTCATCCCGAGCCGCGGCGCCTGGCTCGAGTTCGAGATCGACAAGCGCGACCTCGTCGGCGTCCGCCTCGACCGCAAGCGCAAGCAGAACGTCACCGTCCTGCTCAAGGCGCTCGGCTGGACGAACGAGCAGATCCGCGAGGAGTTCGGGCAGTACGAGTCGATGATGCTGACCCTGGAGAAGGACAACGTCGCCGACCAGGACAGCGCGCTGCTCGACATCTACCGCAAGCTCCGTCCCGGCGAGCCGCCCACGCGCGAGGCCGCGCAGACGCTGCTCAACAACTACTACTTCAACCCGAAGCGCTACGACCTCGCCAAGGTCGGCCGCTACAAGGTCAACAAGAAGCTCGGCCTGCTCGAGGCCTTCGACCAGCAGACGCTGACCGTGGACGACATCGTCGCCGCGATCAAGTACATCGTCGCGCTGCACGACGGCCAGACCCAGCTCGAGACCCCGCAGGGCGTCATCGACATCACGCCGGACGACATCGACCACTTCGGCAACCGCCGCATGCGCACGGTCGGCGAGCTCATCCAGAACCAGCTCCGCACCGGTCTGGCCCGCATGGAGCGCGTCGTCCGCGAGCGCATGACGACCCAGGACGTCGAGGCCATCACGCCGCAGTCGCTGATCAACATCCGGCCCGTCGTCGCGGCGCTCAAGGAGTTCTTCGGCACCTCGCAGCTGTCGCAGTTCATGGACCAGAACAACCCGCTCGCGGGCTTGACGCACAAGCGGCGTCTGTCGGCCCTCGGCCCGGGTGGTCTCTCCCGCGACCGCGCCGGCATGGAGGTCCGCGACGTCCACCCGTCGCACTACGGCCGGATGTGCCCGATCGAGACCCCTGAGGGCCCGAACATCGGCCTCATCGGCTCGCTGGCCTCCTTCGGCCGGATCAACCCGTTCGGCTTCGTGGAGACGCCCTACCGCAAGGTCGTCGACGGCGTCGTCACCGACCAGGTCGACTACCTCACCGCCGACGACGAGTCCCGCACCGTCATCGCGCAGGCCAACGCGGTTCTGGACAAGTCCGGCCGCTTCGTCGACGAGCGCGTGCTGGTCCGCCTCGCCGACGGCGAGGTCTCCGAGGTCCCGGCCGCCGAGGTCGACTACATGGACGTCTCGCCGCGCCAGATGGTGTCGGTCGCGACCGCCCTCATCCCGTTCCTCGAGCACGACGACGCCAACCGCGCCCTCATGGGCGCCAACATGCAGCGCCAGGCCGTCCCGCTGGTCCGCAGCGAGGCGCCGCTGGTCGGCACCGGCATCGAGTACCGCGCCGCGGTCGACGCCGGCGACGTCGTCACCGCCAAGAAGGCCGGCGTCGTCAAGGACGTCTCGGCCGAGGTGATCGAGACCATGAACGACGACGGCTCGTACACGACGTACAAGCTGGCGAAGTTCACCCGCTCCAACCAGGGCACGTGCGTCAACCAGATCCCGCTCGTCACCGAGGGCGACCGCGTCGAGGTCGGCTCGCCGATCGCCGACGGCCCGGCCACCGACGGCGCCGAGATGGCGCTGGGCCAGAACCTGCTCGTGGCGTTCATGCCGTGGCAGGGTCACAACTACGAGGACGCGATCATCCTGTCGCAGCGTCTCGTGCAGCAGGACTACCTCACCTCGATCCACATCGAGGAGCACGAGGTCGACGCCCGCGACACGAAGCTCGGCCCGGAGGAGATCACCCGGGACATCCCCAACGTCTCCGAGGAGATGCTGGCCGACCTCGACGAGCGCGGCATCATCCGCATCGGCGCCGAGGTCACCACCGGTGACATCCTCGTCGGCAAGGTCACGCCCAAGGGCGAGACCGAGCTGACCCCCGAGGAGCGCCTGCTCCGCGCGATCTTCGGTGAGAAGGCGCGCGAGGTCCGCGACACCTCGATGAAGGTGCCGCACGGCGAGGAGGGCACCGTCATCGGCGTCCGCGTCTTCGACCGCGAGGAGGGCGACGAGCTGCCGCCGGGCGTCAACCAGCTGGTGCGCGTCTACGTCGCGCAGAAGCGGAAGATCTCCGTCGGCGACAAGCTCGCCGGCCGTCACGGCAACAAGGGCGTCATCGCCAAGATCCTGCCGATCGAGGACATGCCGTTCATGGAGGACGGTACCCCGGTCGACGTGATCCTCAACCCGCTCGGCGTCCCGCGACGGATGAACATCGGCCAGGTCCTCGAGCTCCACCTCGGCTGGCTCGCCAAGCAGGGCTGGGACCTCGACCTCGCCGACGACAAGAACGTGAAGTCGACCGAGTGGGCCAAGCGCCTGATGTCGATCCACGCCGACAAGGCCGAGCCGGACACGAAGGTGGCCACGCCGGTCTTCGACGGTGCGCTCGAGGACGAGATCACGGGCCTGCTCAGCGCCACGCGGCCCAACCGCGACGGCGTCCGGGTGGTCGGCACCAACGGCAAGGCCAGCCTCTTCGACGGCCGCTCCGGCGAGCCGTTCCCGGAGCCGGTCTCGGTGGGCTACATGTACATCCTCAAGCTCCACCACCTGGTCGACGACAAGATCCACGCCCGCTCGACCGGCCCGTACTCGATGATCACCCAGCAGCCGCTCGGCGGCAAGGCCCAGTTCGGTGGCCAGCGCTTCGGTGAGATGGAGGTCTGGGCCATGGAGGCGTACGGCGCCGCCTACGCGCTCCAGGAGCTGCTGACCATCAAGTCCGACGACGTGCCCGGCCGCGTCAAGGTCTACGAGGCGATCGTCAAGGGCGAGAACATCCCCGACTCCGGCATCCCCGAGTCGTTCAAGGTGCTCGTCAAGGAGATGCAGTCGCTGTGTCTCAACGTCGAGGTCCTCTCGCAGGACGGCTCGGCGATCGAGCTCAAGGACGCGGAGGAGGACGTCTTCCGCGCCGCCGAGGAGCTGGGCATCGACCTCTCGCGTCGTGAGCCGTCGTCCGTCGAGGAAGTCTGAACAGAGGGTTAGGGATACATACAGTGTTGGACGTCAACTTCTTCGACCAGCTTCGGATCGGCCTGGCCACCGCGGACGAGATCCGCGCGTGGAGCCACGGTGAGGTCAAGAAGCCGGAGACCATCAACTACCGCACGCTCAAGCCCGAGCGTGACGGCCTTTTCTGCGAGAAGATCTTCGGTCCCACCCGGGACTGGGAGTGCTACTGCGGGAAGTACAAGCGGGTCCGCTTCAAGGGCATCATCTGCGAGCGCTGTGGCGTCGAGGTCACCCGCTCCAAGGTGCGCCGTGAGCGGATGGGCCACATCGAGCTCGCCGCTCCCGTGACCCACATCTGGTACTTCAAGGGCGTGCCGTCGCGTCTCGGCTACCTCCTGGACCTGGCCCCGAAGGACCTCGAGAAGGTCATCTACTTCGCGGCGTACATGATCACCTCCGTCGACGAGGACGCTCGCCACCGCGACCTGTCCTCGCTGGAGAGCAAGGTGGGCCTCGAGCGCGACCGGCTCACCAACCGCATGGAGACGGCGCTCGCCGACCGCCAGAAGAAGCTCGAGGAGGACCTCGCGGCTCTGGAGGCCGAGGGCGCCAAGGCCGACCAGAAGCGCAAGGTGCGCGACGGTGCCGAGCGTGAGCTCGCCGCCATCCGCAAGCGCTCCGAGGCCGAGCTCGCCCGTCTCGAGGAGGTGTGGGACACCTTCAAGAGCCTCAAGGTCCAGGACCTCATGGGCGACGAGCTCCTCTACCGCGAGATGAAGAACTGGTTCGGGAAGTACTTCGAGGGCCACATGGGCGCCACGGCGATCCAGAAGCGCCTCCAGGACTTCGACATCGAGGGCGAGGTCGAGTCGCTGCGCGAGACCATCGCGACCGGCAAGGGCCAGCGCAAGGTCCGCGCCCTCAAGCGGCTCAAGGTCGTCGACGCCTTCCGCAAGACCGGCAACCAGCCGATCGGCATGGTGCTCGACGCCGTCCCGGTCATCCCGCCGGACCTGCGCCCGATGGTGCAGCTCGACGGTGGCCGGTTCGCGACCTCCGACCTCAACGACCTCTACCGTCGCGTGATCAACCGCAACAACCGGCTCAAGCGACTGCTCGACCTGGGTGCTCCGGAGATCATCGTCAACAACGAGAAGCGGATGCTCCAGGAGGCCGTCGACTCGCTGTTCGACAACGGCCGCCGTGGTCGTCCGGTGACCGGTCCGGGCAACCGCCCGCTCAAGTCGCTCTCCGACATGCTCAAGGGCAAGCAGGGTCGCTTCCGTCAGAACCTCCTCGGCAAGCGCGTCGACTACTCGGGCCGCTCGGTCATCGTGTCGGGTCCGCAGCTCAAGCTGCACCAGTGCGGTCTGCCCAAGCAGATGGCGCTCGAGCTGTTCAAGCCCTTCGTCATGAAGCGCCTCGTCGACCTGTCGCACGCGCAGAACATCAAGTCCGCCAAGCGGATGGTGGAGCGCGCCCGGCCGGTCGTGTGGGACGTCCTCGAAGAGGTCATCACCGAGCACCCGGTCCTGCTCAACCGTGCGCCCACGCTCCACCGTCTGGGCATCCAGGCGTTCGAGCCGCAGCTCATCGAGGGCAAGGCGATCCAGCTCCACCCGCTCGTGTGCGGCGCCTTCAACGCCGACTTCGACGGCGACCAGATGGCGGTCCACCTGCCGCTGTCCGCGGAGGCGCAGGCCGAGGCCCGCGTCCTCATGCTGTCGACGAACAACATCCTCAAGCCGTCGGACGGCCGTCCGGTGACCATGCCCTCCCAGGACATGATCATCGGCCTGTTCTTCCTGACGACCGACCGCGACGGTCAGCCGGGCGAGGGCCGTGCCTTCGCGTCGCCGGCCGAGGCGATCATGGCCTTCGACCGCGGCGAGATCTCGCTGCAGTCGCCGATCAAGATCCGCCTCGACGACATCGTGCCGCCGGAGGGCTGGGAGGCTCCCGAGGGCTGGGCCGAGGGTGACGCCGTCATCCTCGAGACCACCCTGGGCCGCACCATCTTCAACGACACGCTGCCCGCGGACTTCCCCTACGTCAACGAGGAGGTCGGCAAGAAGCGCCTCGGCGCCATCGTCAACGCCCTCGCCGAGCGCTACCCGAAGGTCGTCGTCGCGGCGTCCCTCGACGCGCTCAAGGACAACGGCTTCCACTGGGCCACCCGCTCGGGGGTCACGGTCTCGATCGACGACGTCACCACGCCGTCGAACAAGGTGGAGATCCTCAAGGGCTACGAGGACAAGGCCACCAAGATCCAGAAGCAGTTCGAGCGCGGTCTCGTGACCGACGAGGAGCGTCGTCAGGAGCTCGTCGAGATCTGGACCGAGGCGGCCAAGGAGGTCGGTGAGGCCATGGAGAAGGCCTTCGACCGCAAGAACCCGATCTACATGCAGGTCATCTCGGGCGCCTCTGGAAACTTCAACCAGATCCGCCAGGTCGGCGCCATGCGTGGCCTCGTGGCCAACCCGAAGGGCGAGATCATCCCGCGCCCGATCAAGGCCAACTTCCGCGAGGGCCTCTCCGTGCTCGAGTACTTCATCTCGACCCACGGTGCCCGCAAGGGTCTTGCCGACACCGCGCTCCGCACGGCCGACTCGGGCTACCTGACCCGTCGTCTGGTCGACGTGTCGCAGGACGTCATCATCCGCGAGGAGGACTGCGGAACCGAGCGTGGCTTCCTGGTCTCGATCGTCGACGATGACGTCGAGACGACGGCGTACGCGCGGACCGCCGCCGAGGACGTCGTCGGCCCGAACGGCGACGTGCTCGCGGTGGCCGGTGAGGACCTGGGCGACGTCAAGATCGCCGAGCTCGCCGCTGCCGGCGTGACCGACGTGAAGATCCGCTCCGTCCTCACCTGTGAGGCCGCGACGGGCACCTGCGCGAAGTGCTACGGCCGCTCGCTCGCGACCGGCAAGCTCGTCGACATCGGCGAGGCGGTCGGCATCATCGCCGCCCAGTCCATCGGTGAGCCGGGCACGCAGCTGACGATGCGCACCTTCCACACCGGTGGTGTGGCCTCGGCCGACGACATCACGCAGGGTCTGCCCCGCGTCGTCGAGCTCTTCGAGGCGCGTACGCCGAAGGGCGTCGCCCCGATCAGCGAGGCCGCCGGCCGCGTCCAGATCGAGGAGACGGACAAGGCCCGCAAGGTCCTCGTCACCCCCGACGACGGCTCGGAGGTCGTGGAGTACGTCGTGTCCCGTCGCTCGCGGCTCAACGTGGCCGACGGCGAGCACATCGAGGTCGGTCGCACCCTCACGGTCGGCACGCCCGACCCGAAGGAGGTTCTCCGCATCCTCGGTGTCCGTGCCACCCAGAAGCACCTCGTCGACGAGGTCCAGGGTGTCTACAAGAGCCAGGGTGTGTCGATCCACGCCAAGCACATCGAGATCATCGTGCGGCAGATGCTGCGCCGGATCACGGTGCTGGAGTCCGGTGACACCAACCTGCTCCCGTCCGACCTGGTCGACCGGGCGCTCTACGAGGCGGAGTCCCGCCGCGTGGTGACCGAGGGCGGCAAGCCGGCCTCGGGCCGTCCGGAGCTCATGGGCATCACCAAGGCGTCGCTCGCGACCGAGTCGTGGCTGTCGGCGGCCTCCTTCCAGGAGACCACCCGCGTCCTCACCGACGCCGCGATCAACGGCCGCTCCGACAGCCTGCGCGGTCTCAAGGAGAACGTCATCATCGGCAAGCTCATCCCGGCCGGCACCGGCCTGGAGCGCTACCGGAACATCCGGGTCGAGCCGACGGAGGAGGCCCGCGCGGCCGCCTACTCGGTGACGGGCTACGAGTCCTACGACTACGACTTCGGCAACGGCTCCGGCCAGGCTGTCGGGATCGAGGACTTCGACTTCGGCTCCTACCCGAGCTGATCCGACTCCGCGTCGACGTCCACAGCGCCCGGTCCCGTCAGGGGCCGGGCGCTGTGCCGTCCCGGGCGCCTTGTCTCAGCCGGAGCGCGACGTTGAATGGGTCACATGAGACCTTCCCGGATCCTCGCCCCGGCCGTCCTGCTCGTCGCCGCGCTGCTGCCGGCCTCCCTCGCGGGGCCCGCCCGGGCCGCGAGGCCCACCGTGGCGACGGAGTGCACCGCCGGGCAACTCGCCGCCGGCTACGTCCGCCGAGGGGCAGGCGCGTCGCATCGCTTCGGCGCGCTCCGGCTGACCAACGTGTCGGCGACCCGCTGCTGGCTCCGCGGCTACGGCGGGCTCTCCTTCGTCGGAGGCGGCGACGGCACCCAGGTCGGTCATGCCGCGACCCGCACACCCTCGACGGTGCGGCGGGTCTGGCTCGCGCCCGGGGAGCGGGCGGCGAGCCTGGTCGACCAGACCACCGCGGCGCCCTACGGCACGCGGCGATGCCGCCCGACGGCGGTCGACGGCTTCCGGGTCTACCCGCCGGACTCGACCGTGTCCCTCTTCGTCGCCCACCGGACGCGGACGTGCGCCAACAGCCGCCTGACATTGCTGGCCCACCGGGCCTACCGCAAGGTCGGCTGACGCCTCGTCGGCGTGAACACGACGAAGTGCCAGAAGAGCATCGCGGCCACGATCGTCACCAGGTAGGTGATCGTCAGCGGGCCGCTGTCGGGCGGCGCGCGCACCTCCACGTCGTCGGCCCAGAAGGGGCTCGAGACGAGGCCCACCAGGAGGCAGACGGGGATCGTCACCGCCACGCGGAGCAGCCCCGCCCGGCGTACGACGTCGACGGAGGCGTCCTCGTTGCCGTGGAGATAGATCGTCACCGAGCAGAAGACGCCGGTCACGAACCAGACCACGTAGCCCAGCCCGATGCTGTCCTGCCACACGATGTCGAGCGCGGCGACGAGCTCGGCGAGCAGGAGCAGCACCACCCCCAGGACGTCGAACAGCGCGATCCAGCCCAGCGTGGCCAACGCCGTGCGGAGCAGTCTCATGGGGTGATTGTGCTGCCCGCGGCGCGACGTCGCATGCGTGACCGGGCGTCCGGATAGCCTTGTGCTCATGAGTTCCTCCCCGGCCAGGTGCGACGTGCTGGTCGTGGGGGCCGGGCCGGCGGGGTCGTCCGCGGCCGCCTGGGCCGCCCGGGCAGGGCTCGACGTCGTACTCGTCGACATGGCGACGTTCCCGCGGGACAAGACCTGCGGCGACGGGCTGACGCCGCGGGCCGTCCACGAGCTGGGCCTGCTCGGGCTGGAGGACTGGGTGCGCACGCATCCGGTGTCCCGCGGGCTGCGGGCGCACGGCTTCGGGCAGACGCTCGAGCTGCCATGGCCCGGCGGAGGCCTGCCGGACTGGGGTTCCGCGGTCGCGCGCACCGAGCTCGACGACCACCTGCGCACCACGGCGATCAAGGCGGGCGCGACCGCGCTCGACGGGCTGCGCGCCGTCGACGTACGCCGTGGCGCGGACGGCCGGGCCGAGGCGGTCCTCGTCGCCGACGGCCCTGGATCGACGAGGGAGATCGCCTGCCGCCGGCTGATCGTCGCCGATGGCGTACGGTCGCCGCTGGGCAAGGTGCTCGGGCGGGAGTGGCACCGCGACACCGTCTACGGCGTGGCCGGCCGCTCCTACGTGGCCAGCGCGCGCAGCGACGACCCGTGGATCTCCTCGCACCTCGAGCTGCGCGACGAGGCGGGCGCGGTGCTGTCGGGGTACGGCTGGGTCTTCCCGCTCGGCGGCGGTCAGGTGAACCTCGGCGCCGGGACGCTCGCGACCTCCCAGCGGCCGGCCGACGTGGCGATCAAGCCGTTGATGCGGCTCTATGCCGAGCAGATCCGCGACGAGTTCGGCCTGATCGGCGAGCTCCGGGCCGAGGCGAGCGCGCTGCTGCCGATGGGCGGTGCGGTCAGAGGCGTCGCCGGCCCGAACTGGGCTCTGATCGGCGACGCGGCCGCCTGCGTGAACCCGCTCAACGGCGAGGGCATCGACTACGGCCTCGAGACGGGGCGGATCGTCGCCGACGTCCTCGCCGCCGCGCCGAACACCTCGCTGACGCATCTGTGGCCCGAGCTGCTCCGGGAGCAGTACGGCGAGGCCTTCTCGATCGCCCGGCGGCTGGCCGGCATCGCCACCAACCCCCGCCTCGTCGCCGCGCTCGGTCCCCTCGGCATGCGCAGCGAGTGGCTGATGACCCTCGCGCTGCGCTGGATGGGCAACCTCGTGACCGACGACGACCGCGACCGGGCCGCTCGGGTCTGGCAGTGGGCGGGGCGCCGCTCGCTCGCCGTCGACCGCCGGCCCCTCTTCTCATGAGATCCAGAGGTGAGGAGTCCCCGGTTAACCGGCGAAAAGGGAACTTCTCGGCCAGTGCGCCGGCCGAGAAGTTCCCCAGTTCCCGGTTAACCGGTGACTCCTCACCGGGCGGTGGGCCATGAGGCGGCGGGAGAGGCTGCCGCAGGTGCAGCGGGTGGCGGCGTACGCCGTCGTGCTCCGTGACGGGGCGATCCTGATGTCGCGGCTGTCCGACACGCTGACGGCGACGCCGATGTGGACGCTGCCGGGCGGGGGGCTCGACCACGGCGAGGACCCGCGTGCGGCAGTCGTGCGCGAGGTGCAGGAGGAGACCGGGCTCGACGTCGTCATCGGCGAGACCGCGTGGGTGCTGTCGAGCCACCAGGCCAACGCCTGGCGGCGTGGTCGCAACGTCGACGCGCACGCGCTGCGGATCGTCTACGACGGCTGGGTGGCCGTCGACGCGCCCGAGCCCCGCACCGTGGAGGTCGGCGGCTCCACCGCCGAGGCGGCGTGGCTGCCACTCGCCGACGTGCTCGACGGCACCGTCCCGACCGTCCCGCTGGTCCTCGAGGCGCTCACCCACCATCACGTGACCCAGGTGCAGCGGGTCGGGGTCTACGGGCTGCTGACCCGCGGCACGGCCGAGGGCGTCGAGGTGCTGCTCACCCGGATCGCCCCCCACGCGGTCCACGGGGGACGCTGGCATCTCCCCGGTGGCGGCATCGACTTCGGCGAGTCGCCGCGCGAGGCGCTGCGGCGGGAGTTCCAGGAGGAGACCGGGCTCGAGGTCGAGGTCGGCCGGCCGCTCGACGTACGCGACGTGTCGCTCACCGCCGCCGCGCCGTCCGGGCGCTGGGAGGAGTTCCACGGGATCCATCTGATCTTCGCCGTGACGACCTCCGACACCGCGGAGCCCGCGGTCGTCGAGCTCGACGGGACGACCGACGCCGTCGAGTGGGTGGCGGTCGCCGACGTCGCGTCTCGCGTGATCACGCCGCAGACCGCCGCCGCCCTCCGCGCCGCCGGTCTCCGGCGCTGACCTGCACGGCTGCACACCGAAGTCGGGGCGGTCGGACGCCGCCCCGCGTGAACGCGGCCGGTCCGGCGCGGCGCGAGGCGACTTCGGTGTGCAGCCGTGCGGGTGGGAGAATCGGGGGTGTGACCGCCGTTGCCCTCGACCTGGCCGCCGAGCTGCGGAGCCGGGGCATCAGCGGGGTCGACGACTCGACCCTCGCGCGGGCGCTCTACTCCTCCGACGCCTCGCTCTACCGCGTCATCCCGCAGGTCGTCGTCCGGCCGCAGCACACCGACGAGCTGATCGCGGTCCACGAGGCGTCGCGGGCGCTCGGGGTTCCGGTGACGCTCCGGGGCGCCGGCACCTCCATCGCCGGCAACGCGGTCGGGCCCGGGATCGTCGTCGACACCCGCGACCTGCGCCGGGTCGTCGCCATCGATCCGGAGGCGCGGACGGCGCGCATCGAGCCGGGGATCGTCCACGCCGACCTGCAGCGGGCGGCGGCGCCGTACGGGCTGCGCTTCGGCCCCGACCCCTCGACCCACCCGCGCTGCACGATCGGCGGGATGATCGGCAACAACGCCTGCGGCAACCGTGCGCTGGGCTACGGCCGCACCGTCGACAACGTCGAGGCGCTCAAGGTCGTGTGGGGGACCGGCGAGGTTATCGAATACTCCGGTACGACGTCGCCGACCGGCCCGGCGGCGACCGCCCTGGTGGCGATCGGAGACGCCCATCTCGCCCACCTCCGGACGGAGTTCGGCCGCTTCGGGAGGCAGGTCTCGGGCTACTCCCTCGAGCACCTGCTGCCGGAGAAGGGCCGCCGGATCGATCGCTTCCTCGTCGGCACGGAGGGCACGCTGGCGACGATCCTCGAGACGACCGTGCGGCTCGTCGTCGACGAGCCGGGGCGGATGCTGCTGGTGCTGGGCTACCCGACGATGCCCGACGCCGCCGACGCCGTAACGGCGGTCCTGGCCGCGGCCCGCGCGAGCGCCGGCACCCTCCTGGCCTGCGAGGGCCTCGACGCCCGCATCGTCGAGCTGGTCAAGGCGAAGGGCAACGCCGTTCCCGAGCTGCCCGCGGGCGGCGGCTGGCTGATGGCCGAGGCCGCCGGCATCCATGCCGAGGAGCTGCTGACGGCGGTGGCGGCCGCAGCCGGTGCGCTCGGCGCCCGCCTGGTCCGCGACCCGGGCGAGATGGCGGCGCTGTGGAAGATCCGCGAGGACGGCGCCGGCCTCGCCGGGCGCTCGCTGCCCACGCCCGCCTACTCCGGCTGGGAGGACTCCGCCGTCCCGCCGGAGCACCTCGGCTCCTGGCTGCGCGACTTCGACGCCATCCTCGACTCCTACGGCCTGCACGGCATCCCCTACGGCCACTTCGGCGACGGCTGCATCCACTGCCGGATCGACTTCCCCTTCCAGCCGGGGGATCCGGCGTCGGCGGCCGTCTTCCGCGACTTCATGACCGAGTGCGCGCAGGGCATCAGGAAGTACGGCGGCACGCTCTCCGGCGAGCACGGCGACGGCCGGGTCCGCTCCGAGCTGCTGCCGCTCATGTACGACGCCACCTCGATCGACCTCTTCACGCAGGTCAAGCAGGTGGCCGACCCCGAGAACCTGATGAACCCCGGCAACATCGCCTCGCCCGACGGCGCCGGGCCGGCCGCCATCACCGACGACCTCCGGCCGGTCCGCCCCCGGGCGCGTCCGCGGGCCGCGCTGCGGCTCGTCCACGACGACGGCGACCTGGGTGCGGCCGTGCACCGCTGCACCGGAGTCGGCAAGTGCGTGGCCCCGGCGACGTCGGGCGTGATGTGCCCGTCGTACCTCGGGACGAGGCAGGAGAAGGACTCCACCCGCGGCCGTGCACGAGTGCTGCAGGAGGCGCTCGACGGCGGGCTCGTGCACGGGCTGGCCGACCCGGCGGTGGCAGGCGCGCTCGACCTGTGCCTGGCCTGCAAGGGCTGCTCCACCGACTGCCCGAGTGGCGTGGACATGGCGACGTACAAGTCGGAGTCGCTCTACCAGGCCTTCAAGGGGAGGCGGCGGCCGAGGTCGCACTATCTCCTGGGGCGGCTGCCGCAGTGGGCGCGGCTGGGTGCGCCGTTCGCGCGACTGACCAACCTGATGATGAGGATCGGGCTGATCGCGTGGATCGCCAAGTGGGTCGCGGGGATCGACCAGCGCCGCTCGGTGCCGACCTTCGCGTCCCGGACGCTCAAGCGTGGCGCGACGACCGCGCGGACAGGGCGTGCCTCGCCCGACGTGTGGGTCTGGGCCGACAGCTTCACCGACCACTTCTTCACCCAGTCCGGCAAGGCCGCGGTCCGCTTCCTCGAGGCGCAGGGGCTCACCGTCCGCGTCATCGGCGACGACGCCTGCTGCGGGCTGACCTGGATCACGACGGGCCAGCTCGACCAGGCCAGGTCGATCATGGAGCGGACGGTGCGGACGCTGGCGCCGTACGTCGCCTCAGGGGTGCCTGTCGTCGGGCTGGAGCCGTCGTGTCTCGCGACGCTGCGCTCGGACTCGATCGAGCTGACCGACCTCCCGGAGGCGGTCGACGTCGCCGTGGGGATGCTGAGCTTCGCCGAGCTGGTGACGAAGCTCGACCTGCCGGTGCCCGATCTCTCCGGCGTCGAGATCGTCGCCCAGCCGCACTGCCACCAGAGCGCGGTCGTCGGGTGGAAGCTCGACCAGCAGCTCCTCGAGCGCGCGGGCGCCACCGTGACGAAGGTGGCCGGCTGCTGCGGGCTGGCCGGCAACTTCGGGGTCGAGCGGGGCCACTACGAGGTCTCGGTGGCGATCGCGGAGACGCACCTGCTCCCCGCCGTACGCGCCGCGGGGCCCGACACCGTCATCCTCGCCGACGGGATGAGCTGCCGGGTCCAGCTCGACGACCTCGCCGGCGTCCGCACGATGCACCTCGCCGAGCTCCTGGCGTCGCGCCTCGGACAGTGATTGCTCAGGCCAGCTGCAGGGTCGTGGCGATGGTGTTGAAGGCGCGGTCGAGGCGCTCGGCGACCGCGCGCAACGAGAGCCCGGAGTTCGTCCGCCATGTGCGTAGCAGCCAGCCGATCCGCGACGCGATGTCGATCCTGCTCGCGGCCAGTGGCGTGTGATCGACGATCTCCTCGGCTTCACGCGCCACGATCCACCCCCGGTTGCTCTCCCGGTTGCCGATTCCGGTCGGAGTCTTGTAGCCGGGATCATGCCGTAGAGGCAGATCCTGGGAGCAGGATTCGGTCGCACTGACAGGCGGGTAGCCAGCACAACGTGGTGGTATCAGGTGATATCGCGTCGTACCATCGAGGCATGGCGATGACTCTGCGACTGACGGACGAGCAGGCTGCCGCGCTCCGTGAGACGGCCGAGCGCGAGGGGCGGTCCATGCACGAGACCGTCGTCGTCGCGATCGGGGAGTACGTCTCGAAGCGGGAGCAGAAGCGTGACGCCCTGATCGCGAAGATCATGGACGAGGACCGTGAGGCTCTCGACCGCCTCGGCTCGGTCTGATGACCGAGTTCCTACGGCTCGAGGATCTGCTCGCTATCGAGACGGTGCTCGGCTCCCCGGGCATCCGTGACGTCGGGCTGCTCGAGTCAGCTCTTGCCCGCCCCGCTGCGACGGTCTTCGGTGACGAGGCGTATCCGTCCCTTGTGCTCAAGGCGGCGGCGCTGACTCACTCCCTGGTGTCCAACCACGCCCTTGTCGACGGCAACAAGCGCATCGCTCTGGTCGGTCTGCGTCTCTTCGTCGGCATGAACGGTCACGACCTCGACGCGACGCAGGACGAGAAGTTCGACCTGATCATGGCGATCGCCGACGGCTCGCTGCGCGACGTGGAGGAGATCGCTGCCCGGATCGAGCAGTTCCTCGTGGAGCGGTGACGATGCGGGAGCCATCGGCGCTGCTTCGTAGACTGGACCGGTGAGCCCGAAGCAGCGTCGCCTGATCATCCCTGCGGCGCTGGCGGCCCTGCTGGTGATCGTGGTGATCGCCCAGGTGGTCAAGTGAGCGGAGTGGCGAGCGCGCCGAGTCGGACCAGCGAGCCACTGCTGCGTGCGCTCAACCGGATGCGGTCGGCGATCCTCGACCCCGATCGGCTGGTCACGGCGGTCGCCTCGGGTCGTCAGCGCGGCACGACGCCGCCGTGGCGGCGGGTGGAGATCCGCTACGTCGAGCTCAAGGCCGGGCGGCACCTCCAGATCACGACGTACGACGCCACGCAGGCGTTCACCGCGAACCACCCGGTCGGCGGCCCTGCGCTGATCGCCGCGCTCGACGAGCTCCTCGACCTCCCGTTGGCCCGCTGGGTGGTGACGACGAGCACGGAGAGGACCACGGTCGAGGCCAAGACGCCCCACACCGCTCTCGTCACCACCGAGGCGATTGAATCCGACGGGGAAGGCGCCTCTGGCGGGGCCTCGCCGGCAGCCGCCTCCCACGACCGAGCCAAGGAGCGGCTGCTCCCCGAGTCGGATCCGGTCTTCGTGGCGCTCGGGATCAGCGACCGTGACGGGCGGCTCAAGCCGAGCCGGACCGCGAAGTACCGCCAGGTCGAGGAGTTCCTGCGGCAGCTCGACGCCGCGATCTCCGAGGCCCTGGGCAGCGGGCGCCTCCGCACACCGACCACTGAGGAGCCGCTGCGGATCGTTGATCTGGGCTGCGGCAACGGCTACCTCACGTTCGCCGCCCAGCGCTACCTCGCCTCCGTCCGCGAGCTGCCGGTCGTCGTCACGGGCGTGGACGTCAAGGAGCAGTCGGCGTCGCACAACGCGGCCGTGGCGGAGCAGCTGGGCGTCGACGCGCGGTTCGTCGTCGGCACGATCGACGGCGTCGAGCTCGACCAGGCGCCCGACGTGGTGCTCGCCCTCCACGCCTGCGACACCGCGACCGACGACGCCCTCGCGCGGGCCGTCGCGTGGGAGGCGCCGCTCGTCCTGGCCGCGCCGTGCTGCCACCACGACATCGCGGCCCAGCTCCGCAGGGCGCCGACCCCGTCGCCGTACGCGATGCTCACGCGCCACGGGATCCTCCGGGAGCGCCTGGCCGACACGCTCACCGACGGCATCCGCGCGAGCCTGCTGCGGATCAGCGGCTACAAGGTCGACGTCGTGCAGTTCGTCGAGAGCCGGCACACCCCACGCAACACCCTGCTGCGCGCCGTCCGCACGGGCGGAGCGGTCGGCGCGATGAAGGGAGGCAGCGTCCGCAAGGAGTACGACGAGCTCGTCTCGACCTGGGGCGTGCGGCCCAAGCTCGCCGATCTTCTGGGGCTCTGACGATGATCGCGCGGGTCGCGGCGGCGGTCGTGCTGGCGCTCGGACCGTCGAGCGACGGCGCGTTCTCGTTCCAGGATGCCGAGATCACCGAGTCCTCGGCGCTGGTCGTGCTGCCGGACGGCGACTTCGTGACGACCAACGACTCTGGCGACTCCGCGCGCGTCTTCGTCGTCAGCCCGGAGGGGAAGACCCTGCGGGTCAGCGCGTGGGCCGACGACGCCACCGACGTCGAGGCGCTCGCGCCGTTCGGCTGGCCGGCGCGCGACGATCGCGTCTGGGTCGGCGACATCGGCGACAACGCCGCGATCCGCGACTCGATCACCGTGGGGGTGGCGAAGGTCGGCCTCGGCGACCAGGAGACCCAGGAGGGCTCCGTCCCGCGCGAGCTGCGCTACCCGGACGGCGCCCACGACGCGGAGACGCTCATGGAGGCCCCCGACGGCCGGCTGCTGATCGTCACCAAGGGCTTCCTGGGCGGCACGCTCTACGCCACGCCGCAGGAGTACGACGCCACGGGACCGGTCACGCTGGAGGCGCTCAGCTCGCCCGATGTGATGCTCCCGATGGCGACCGATGGCGCGTTCCTCCCCGACGGGCGCCACTTCCTCGTGCGGGGCTACACCTCGGCGACGCTCTACGCCTGGCCGAGCCTCGACCGGCTGGGGTCGATGACCCTGCCGAGCCAGAAGCAGGGCGAGGGTCTCGGCATCGCCGCCGACGGCAGCCTGTGGCTCTCCAGCGAGGGCGTCCATTCCGAGGTGCTCCACCTCCAGCTCACCCCGGAGCTGCAGGCGATCGTCGCCCCCACCTCCCCTTCCCCCTCTCCCTCCTCTCCCTCCCCGAGTGGGGCCTCCCCGCAGCCGAATGGGTCCTCCCCTCAGCCGAGTGGGGGCTCCCCTCAGTCGAGTGGGGGCTCGGAGTGGTGGCCCTGGGCGGCCGGAGGCGTCGTCGCGGCCGGGCTGGCCGCGTGGTGGGTGCGGTTGAGGCGGCACCCGAACGGGTAAGCACCTGTCGTGGTCAGGCTCCGTCGTACGTCTCCGGATCAGGCGGGCTGGACCCGCAGGCGCGCCGGGAAGGGCTTCACCTACCTCGACGAGCACGGCGAGCGGCTGCCCTCGGAGGCGGTCGACCGGATCCGGGCGCTCGTGATCCCGCCGGCCTGGAAGGACGTGTGGATCACGCCGTACGACAACGGGCATCTGCAGGCGGTGGGGACCGACGACGCCGGGCGGAGGCAGTACCTCTACCACCCGGCCTGGCGCACCCGTCGCGACGCCGAGAAGTTCGACCGCGTGCTGCTCTTCGGGGAGGCGCTCGTGCGCGCTCGCGAGCAGGTCGTCGACGACCTCGGCCGCGAGGGCATGCCCCTCGAGCGCGCCTGCGCCGTGGCCGTGCGGCTGCTGGACCTCGGCTACTTCCGGATCGGGAACGACGTGTACGCCGACGCCCACGGCAGCTTCGGGCTGACCACCTTGCAGCGGTCGCATGTCCGTCGGCACCAAGACACGCTGGTCTTCACCTTTACCGGGAAGTCCGGGGTCGACCATCGCATCGAGATCGACGACGCGGCCGTCACCGACGCGATCGAGGTGATGCGCCGGCGGCGGAGCACGGACAAGACGCTGCTGGCCTACCGGCTCGAGCGGCACTGGCGCGCGATGCTGCCCGAGCTGGTCAACACCTACGTGCGCGAGGTGACCGGAGCGACGGCGAGCGCGAAGGACTTCCGGACCTGGCACGCCAGCGTGCTCGCCGCTGCCGCCTTCGCCGAGGCTCCGGAGGCGACCTCGAAGGCCGCGCGCAAGCGGGTCGTCGCCGCCACGATGCGGGAGGTGTCGGAGTTCCTGGGCAACACCCCCGCCCTCGCCCGATCCGCGTACGTCGACCCGCGGGTCGTGTCGGCCTACGAGGAGGGCCGCACCATCGCCGCGGTCACCCGCCGGACCTACGACACCCCCGACGAGCGCCAGGTGGCGCTGGAGCGGGCAACGCTGCGGCTGATCCGCAACGAGGCCGACGCCTGAGCCCAGATCCACCGATTTTGCGCCTGCTGCGCGCCCCCATCCGGGCACGCCGGCGGCGTTGTCGCACCTCGACGGAGGCCACTTCGTTCAGACCTCGGCCCGCCTTCGGCACTCCGCCTTGCCGGCGCACCCGTCTGGTGACGCTCGCGACGGCGAAAATCGGTGGATCTGGCTGAGCCGGTGGGCCAGCGGCGTCTGGAGCGTGCGTGCCAGGCGTCGCTAGAGGTGGTCGACGACCCAGTCGATGCAGGCGGTGAGAGCCTCGACGTCGGCGGCGTCGACAGCGGGGTACATCGCGATGCGCAGCTGGTTGGCGCCGATGCCGCGGTAGGCGTCGAGATCGACGATGCCGTTGGCCCGCAGGACCTCCATGACGCTCGCCTTGGAGAGGTCCGGGTCGAGCTCGATCGTGCCGACGACCGGCGAGCGGTGGGTCGGGTCGTCGACGAAGGGGGCCGCATAGGGCGACTTCTCCGCCCATCCGTAGAGCACCTCGGCCGACGCCGCGCTCCGTGCCGCCATCGCCGTCAGGCCGCCGTCGGCGATCATCTGGTCGAGCTGCTCGGCCATCAGGAAGAGCGTCGCGATGGCCGGGGTGTTGAGCGTCTGGTCGGCACGGGTGTTCTTGAGCGCCGTGACGAGGGAGAAGAACTCCGGGATGTGGCGGTCGCTGCGCGCGATCCGCTCCGCGCGCTCGATCGCGGCGGGGGAGAGGGTCGCGATCCACAGGCCGCCGTCGGAGGCGAAGGACTTCTGCGGGGCGAAGTAGTAGACGTCCGCCGCGCTGACGTCGACGCCGAGGCCGCCGGCCGCGGAGGTCGCGTCGACCACGGTGAGCTGGTCGGCCGTCATTCCCGCGGGACGCACGACCGGCGCCGCGACACCGGTCGAGGTCTCGTTGTGGGTCCACGCGTAGGTGTCGACGTCGGCGTCGAACACGGGGGTGACGAGGGAGCCGGGCTCCGCCGTACGCATCCCGGGGGAGGCGAGCCACGGCGCGGCGTTGGCGGCCTTGGCGAACTTCGCGCCGAACTCGCCGAACACGGCGTGCTGGCTGCGCCGCTCGATGAGCGCGAAGGTGGCGAGGTCCCAGAACGCGGCCGAGCCGCCGTTGCCGATCGCGACCTCGAAGCCGTCGGGCAGGGCGAAGAGCTCGGCGAGGCCGTCGACGACCCGGCGGACGAGCTGCTTCACCGGCGGCTGACGGTGGGACGTGCCCATGAGCGTCACGCCGGTGGCGGCCAGCGCCTCCAGGCGGCCGGCCGGGACCTTGGACGGCCCGGAGCCGAAGCGTCCGTCGGCGGGCAGCAAACCGGCTGGGATCTCGAGCCTCACGGCGCCTATCCTCCCATCCGTGTTGGAGCTTCGTCGCCTCGGTTACGACCACCCCGACGCACAGGCGCTCACCTCGCGGCTGCAGGCGTTCTACACCGAGCGGTACGGCGGCGGGGACGACGATCCGACCGACCCGGCCCAGTTCGTGCTGCCCGACGGTGTCTTCCTCGTCGGCTATCTCGACGAGGTGCCGGTGGCCACGGGCGCCTGGCGCGTCGTCGGCGAGGACCGGCTCGGCACGACCCGCACGGCCGAGCTGAAGCGGATGCACGTCGTTCCCGAAGCCCAGCGCCGCGGCTTCGCGGGCGAGGTCCTGCTCGCGCTCGAGGAGTCGGCTCGGGAGGCGGGGATCGAGGCCCTCATCCTCTCGACGGGACTGGGTCAGCCCGAGGCGATCGCCTTCTACGGGCGTCACGGCTATGAGCCGATCGAGGGCTTCGGCCACTACGCCGGCATGCCCCTCAACCGCTGCTTCGGCAAGCGCCTCTGAGCCGACTCGGCCCGCCGCCCCGATCCCGGAGCCCCCACTCGGCGGGAGGGGAGGCCCTACTCGGGGGAGGGGAGCCCCCATTCGGCGGGAGGGGAGGCCCCATTCGGCTCAGGCCCAGGCGGCGTCGTACCCGTCGATCTCCTTGACCGAGCGGGCCGCGGGGCCGGTGTAGATCGCGCTGGGGCGGATCAGGCGGCCGGTCTTCTTCTGCTCCAGGATGTGCGCCGACCAGCCGGCCGTGCGAGCGCAGGTGAACATCGAGGTGAACATCGGAGCCGGCACCTCGGCGAAGTCGAGGACGATCGCGGCCCAGAACTCCACGTTGGTCTCCAGCACGCGGTCGGGGCGGCGCTCGCGCAGCTCGGCGAGGGCGGCCTTCTCGAGCGCCTCGGCGACCTCGTAGCGCGGGGCGTCCAGCTCCTTGGCCGTCCGGCGCAGCACGCGGGCGCGCGGGTCCTCGGCGCGGTAGACCCGGTGGCCGAAGCCCATGAGCCGCTCGCCCGAGTCCAGCAGGTTCTTGACGTACGCCGTCGCGTCGCCGCTGCGCTCGACGTCCTCGATCATCCCCAGGACGCGGGAGGGGGCACCGCCGTGCAGCGGGCCGGACATGGCGCCGATCGCGCCCGAGAGCGCGGCGGCGACGTCGGCGCCCGTGGAGGTGATGACACGGGCGGTGAAGGTGGAGGCGTTCATGCCGTGCTCGGCGGCGGAGGACCAGTAGGCGTCGACGGCCTGGACGTGCTTCGGGTCGGCCTCGCCCCGCCAGCGGATGAGGAACTTCTCCGCGAGCGTCGTGCCCTCGTCGACCTTCTTCTGCGAGACCACCGGGTGGCCGATGCCGCGGGCCGACTGGCCGGCCCAGGCGAGCACCATGACGGCCGCGCGACCGAGGTCCTCGCGGACCTTCTCCGGCGTCGAGTCGTAGGTGTAGGTGATGCCGAAGGCCGGGGCCAGCTGGGCGATCGCGGACTGGAGGTCGACGCGGACGTCGCCGGTGTGCACCGGCAGCGAGAACGCCTCGGCGGGCTGGAGGCCGGGATCGAAGGAACCGTCGACCAGCAGGCCCCACACCTTCTCGAACGGCACCCGGCCGGCGAGCTCCTCGATGTCGACGCCGCGATAGCGCAGCGAGGACCCCTCCTTGTCGGGCTCGGCGATCTGGGATTCGAAGGCGACGACGCCCTCCAGGCCGTGGTGTACCTCAGTCATGCCTCGCATTGTGCCTGCGATCCCCCCGTCGCGCATGTCCTAGGGTCGCGATATGGATGCGCGAGACTTGGCAGCGGCACGCCGCGACTACGCCCTCGGGGGGCTCGACGAGTCCGATCTGGCTCCCGAGCCGATGGCGATGTTCGAGCGGTGGTACGCCGACGCCGTCTCGGCCGGGATCCACGAGCCCAACGCGATGGCCGTCGCCACGGCCACCCCGGACGGCGTGCCGTCGCTGAGGTTCGTCCTGCTCAAGGGCTTCGACGCCGGTCCCGACGGGGGCTTCGTCTTCTACACCAACCAGGCCAGCCGCAAGGGCGCCGAGCTCGCGGCCAACCCCCGCGTCGCGCTGCTCTTCCCCTGGCACCCGCTGGAGCGGCAGGTCCGGGTCGAGGGGACCGCGGCGCCGGTGAGCCGGGCTGAGGTCGACGCCTACTTCGCCCGCCGCCCGCGGGGCAGCCGCCTCGGGGCCTGGGCGAGCCACCAGTCGGAGGTCGTCTCCGGCCGGGCCGAGCTGGAGACGGCGTACGCGGAGGCGGAGAGGCGCTTCGAGGGGGTCGAGGAGATCCCGCCGCCCGAGGAGTGGGGTGGCTATCGCGTCACGCCCGAGGTGGTGGAGTTCTGGCAGGGCCGCACCGGCCGGATGCACGACCGCCTCGTCTATCGGCTCGCCGAGGACGGCTGGGCGACCGAGCGCCTGGCGCCGTAGGCGGGAACCCTGGCGCTCGCCCTGACCTGGGCGACGATGCCCCTCTGTCGAAAGGGCCATTTTATCCAGTTGTGAGTGAGTGCTCACTCACTTAGGGTGTCCGGCGTGAGGGAGCGGGCCCGGCCGATGTCGCCCGACCAGCGTCGCGAGGCGCTGGTCGCGGCCACGCTGCCCCTGCTCTACGAGCACGGCCGGGCCGTGACGACGCGCCAGATCGCCGAGGCGGCCGGCGTCGCCGAGGGCACCATCTTCCGGGCGTTCGAGTCCAAGGACGAGCTCATCGACGCCGCCGTCGCCACGGCCTTCGCGCCCGGCCGGATGCTGGCACGACTCGACGAGATCGACCCTGACGCGCCGCTGCGGGAGAAGCTGCTGAAGCTGGTCAGCGTCCTGCAGCAGCGGTTCCGGGCGATCTTCGGGCTGATGCACGCCCTCGGCCAGATGGGGCCGCCCAAGCACCTCCTCGACGAGAGCCGCCGCGCGGCGGTCGACGAGACCCGCGCCGCCATGGCCGCCATCGTCGCCAACGACGCGTGGCGCCTGTCGGTGACCCCCGAGATGCTCGTCCACATGCTGCGGATGCTGACCTTCGCGGGCAGCAACGAACAGATCTCCGACGGTCAGCTGCTCACCCCCGAGCAGATCGTCGACACCCTCCTCCACGGCGTACTCACGATAGGCGATTGACCATGCTCATCAGGCTCCTGCGGACCTTCCTCGCGCCCTATCGTCGGTCGTTGGCGGTGATCGCCGCCCTCCAGCTGGTGAGCGTCGGGGCGATGCTCTACCTGCCGACGCTCAACGCCGACATCATCGACAACGGGGTGTCGCAGGGGGACCAGGGCTACATCTGGCGCGTGGGCGGGGTGATGCTCCTCGTCGCGCTCGCGCAGGTGGTGTGCCAGGTGGCGGCGGGCTTCGTGGCGGCACGCTCGGCGATGGCGTTCGGGCGGGACCTGCGACGCGATCTCTTCCACAAGGTCGGCTCGTTCGGGGCGTTCGAGATCGGCCGCTTCGGCGCCCCGAGCCTCATCACGCGGGGGACCAACGACGCCCAGCAGGTGCAGATGCTGGCGTACCTCCTGTGCGGCATGGGCGCGTCCATCCCGATCACGATGGTCGGCGCGGTCTTCATGGCGCTGCACCAGGACACCCACCTGGCCTGGCTCTTCGCCGTCCTCATCCCGGCGCTCTTCCTGACCGTCGCGCTCATCGTGTCGCGGATCGTGCCGAGCATGTCGCTCGTGCAGTCCCGGCTGGACGCGGTCAACCGGATCCTGCGCGAGCAGATCACCGGCATCCGGGTGGTGCGCGCCTTCGTCCGCGAGCCGCTGGAGCGCGCCCGCTTCCAGCGCGCCAACGACGACCTCACCGACGTCAGCCGTCGCGCCGGCCGGTGGCTCGCCGCGTTCTTCCCGTCGATGCTGCTCATCGTCAACGTCGCCAGCGCCGGCGTGATCTGGTTCGGGGGTCACCTCGTCGACTCCGGCGACATGCAGGTCGGCCCGCTCACCGCCTTCCTCTCCTACCTCATGCAGGTGATGTTCAGCGTCATGATGGGGACCTTCGTCTTCATGCAGGTGCCGCGCTCGGCCGTGTGCGCCGAGCGCATCCAGGAGGTGCTCGACACCGAGCCGTCGATCCTCGCCCCGGCCGCCGGGGTCACGACGGCCGAGACCCGCGGCGAGCTGGTCCTCGACGGCGTCGACTTCACCTACCCCGGGGCCGAGCAGCCCGTCCTCACCGGCCTCTCCTTCGCCGCGACCCGCGGCCAGACGCTGGCCATCATCGGCTCGACCGGCGCCGGCAAGTCGACGCTGGTCAACCTCGTGCCGCGGCTCTTCGACGCCACCGCGGGCTCGGTCCGGGTCGACGGCGTCGACGTCCGCGACTGGGACCCCGACGCGCTCGGGTCGCGTCTCGGGCTCGTCCCGCAGCGGGCGTTCCTCTTCTCCGGCACGATCGCCTCCAACCTGCGCTTCGGCCGGGAGGACGCCGACGACGAGGAGCTGTGGCGCGCTCTCGAGATCGCCCAGGCCCGCGACTTCGTGGCCGCGTTGGACGACCGGCTCGACGCCCCGGTCGTCCAGGGCGGCACGAACTTCTCCGGCGGTCAGCGCCAGCGTCTCGCCATCGCCCGCGCTCTCGTACGCCGTCCCGAGATCTACCTCTTCGACGACTCCTTCAGCGCGCTGGACCTGGCGACCGACGCCCGGCTCCGCGCCGCGCTCAAGCCGGAGACCACGGACGCGACGGTCGTCATCGTCGCCCAGCGGGTCTCCACGATCCGCGACGCCGACCAGATCCTCGTGCTGGACGACGGCCGGATCGTCGGGCGGGGCACCCACGCCGAGCTGCTGGCCGGCAACACGACGTACCAGGAGATCGTCGCCTCCCAGCTGAGCGCGGAGGAGGCGGCGTGAACACCCCCACGCGATGCTGCTCCGCTGCGCTCCGCACCATCGAGCGGGGACCCCGATGAGCGCTGACAACTCGTCCGCCACGCCCAAGGTCGGGCAGCAGATGAAGGCGACCGAGCGCATCGCTCCGGGCCCGCGCGGACCCGGGCGGGGCGGCCCGATGGGCGGCCCCATGGTGGCGGAGAAGGCCGCCACCTTCGGCCCGTCCGCCAAGCGCCTGCTCGGCCGGATGGCCCCGCAGCGGCTGCTGCTCTCCGCGGTCGTGCTCTTCGCCGTGGTCGGGGTGGTGCTGCAGTCGCTGGCGCCGCGCTTCCTCGGCCACGCCACCGACCGGATCTTCGCCGGCGCGACCGGCCGCAAGCTGCCCGCGGGGGAGACGGTCGACCAGATCGTCGCCGGCCTCCGCGAGCGGGGCCAGGACCGTCTCGCCGACGTGATCGCCGGCATGGACTACCTCGTGCCCGGCAAGGGCGTCGACTTCGGCGCGGTCGGCCACATCCTGCTGCTCGTCATCGGGCTCTACGTCGTCGCCCAGGTCTTCGGCCTGGTGCAGGGCCTGCTGCTCAACCGGGTCGTCCAGGCGGCGATGCGGGAGCTGCGCGGCGACGTCGAGGAGAAGCTCCAGGTGCTGCCCCTGGAGTACTTCGACTCCCAGCCGCGGGGCGAGATCCTCTCCCGCGTCACCAACGACATCGAGAACGTCAGCCAGACCCTCGGCCAGACGATGTCGCAGCTGCTGACCTCGGTCGCGCAGGTGGTGACCATCCTCGTGATGATGTTCTCGATCAGCTGGCTGCTCGCCCTGATCGCGCTCGTGTCGGTCCCGATCTCCATGGGCGTCGCGCGGATGGTGATGCAGCGCTCGCAGGGCCAGTTCAAGGAGCAGTGGCGCCAGACCGGCCAGCTCAGCGCGCACATCGAGGAGACCTTCTCCGGCCACGACCTCGTCCGCGTCTTCGGCCGCCAGCGCGACGTCGAGGAGGTCTTCGCCGAGCGCAACGAGGGCCTCTTCCGGGCCGGCTTCCGGGCGCAGTTCGCCAGCGGCCTGGTGATGCCGGCGATGCAGTTCATCGGCAACCTCAACTTCGTCGCCGTCGCGGTCGTCGGGGGCATCCGGGTCGCCCACGGAGCGATGACGGTCGGTGACGTGCAGGCCTTCATCCAGTACTCCCGGCAGTTCAACATGCCGCTCACCCAGGTCGCCTCGATGCTCAACCTGCTGCAGTCCGGCGTGGCGTCGGCCGAGCGGGTCTTCGAGCTGCTCGACGCGCCGGAGCAGGTGCCCGACCGGGACGGCTCCCTGCCCGCCGCATCATCTGGCGCGCGGGGGGAGGTCCGCTTCGAGGAGGTCTCGTTCTCCTACGACCCCGCCCACCCGCTGATCCAGGACCTGTCCCTCGTCGCGCAGCCCGGCCAGACGGTGGCGATCGTCGGGCCGACCGGCGCGGGGAAGACGACGCTGGTCAACCTGATCATGCGGTTCTACGAGCTGGACGGCGGCCGGATCACGCTCGACGGTGTGGACATCACCTCGATCCCGCGTGGCGTGCTCCGCGAGCAGACCGGCATGGTGCTCCAGGACACCTGGCTCTTCGCCGGCACGATCCGGGAGAACCTGCTCTACGGCCGGCCGGATGCGACGACCGACGAGCTGCTGGAGGCGGCGCGGGCGACCTTCGTCGACCGGTTCGTGCACTCGCTGCCCGACGGCTACGACACCCTCGTCGACGCCGACGGCGGCTCGCTGAGCGCGGGCGAGCGGCAGCTGCTCACCATCTGCCGGGCCTTCCTGGCCCAGCCGGCGCTGCTGATCCTCGACGAGGCGACCTCGTCGGTCGACACCCGCACCGAGCTGCTGCTGCAGCAGGCGATGGCCGCCCTGCGCACCGACCGGACCTCGTTCGTGATCGCGCACCGGCTCTCGACGATCCGGGACGCCGACCTGATCCTGGTGATGGAGGCGGGGCGGATCGTCGAGCAGGGCTCGCACGACGAGCTCATCGCGGCAGGCGGCGCCTACGCGCGGCTCTACCAGTCGCAGTTCGCGTCGGCGACGTGACCGGCGCCGCCTGACGCCGGCCGGGCCCTGCCGACCGCACAATCGGAGAGTAGGACCGCGCGCGGGTCGGGGGCGATGGGAGAATCGGGACCGTGTGGGCTGTCGCGCTGGTTCTCGCCGTCGCCGCGGTGGTGCTCGCCGTCCTCCTCGTCCGTGTGCGCTCGGAGCTCGTCGTGGCGCGGGAGCGGGTGGCCGAGCTCGAGAGTGAGCGCTCCACCCTGATCGGGGCCTTCGACGCGGCCGGGCTGGTGGCGCCCGTGCTGGCGCTCGACCGCAGCGGCAGGACGCTGCGGGTCGCCCGGCAGGCGGCGCGCGCCGTCC
>NZ_JASGDD010000042.1:0-7454 GCF_047607365.1 Nocardioides sp. | reverse complement strand
CGAGGCGGTCGGCCGCCTCGGCGATCTCCGGGCCGCCGGCCGCCGCGGCGGCGGCGAGTGAGGCACGCAGCCGCTCGACGTACGGGGTGATATCCATGAGCGTCACTATGACATCAATATGATGTCATCACAAGTCATCGTGACGGCGACTTGCTGATGGATGCGGGATTGTGGTTAGGGTTGACTTACTTAGCCTCGCCTAACAGGCTCCAACAGGCTTCCGTCCGAGACCGAGAAAGAGGACCCGTGTCCCCCTACATCACCCGCCGCTCCCTGTCCGCCCTGTTGCTGGGCGGCGCGGCCGCCGCGGCGCTCGCCGCCTGCAGCACGGGTTCCACGGACGCCGCCGACGACGACGCCTCGGCCTCGGGCAGTGCGACGGTCGACGCCGGCGCCTTCCCCGTCACCATCACCCACGCCTACGGCGACACCACGATCGAGAAGGAGCCCACGCGCGTCGTCTCCATCGGCTCCAGCGACCAGGACATCCTGCTCGCCCTCGGCGTGGTCCCCGTCGGCATCCAGAAGGTCACCTGGGGAGGCACCGATGCCGGCAGCACCCCGTGGTTCGAGGACAAGCTGGAGGAGCTGGGCGCCGAGATGCCCACGTTGCTCGACGAGACCGACGACATCCCGGTCGACGAGGTCGCCAAGCTCGGTCCCGACCTCATCCTGGCGACGCTCTCGGGCATCACCCAGGAGCAGTACGACAAGCTCACCAAGATCGCCCCGGTCATCGCCTACCCGGGCACGGCCTGGATGACGACCTGGCAGGAGTCGCTCGAGCTGACCGGCAAGGCGGTCGGCCGCTCCACGCAGGCCGCCGCCCTGCAGAAGGACATGGAGGACACCTTCGCGAAGGCGAAGGAGGACTACCCCGAGATCCAGGGCAAGACCTTCATCTGGGGCGCGCTCGACACCGCCGACCTCTCCCAGCTCTACTACTACACGCCCACGGACCTGCGCCCGGTCTTCCTGGCGTCGCTCGGCATGGAGAACGCGCCGATCATCGAGGAGATCAGCCCGAAGGACGCCTTCTACGGCCAGATCTCCGCGGAGAAGGCCTCGACGCTCGAGTCGGACTTCTTCTTCACCTACGCCGTGAAGGAGAGCGACGCGCAGACCTTCGCCGACGACAAGCTGATCGGGCAGATCCCCGCGATCAAGGCCGGTCACTTCTGGGCGTCGACCGACAACATCGCCTCCAACGCCGCGGGCGTTCCCACGCCGCTGTCGCTCCCCTACGCGATCGAGCACTTCGTGCCGAACGTCGCCAAGGCAGTCGCCGGCGCGTGACGGGTGTCCGCACTCTCGAACGTGCCCCGGTCCGGAACGCCACGCCGGGCCGGGGCACGAGGGCGTCCACCGCATGGTGGCTGCTCCTCGCACTCCTCGTGGCCGGGGTCGTCGGGTCGATCCTGCTCGGCGCCCGGCTGGTCGCGCCGTCGGAGCTCTTCCACGACGGCAGCACCGGCCAGGCCATCCTCCAGGCACGCCTGCCGCGCACGGTGCTCGGCCTCCTCGTCGGCGCCGCGCTCGCCCTCGCGGGTGGCTGCCTCCAGGGCCTGACGCGCAACCCGCTGGCCGACTCCGGGCTCCTCGGCGTCAACGCCGGCGCCTCCTTCGCGATGGTGCTCGCGGTCTCGGCGTTCGGGGTCAGCTCGCTGCACCTCTACGTCTGGTTCGCCCTCGCCGGAGCGGCCGTCGCCGCCGTCGCCGTGCACGGCATCGCCTCCTTCGGCCGCGACGGCGCGACGCCGGCCAAGCTCGTGCTGGTCGGGGCGGCGGTCTCCGCCGGCGTCGCGAGCTGGACCACCGCCGTCCTGCTCACCGACCGGCAGACCTTCGACGTCATCCGGCGCTGGCAGGTCGGCACCATCGGGGGCCGTGGCTGGGAGGTGATCCTCACCGGAGCGCCGTTCCTCGCCGTGGGCGCCGTGCTGGCGCTCACCGGGGCACGCACGCTCGACACCCTCGCCCTCGGCGACGACCTCGCGGCCGGCCTGGGCCGCCGGACCGCGATCGACCGGATCGTGATCGGGCTCGCCGTCGTCCTGCTCGCGGGGACCTCCACCGCGCTCGCCGGACCCATCGCCTTCGTCGGCCTGGTCGTCCCCCACGCGGTGCGCGTGCTCGTCGGCACGGCCTACACCCGGGTCCTCCCGCTCTCGATCGGGTACGGCGCCGCGCTGGTGCTCCTCGCCGACGTCGTCGGCCGCGTGGTGATGCCTCCGACCGAGGTCCAGGTCGGGATCATGACCGCGGTCGTGGGCGTCCCGGTCTTCTGCTGGTTCCTGCGACGCGGACGGATGGCCGGGCTGTGAGCGAAGCGAGCGGCCACGGCGGTCCGCGCGTGGCCGCCGACGCGCGGGCCGTGGCCACTGCGAGCGAACGAGGCGGCGCCGTGACCGCCGCCTCCGTGGACGACCGGCGCCTCGTCGTACGGCGGGCGCGGCGGGTGCCGCGACGCCGACTCGCCCTCGTCACCGGCGGCCTCGCGGTCGTGCTGATCGCCGTCTTCCTCGCCCGGGTCCTCGGTGGGGACTACACGATCACCTTCCCCGACTTCCTCCGCATCGTGGGCGGCAAGCAGATCCCGGGCGCGACCTTCATCCTGATGGAGTCCAAGCTCCCGCGCGCGGTCATGGGCGTGCTGGTCGGGATCGCCTTCGGCCTCGCGGGAGCCATCTTCCAGAGCACGCTGCGCAACCCGCTCGCCAGCCCCGACATGGTCGGCATCAGCATGGGGGCCAGCGCCTCGGCCGTCTTCGGCATCGTCGTCCTGAGCCTGTCCGGCCCCGCGCTGTCGGCCTTCGCGGTCGTGGGGGCGGTCCTCACCGCGATCGCGATCCGGCTCGTGGCCGGCCCCGATGCGTCGTACCGGCTCGTGCTGGTCGGCGTGACGGCGGCCGCGGCGCTGATGGCCGTCATCGAGTACCTCTTCACCCGCGCCGACCAGTACGACGCCCAGCTGGCGCTGCGCTGGCTCACCGGGAGCCTCAACGCGGCGGACTGGCCGGCGATCCGCGTGCTCCTGGTCTGCCTGGCCGTCCTGCTGCCCGCGGTCGCCTGGGCGGCCCGCGCCCAGCGCGCGCTGGAGCTGGGCCCCGACACCGCCTCGGGACTCGGCGTCACCGCCCTCTACGCCGACTGCCTGCTGCTGCTCGCCGCGCTGCTCGCCGCGATCGGCGTCGCGGCCGCCGGTCCGGTCGCGTTCGTCGCCTTCGCCGCCGGTCCCATCGCCCGCGCCCTCAACGGCGGCCGGGTCACGCTGACGGGAGCCGCGCTGGTCGGCGCCGTCGTCATGGTGGGCGCCGACTACGTGGGCACCTACGGCATCCCCGACACCAACCTGCCCGTCGGGGTCGTCACCGGCGCCTTCGGGGCGCCGTTCCTGCTCTGGCTGCTCGCGAGCGGCCGCACCGGAAGGAGATCCTCATGAGGCTTGCCGCGGATCGCGTCACGCTCGGCTACGGCGGGGCCCGAGGACAGCACCGGGTCGTCGTCGACGAGGTCACCCTGGCGGTGCCCGACGGGGCGACGACGGTCATCGTGGGCCCGAACGGCTGCGGCAAGTCGACGCTGCTGCGCGGCATGGCCCGTCTCCTCCGGCCCGCCGGCGGCGCGGTGCTGCTCGACGGCACCGCGGTCCACACCCGGCCGACGAAGGAGGTCGCGAAGGTGCTCGGGCTGATGCCGCAGTCGCCCATCGCCCCCGAGGGGATCACCGTCGTCGACCTGGTCGGCCGCGGCCGGCAGCCGCACCGCGGACCGCTGTCGCGGTGGAGCTCGGCCGACGAGGAGGCCGTCGCCGAGGCGCTCGCGCTCACTGGGACGCTCGAGCTCGCCGGACAGGTCGTCGACGAGCTCTCCGGCGGGCAGCGCCAGCGCGTGTGGGTCGCGATGGCCCTCGCCCAGCAGACCGACCTGCTGCTCCTCGACGAGCCGACCACCTTCCTCGACGTCGCCCACCAGCTGGACCTGCTCGACCTGCTCCACGGGCTACGCGCGGAGCGGGGGACGACGGTCGTGATGGTGCTCCACGACCTGAACCTCGCCGCGCGGTACGCCGACCACCTCGTCGCGATGCGCGACGGGCGGATCGTGGTCGAGGGCGCTCCCGGCGAGGTCGTCACCGAGCAGACCGTCGCCGACGTCTTCGGCCTGGCCTGCCGGGTCGTGCCCGATCCGGTCGCCGGCACGCCGCTCGTGGTCCCGATCAGCCGCCACCACGTCGGAGAGGTCGTGGCCTGATGCTGACCCGCCTGCGCGTCGCCTCCGTCTCGCGACCGTCCCCGTCCTTCGCCCGCGTCGAGCTCGCCGGCCCCGACCTGGCCTCCTTCGGGGTCGACGGCCCGCTCTACGACCAGCGGATCAAGCTGCTCTTCCCGCCGGCCTCGGGGGTCCTGCCCGAGCTGCGGCCGGACTCGTGGTGGACCGACTTCGCCGCGCTCCCCGAGGAGACCCGCGGCTCGGTGCGGACCTACACGGTCGCCGACTTCGTCGACGCCGGCGAGGAGTCGCTGCTCGTCGTCGACTTCGTGCTCCACCCGGGCGCCCACGGGCCGGGCTCCGGCTGGGCGCTGTCGGCGGCGGTCGGCGACGAGCTGCTCGCCGTCGTGCCCGAGAAGGGCGCCTTCATGGGCGGCATCGAGTTCGCCCCCGGCGACGCCTCGCGGGTGCTCCTCGTCGGCGACGAGACCGCGCTGCCCGCGGTCGTGCAGATCCTCCGCGACCTCCCCTCCGGGGTCACCGGGTCGGTCTTCCTGGAGGTGCCGCTCGAGGCCGACGTCGTACCCCTTCCGGAGGCGCCGGGCGTCGAGGTGACGTGGCTCGCCCGGAACGGCTCGCCCGTGGGCTCGCTCGCCGTGGAGGCCGTCGGGGCCCACCTCGGCTTCGCGCCGGCACCGGGGGAGGCCGTCGAGCAGGTCGACGTCGACCCGGACCTGTGGGAGACGCCCGCCTACTCCTCGGCCGGGGAGTCGCTGGAGTCGGCGGCCGTCGACGACCGCTACGCCTGGATCGCGGGGGAGTCGGGGATGGTGACCCGGCTGCGCCGCCACCTCGTCGGCGAGCTCGGGCTCCCGCGGGCCCAGGTCGCGTTCATGGGCTACTGGCGCATCGGCGTCGCCATGCGTGGCTGACCCCACCGGCCTCAGCCGTCACGGCACCCGGCCGAGAGGGGAACTTCTCGGGCGGTGTGGTGGCCGAGAAGTTCCCGAGTCCCCGGTTAACCGGGGACTCCTCTCCGCCGCTGCTCGTGGGGAATCAGGGGTGGCCGAGTGGGCACTGAGGGGACATGACTGACCCTGCATCCGGGCCCGACGCGGGCCTCCCCGCCGACAGCGCTGCCGGCGAGCACACCGGCGGCGTGGTGCGCATCGCCTCCGTCGCGGCTCTCGGGGGCCTGCTGTTCGGCTATGACAGCGCCGTGATCAACGGCGCGGTGGGCGCCATCGAGAGCCGCTTCGACATCCACGGCTACGCCTCGGGCTTCGCGGTGGCGTCGGCGCTCCTCGGCGCCGCGGCCGGAGCCCTGTACGCCGGGCGCGCGGCCGACCGCCTGGGCCGGCTCTTCGTGATGAAGGCGGCAGCCGTCGCGTTCCTGGTCAGTGCGATCGGCGCGGCCTTCGCGCCGAGCCTCTGGCTGCTGATCGTCTTCCGGCTGGTCGGCGGGATCGGTGTCGGGATGGCGTCCGTCATCGCCCCGGCGTACATCGCCGAGGTCTCGCCGGCCCACATCCGCGGCCGGCTGGGGTCGCTGCAACAGCTCGCCATCGTGCTCGGGATCTTCGGGTCGCAGCTGGTGAACTACCTCCTGCAGCAGGTCGCCGGTGGGGCGTCCGAGACGCTGCTGGGGCTCGCGGCGTGGCGGTGGATGTTCCTCGTGATGGCGGTTCCGGCCGTGGTCTACGGCGCGCTGTCGCTGACCATCCCGGAGTCGCCGCGCTACCTCATCTCGATCGGCGAGGTCGGCCAGGCGCGCGCGGTGCTGCGGCGCCTGCTGGGCACGCGCAACCTCGACACGGCGATCCACCGGATCGAGGTCTCGGTGAAGCGGGAGAGGCCCCCGGCGTGGTCGGACGTGGTGCGTTCCGGCGGCGGGATCTACCCGATCGTGTGGGTCGGCCTCGGGCTCTCGGTGCTGCAGCAGTTCGTCGGCATCAACGTGATCTTCTACTACTCCAACTCGCTGTGGCAGGCCGTCGGCTTCTCGGAGTCCGACTCGTTCCTCATCTCGATGATCACCTCGGTCACGAACATCGTCACGACCTTCATCGCCATCGCGCTGGTGGACCGCTTCGGGCGGCGGCCGTTGCTGCTGGTCGGCTCGGCGGGGATGGCGGTGTCGCTCGGGGTGCTCGCGGCAGCGTTCGCGACGGCGACCTTCGACTCGAGCGGGGATCCGTCACTGGGCTCGGTCGCCGGGCCGGTCGCGCTCGTGGCCGCCAACGTGTTCGTCGTCGCCTTCGGCATGTCGTGGGGGCCGATCGTGTGGGTGCTGCTCGGCGAGCTCTTCCCCAACCGCTATCGGGCGGCAGCGCTCGCGCTGGCCGCCGGGATCCAGTGGGTCGCCAACTGGGCCGTCACGGTGTCGTTCCCGGGCCTGACTGACGCCTCCCTGCAGCTGCCCTACTGGCTCTACACCGCCTTCGCCGTCCTCTCCTTCGCCTTCGTGCTTCGCTTCGTGCGCGAGACGAAGGGCGTCGAGCTCGAGGACATGGACGATCGCGAGGAGTCGCCGAGCGTACGGCCTGCGTGAGGCCGGCACCGTCGCGGACGGCTAGGTGCTGGGAGCACGGCTGCCGCGCGGTCGGAGGGCGCTCATGGGTCGCCGGCGAGGGGGCCGCACTCTCTGGTCGGGCTCGGGCGTCGTGCTCAGAGGGCGGGGCCCAGCGGGTCGGCCTCAGAGGTCGAAGAGCGAGTCCGCGCCGTGGATGTCGACGTCGGTACGCGGCTCGTGAGTCGCGCCGCTCGACTCGCCGACCTGTACCGCCGGGGTCGCCGGCTTGGCCTCGGTCGCGGTGTCGGCTATGGCGTCGGTCTCCGTGGGGGACTCCGTCGCCTCCTCTTCAGCGGGCGGCTCGTCGGCGGAGGCATCCGTGTCCTCGGTGGACGGGCCCTCCTCTGAGGCAACGTCTGTTGCCTCGGGGGCGGGTGCCTCGTCGGTGGCTACGCCTGTTGCCGGAGCCGCCGGAGCCGCCGGACCCGCCGGAGTGCTCGGGGCGGCGGTGACGCTGCCCTCGGGGGCCGGGATGTCGAAGAGGCTGCTGACCTCGTCGATCTTGACGTCGGTGTGCGGCACTGACGTGGTTCCGGACGACGAACCGGCCGGGGTGGTAGACACGGTGTGCGGCGTTTCGGCGCGACTCGCCGATGGCTCGGGCGTGTCGGCCTGAGGAGCCTCACGAACGGGCTCGGTCTCCTCCGATGGCGCGGTGGGAGCCTCCTCG
>NZ_JASGDD010000041.1:0-11998 GCF_047607365.1 Nocardioides sp. | reverse complement strand
TTGGCCATCGAGGAGAGCACGTCCATCGACTGCGCCCGCGAGATCCGCGGCACCGCATCCATCGCCAACGCCGTCACCCCCCGGACGCGGAGCGCCTCGAGCAGGTCCGGGTTGAGCGCCGGCGCCAGCAGCGCGACGAGGATCGAGCCCTGGTGGAGCTGGGACACCTCCTCGACGGAGGGCGCGTTCACGCGGAACACCACATCAGACCCCCACGCGTCGCCCGCGGTGCCGATGCTCGCGCCCGCCTCGGCGTACACGTCGTCGGCGAAGGAGGAGAGCTCACCCGCACCGGCTTCGACAAGAACGTCGTATCCCAGTCCGACGAGCTGTTTCACGGTGGTGGGAGTCGCCGACACCCGGGTCTCGCTGGTGGACTCGTGCGTGACACCGATGCGCATCGGCGAACTCCTTCGTCGAAGGGGAGAGGGCGGAAGAGGCTGACCCGGGTCGGGTTCGGGAGTGGAACGGTCTGGTGCCGTCCAGGTCGCGTGGTCGGCACCAGACCGGATCGGGTGGCTGCTCAGTAGAGGAGCAGCGGGTTGATCAGGACGCCGGTGGAGCGGTGGATCGCCGTCGGAGCCGCGACGAGGAGACCGGTGGAGACACCCGCCTCGCGGAGCGCGGCGGCGGCGGGCCCAAGCAGGCTGTTGTCGACCAGGCAGAGCCCGATCGCGTAGATGAGGTTGTGCACCTCGAGGATGAAGCCCGGGTTGCTGCGTGCGTCGTGGAAGTCCCACAGCACCAGGCCCGGGTCCTTCGACGCGATCCACTTCGCCCCCTCCTCGCCGATGCCCGGGCGAGCCTGGAAGACCGCACCCGGCGTGTAGCGATTGCCGGCCGCCTCGAACCGGTCGCGGCCCTGGTAGATGAGCAGCGCGTCGCCGGGCTCGAGGGTGACGCCGGTCGCCGCGAGCGCGGCGTCGAGGTCCTCGGCGGTGACCGGGTCCTCGGCGGTCACCCAGTCGACGCCCCGGACCGCCGGGATGTCGAGGAGCACGCCGCGGGTCGCGATCCCGTGCTTGGCCCAGGTGACGATGGTGTCCTCGTCGGTCTGGGAGTTCTCCACCGGGATCGGGCCGTGCCAGGAGGCGTCGGCGCCCAGGTGGGCCAGACCGTCCATGTGCGTGTTGTGCACGCCGTGAGCGTCGTAGGAGATCCAGTCGCCGCCGTGGACGTGACGACCGTGGATGCCGACGCGGACGTCGAGCTCGACCGACCCGTGCCCGTCGGGCAGCTCGGCCTGGGCGAGGGCCTGCCAGTGGCGCTTCTCCTCGGCTGCCGCGTCCGCGAGCAGAGCGAGCCGGTCCGGGCGGGTCTCCACCTCGCGCTCCAGGGAGACCGCCTTGCCGAGCTTGATCTCCGCGGCGCCCCGCAGGCGGGCGGCCTCGTCGATCAGCGCCACCGAGCCTCGGCACTGCAGACCGTCGGTGTGCCGGGCCGCCTCGTGTGCCGTGGCGATCTCCCGCACCCAGGGGGCGAGCGGGTCGGGTCCGAGGTCATCAGCCATCACGGGGCTCCTTCTTCGATTTTCTGTGGCCTGGACCACATATTGTCGTAACGTCTAACCGAACGAACAAACTCTATAACGCAAGTCACTCGGAGTCTGCCGGGCTCTTGTCGAGGCTGTCAACGCCGGGCCTGACCGGCCGAAATCGGTTTCCCAGACGGGTTCGGCCGCTTGACAGCGAAGCGTTCCCGCTTCATGCTGAAGTTCCGTCAACAGGACGGCCGTTCTCTATAGCGAAACGTGAGGGGCAAGGGATGAGCACCGCCGAGATCGACCCGATGGAGATCGACTTCTTCACCGACCCCGAGGTCGCCAGAAGGGCGGAGCCGTACTTCGACTACATGCTCGCCAATCACCCGGTGTTCCGGGAGCCGAAGTACGGCGTCGTCGTGGTGACCGGCTACGAGGAGGCGCTCCAGGTCTATCACCAGCCGGACGTCTACTCCTCCATCAACCGCACGGGCGGTCCGGTCCTCGACCTCGACTTCGAGCTGGTCGGCGACGACCTGACGGACCTGCTCGAGCAGCACCGCTCGTCGTTCCCGACGAACGACCAGATCGTCACCTTCGACCCCCCGGTGCACACCGACCACCGCGCGATCCTGATGGGCCTGATCACGCCCAAGCGGCTCAAGGAGAACGAGCAGTTCCTCAAGGACACCGCCGACAAGTTCCTCGACGAGCTCCTGCCCAAGGGCCGGATGGACTTCATCTGGGACTACGCGAAGAGGTACGCCGTCCTCGCCGTCGCGGACCTGCTCGGCGTCCCGACCGAGGACCACCCGATGCTGCTGCAGCTCCTGGCCTCCGAGCCGGGCCCGGTCCTGGGCAACCTCCAGCTCCAGACGAACACCCACAACAGCCTGGAGCGGCTCTACGACTACTTCGTCGCCAAGATCGAGGAGCGGCGTGCCAACCCCGGCGAGGACATCCTCACCGGCATGGCGCTGGCCACCTTCCCCGACGACTCGCTTCCGCAGCCGATCGAGGTCGCGCGGATCGCCTCCAATCTCTTCTCGGCCGGCCTGGAGACCACGGTCCAGCTGATGGGCATCTGCCTGCAGCGCATCGCGGACGACGCCGACCTGCAGGACCTGCTTCGCCGCGAGCCGAGCCTCGTGCCCGCCTTCATCGAGGAGTCCCTCCGCGTCGAGGCCCCGATCAAGGGCTCCTTCCGGCTGGTCAAGAAGGCGACCACGCTCGCCGGCTTCGACCTCGCGCCCGGCACGAACGTCATGCTGCTGCACGGCGCCGCCGGCCGCGACGCACGGCTCTTCGACGACCCCGCCACCTTCGACGTGAAGCGGGCCAACGCCCGCCAGCATCTGGCCTTCGGTCGCGGGATCCACACCTGCCCGGGCGCCCCGCTCGCCCGTGCCGAGGCGGTCTTCTCGATCCAGCGCTTCCTGGAGCGCACCTCCACCATCCGGATCGACGACGAGCAGCACGGCACGCCGGACGCCCGGCACTGGGACCTGATCAGCAGCTACAAGTTCCGGGGGCACACCAACCTCCACCTGCTGGTCACCGAGAAGGAGACCGACTGATGTCCGAGGAGCTCACGGTCGATCGCGACCGTTGCATGGGATCGGGTCAGTGCACCTTCTACGCGCCGAACACGTTCGATCTCGATGACATGAGCATCGCGATCGTGATCGACGCGGGCGGCGACCCCGCCGACAAGATCCAGATGGCCATCGACGTCTGCCCGACGCGCTCCATCGAGCGCCTCGGCGCGCACACAGGAGGAGCGGCATGAGCACCGACACGGTGACGACCAGCGAGGCCGCGGTCTCGGTCCCGATCGCGGATCTCGAGGCCGACAGCCTTCTCGGCTCCTTCCCCGAGGGGCAGCGCCTCGTCGGAACGCGGTGCGACGACTGTGGGCAGGGCATGATCGGAGCCCGGATCGTGTGCAGCTCCTGCGTGAGCCGCAACGTCTCCCGAATCGCGCTGCCGACCTCCGGTGTCCTCTACTCCTTCACCCGGCTCCGTGTCGGTGGCGACGGCGTTCGGACGATCGGCTACGTCGATCTCGACGGCGGGGTCCGCACTCTCGCCGACCTCCGCGAGGGTGCCACCCCCATCCAGCCCGAGATGTCCGTCGAACTCCACACCGAGGGCGACGACTGGTACTTCTCGCCGGTCGCCGGCGAGTGAGAAGAGGAAGCCATGCCTGACGACGTGTACGTGATCTCTGCCTCGATGATCCCGTTCGGCAAGTACAAGACCTCCTCCTACGTGGGTCTCGCCGTTCCGCCGCTGATCGACGCGCTCTCGAGGGCCGGCGTCCAGAAGTCCGACGTCGACGCGGTCTACGTCGGACACTCGTACGGCGGGATGATGACCGGCCAGCGGATCACCAAGGAGATCGGGCTGGGCACCATCCCGACCGTCAACGTGGACAACGCCTGCTCCAGCGGCGCCACCGCCATGCACGAGGCCTACACGGCGATCTCCCAGGGGCTCATCGACGTGGCCGTCGTGATCGGGGTCGAGAAGCTCACCCAGTTCGGCGGAGGGACTCTTCCGCTCTCCCCGGAGGACCGCGAGGTCAAGCAGGGCATCGTGATGCCGGCCGTCTACGCCATGCGCGCGACGCGCTACCTCCACGAGACGGACGCGACCGTCGAGGATCTCGCCCTGGTCAGTGTGAAGGCGCGCAGGCACGGGGCCCTCAACCCGTTCGCCCAGTTCCGCCAGGAGGTCACCCTCGAGCAGGTGCTCGGCGCCCGCCCGGTCGCCGACCCCCTCACGCTGATGATGTGCTGCCCCACCGGGGACGGCGCCGCCGTCGTCGTACTCGCCTCCGAGCGAGCCCGGCAGCGTCTCGACGCCACCGCGGCGATGCGGGTGGCGGCCTCCGTCCTCCACTCGGGGCAGGTGGAGGAGGGCTTCCGCGACATGACAAAGCCCGAGATCACCTACCACTCGGTTCGCGACGCGTACGCCGAGGCGGGGATCGGTCCGAGCGACCTGGACATGATCGAGTTCCACGACGCGTTCTCGATCGCCGAGCTCGTCTACTACGAGGCGTTCCAGCTCACCGAGCACCAGAGTGCCGTGGGGCTCCTCCGCGACGGCCGCACGACCTTCGGCGGCGACGTCGTGGTCAACCCCAGTGGCGGTCTCCTCGCCAAGGGACATCCGGTCGGCGCCAGCGGCGTCGCCCAGATCGCCGAGGCGTTCTGGCAGCTCACCGGCCAGGCCGGAGCGCGCCAGATCGACGACGCCCGCTGGGCCATGACCCACGTGACCGGCGGCGGCACGGCGGGCCTGGACCACGGGGCCTGCACCGTCCACGTCTTCGAGGCAGTATGACCGGGCGGCAGCCCCTCGAAGGCGTGCGGATCGTCGATCTGACCACCTTCCTCTCGGGCCCTTCGGCGACCCAGCTCCTCGGTGACCTGGGCGCGGACGTCATCAAGGTGGAGTCGCTCGACGGTGACTCCAGCCGAGCCATCGTCGGCCCCACCGTCCTCGGTGAGAGCGCCTACTTCCTGGCCAACAATCGCAACAAGCGCAGCATCGCCATCGACCTGAAGTCCCCACGCGGACTCGAGGTGCTCAAGCGGCTCATCGCCGGCGCGGACGTCGTCTTCGAGAACTTCCGTCCCGGCGTCACCGCGCGCCTGGGCATCGAGCCGCAGACCGTGCTGGCCGAGCACCCCGGACTGGTCTGGGCCTCGATCAGCGGCTTCGGCCAGGAGGGCGAGCTGCGGGACCGGCCCGCCTACGACATGGTCGTCCAGGCGCTGAGCGGAGTGATGAGCCTCAACGGCCACCCGGGCGCCCCGGCGGCCCGGCTCGGCATCCCCGCGGGCGACGTCGTCGCCGGTCTCTATGCCGTCATCGGCGTGCTGGCCGCCCTCCGGCAGCGCAGCGAGACCGGCCGCGGTCAGATCATCGACGTGTCGATGCTCCGCGGCCAGCTCGCGATGCTCTCCTACCAGGCGCTCTACACGCACCTGAACGGCGTGGCGCCCGCGCCCCAGGGGGCCGGACACGACTCGATCGCGACCTACCGCTCGTTCCGCGGGGGCGACGGCCGCGAGCTCGTGGTCACCGCCAACACGCCGCGGATGTGGCAGGGCCTGTGCCGGGTGCTCGGCGTCCCCGAGCTGATCGAGGACCCGCGCTACGTCGACGCCGCCAGCCGGCTGCGCAACAAGGAGTCGCTCTGGGCGATCCTCGAGGCGCGGTTCGCCGAGCGGCCGGCGTCCGACTGGGTCGACGCCCTGGCCGAGGCCTCGGTGCCGGTCGCCCTGGTGAAGAACGTGCTCGAGGCGCTGAACGACGCCCACGACGCCGGTGACGGCAGTCTCGTCGTCGTCGCGAACGAGGCGGCCTCCTTCGAGAACGTCGCCACCCCGATCCGCTTCGTCGGCTCGGCTCCGGTTCCACCGACCTATCCGCCGACGCTCGGGGCCGACACCGTCGACGTCCTCGTCAGCGAGCTTGGCTTCTCCGAGACCGAGGTGGAGTCGATGATCGCCGACCGCGTCGTGGTCGCGAGCCCCCTCGCGGAGCCGGTGGCCTGAGCATGACCGGACGGATGGAGGGGAAGGTCGCTCTCATCACCGGGGCCGCTCGGGGACAGGGGCGCAGTCACGCCGTGCGCCTGGCCCAGGAGGGCGCCGACATCATCGCGGTCGACATCTGTGCGCAGCTGCCCACCGTGAACTACGCGATGCCCGACGAGTCCGACCTGCGAGAGACGGCTCGGCAGGTGGAGGCACTCGGTCGCCGCGTCGTCACGGGTGTCTGCGACGTACGGGAGCGGACCGCCCTGATCGGCCTGGTCGACGCCGCGGTGGCGGAGCTGGGTCACCTCGACGTGGTCGTGGCCAACGCCGGCATCAGCCCCATCGGCGAGCAGATCCCGACCATGGCGTGGCTGGACACGGCGGGGATCAATCTGGGCGGCGTGCTCTTCACCATCCAGGCGGCCTACCCCCACCTGCGGGCCGGTGGCTCGATCGTGTGCATCGGCTCGATGGCGGCCCTCCTGCCGGGGAACAGCATGGCCAGCACGGCCGCGGGCCGAGGCGCCGGCGGCTACTCGTACGCCAAGCAGGCGGTGGCCCGCCTGACCCGCGACCTCGCGCTCGCCCTGGCTCCGGAGTCGATCCGGGTCAACGCCGTGCACCCCGGCAACATCGACACGGACATGCTGCAGAACGAGGAGATGTACCACCTCTTCCGGCCCGACCTGGAGAGCCCGACCCGCGAGGACGCCCAGCCGGCGTTCGGGTCCATGCACGCCCTCCCCGTGAACACCCTGGACCCGATCGACATCTCCGAGGCGGTCCTCTTCCTCGCCTCCGACGCCGCCCGCTACGTCACGGGGTTGCAGCTGCGCGTCGACGCGGGCGGACTGCTGCCGACGCTGCCCTCCGGCGCCCCCGCCTGAGCGGGCAGACCACGCGCGATGGGGTGGCTGTCCACGTAGTCCTACGGTGGCTCGCGCCTTCCCCACCGACGAATGTGAGCGGCATCACATTCATTCGGTTGAGGAGAAGGAGCGTCGCGTCATGGGTCATCTCGAGGGAAAGGTCGCACTCGTCACGGGTGCCGCACGAGGACAGGGCCGCTCTCACGCCAGCCGGCTCGCGGAGGACGGCGCCGACGTCATCCTGATCGACATCTGCGAGGACGTCGCGACCTCGGCCGCGGGCGGTCCTCGCCCCGACGACCTGGCCACGACCGTGGAGCTGGTCGAGAAGTCCGGCCGCCGAGCCCTCTCGATCCAGACCGACGTCCGGGATCTCGCGGCCATGCAGGAGGCCGTGGCGCGAGGAGTCGCCGAGCTCGGTCGCCTCGACATCGTCGTCGCCAACGCGGGGATCTTCTCCTGCGCCCCGGTGCACGAGCTGACCGAGGAGCAGTGGGACACCATGATCGACATCAACCTCTCCGGTGTGTGGAAGACGGTCCGCGCCGCCGTACCCACGCTGCTCGAGCAGGGCGAGGGCGGGTCGATCGTGCTGATCAGCTCGACGGGCGGGACCCAGGGCTTCCCCGGCTTCGCTCACTACGTCGCCGCCAAGCACGGGGTCATCGGTCTGATGCGCTCGATGGCCAACGAGCTGGGCGCCCAGCGGATCCGGGTCAACGCCATCCAGCCGACCTCGGTCCTCACCGACATGATCGACAACCCGGTGATGTACCGGCTCTTCCGCCCGGACCTGGAGAGCCCGACGCACGAGGACTTCCGCGAGGCCTGCGAGGCGTCCATGGCGATCCTGCCGATCCCGTGGGTCGACACCACCGACATCAGCGCCGCCGTCTCGTGGCTGGCCTCCGACGAGGCGCGCTACGTCACCGGCATCGCACTGCCGATCGATGCCGGAGCCCTGGTGAAGATGTAGGGCCGGGGCGACGAGGGTGCCGCGAGCGCCCTACCGTCCCCGCCAGACGGGCGGGCGCTTCTCGGCGAAGGCGGTCGGGCCCTCCTGGGCATCCTCGGAGGCGAAGACGCCGTCGACGATCTGCTGCTGTCGCGTCCAGCGCTCCTCGGCCGGCCAGCTGGGGGAGGTGACCATGATCCGCTTGCTGGCACGCACGGCGAGAGGCCCGTTGGCGGCGATCGCGAGGGCCAGCTCGTGTGCGCCGGCGAGGGCGTCTCCGTCGTCGGCGAGGCGGTTGACCAGTCCGAGCTGGTGGGCACGCTCGGCCCCGAGGAAGTCGCCGGTGAGGGCGAGCTCCATCGCGACGTTGGGCGGGATCCGCTCGGACAGCCGCATGAGACCGCCCGCGGCGGCGACCAGACCGCGCTTGACCTCCGGGATGCCGAGCCTCGCGCCGCGTCCGGCGACGATCAGGTCGCAGGCCAGCGCGACCTCGCAGCCGCCGGCCAGGGCGTAGCCCTCGATGGCCGCGATGAGCGGCTTGTCGCTGGGGCGTTCGGCGATGCCGGCGAATCCGCGCCCGCCGGCGTAGGGCAGCTCGCCGGCGAGGAATCCCTTGAGGTCCATCCCCGCGCAGAAGGTCCCCCCGGCGCCGGTCACGATGCCCACGGAGAGATCGTCGCGAGCATCGAGCTCGTCGAGGGCGTCGGCGATCCCCCGGGCGACGGCGAGGGTGACCGCGTTCTTGGCCGCGGGCCGGTTGATCGTGACGACCATGACCCCGCCGTCGGTGGTGACGAGAACGTCCTCACCGACGGCGGCCGTCGAGCTGGCAGCGGCGTCGTTCATCAGCCGAGGCGCTCGATGACGGTCGCGTTGGCCATGCCACCGCCCTCGCACATCGTCTGGAGGCCGTAGCGACCACCGGTCGCCTCCAGGTGGTTGAGCATCGTCGCCATCAGCCGGGTCCCGGATCCGCCCAGCGGGTGCCCGAGCGCGATCGCGCCACCGCGGGGATTGAGCCTGGCCGGGTCGGCGTTGAACTCGGCCGCCCAGGCGAGCGGGACGGGAGCGAAGGCCTCGTTGACCTCGTAGGCATCGATGTCGTCGATGCTCAGGCCGGAGCGCTGCAGGATCTTGTGGGTGGCCGGGATCGGGCCGGTGAGCATGATCTCGGGGTCGGAGCCCACCACGGCGAAGGAGTGGAAGCGAGCCCGCGGGGTGAGGCCGAGCCGGCTCGCCATCTCCTCGCTCATGATCAGCGCCGCGCTGGCGCCGTCGGTGAGTGGCGAGGAGTTGCCGGGGGTGATGTGCCAGCCGATCTCGGGGTAGCGGGCGGTCATCTCCTCGTCGTGGAAGGACGGCCTCAACGTGCCGAGGCCCTCGACGGTGGTGGTCGCGCGGACGGTCTCGTCGACCGTGTGGATCGTGCCGTCGGGGAGGGTGACCGGCACGATCTCGTGGTCGAAGGCGCCCGCGGCCGCGGCCGCCGCGGCACGACGGTGCGACTCGGTCGAGAAGATGTCGAGTGCCTCGCGGTCGAGCTTCCATCGGGCGGCGACACGCTCGGCGCCGATGCCCTGGTTGGGCAGCGAGGGGAACCGCTCGCCGAGCGGCGCCTGCGGATGGCCACCCTCGGCGGAGGAGAACATCGTGACCCGGCTCATCGACTCCACGCCGCCGGCGATGACGATGTCGTACGCGCCGGCCATGACGCCCTGGGCGGCGAAGTGCATCGCCTGCTGGGAGGAGCCGCACTGGCGGTCGATGCTGGTGCCCGGTACCTCGACCGGGAAGCCCGCGGCCAGTACGGCGTTGCGGGCGACGTTCAGCGCCTGGTCACGCGACTGCGTGACGCAGCCCGCGATCACGTCGTCGACCAGGGTGGGGTCGAGGCCGCTGCGCTCGACGAGCGCGGTGAGCACGGTGGCGAGCAGGTCGACGGGGTGGACGCCGGAGAGGGCGCCGCCGGGCTTGCCCTTGCCGGAGGCGGTCCGGGCGATGTCGACGATGACGGCGGAGGTCATGGTGATCCTTCTTTCCTGGGCGATGTGGTCGGGTGGAGCTCTTCGGGTGCGGGGCTCAGCGGGGTGCCATCCGCAGGGCGCCGTCCATCCGGACCGTCTCGCCGTTGAGGTAGTCGTGGTCCACGATGAAGGCGACGAGGGCGGCGTACTCGCTGGGCTGCGCCAGGCGCTGGGGGAAGGGGATGCCGGCGGCGAGGCCGGCGCGGAACTCCTCGCTGACCGTGGCGAGCATCGGGGTCTCGACGATTCCCGGGGCGATCGTGTTGACCCGGATGCCGTGCTGGGCGAGGTCGCGGGCGGCCGGGAGGGTGAGGCCGACGACGCCGCCCTTGGAGGAGGCGTAGGCGACCTGTCCGATCTGGCCTTCGTAGGCGGCGACGGAGGCCGTGTTGACGATGACGCCGCGCTGACCGTGCTCGAGCGGCTCGGTCGCTGCGATCGCCTCCGCGGCGAGGGCGAGGACGGTGAAGGTGCCGATCAGATTGACCTGGATGACCTTGGCGTAGAGGCCGAGGTCGTGGACGCCGTTCCTGCCGAGGATGCGGGCCGACGGGCCGATGCCGGCGCAGTTGACCACCACGCGGAGCGGGCCGGCCTCGGCGGCGAGCTCGACCGCCTGCCGCACCTCCGCCTCACTGGTGACGTCGGTCTCGACGTAGGTGACGCCGTCGATCTCGGGCGCGCTGCTGACATCGAGGTCGAGCCCGAAGACCCGCGCCCCTCGTGCGGCGAGGGCCGCGGCGGTCGCGTTGCCCAGCCCGGAGGCGGCTCCGGTGACGAGGGCCGAGACGTTGTCGATCTGCATGGTGGTCCGTTCTGTCGTGGGTGGGGATGAGGGTCAGCGGAGGCTGCGCCCGATGACCAGCCGCTGGATCTGGTTGGTGCCCTCGAAGATCTGCATGACCTTGGTCTCGCGCATGTACCGCTCCAGCGGGAAGTCCTTGGTGTAGCCGGCGCCCCCGAGGACCTGGACCGCGTCGGTCGTCACGCGCATCGCGTTGTCGGTCGCGACGAGCTTCGCGATGGAGGCCTGCCTGCCGAACGGCCGGCCGGCGTCGCGCAGGCGTGCGGCATGGAGGTACGTCGCCCGGGCGGACTCGACCGCGGCGGCCATGTCGGCCAGCAGGAAGGAGAGGCCCTGGTGGTCGATGATCGGGCGGCCGAACGCCTCCCGGTCCCGGGCGTAGGCCACCGCCGCGTCCAACGCGCCCTGAGCCACGCCCGTGGCGACGGCGGCGATGCCGAGACGGCCCGAGTCCAGGCCGGCCAGGGCGATCGAGAGGCCCTGGCCCTCGGCGCCGAGACGGCGCTCGGCCGGGACGCGAGCGCGGTCGAAGAGCATCGTGGCCGTGGTGGAGCTCATCAGGCCCATCTTCTGCTCAGGAGTGTCCGCGCTCAGGCCCGCTGCGTCGGCGGGGACGAGGAAGCAGGAGATCCCGCGGCCGCCGGTGTCGGCGGTGCGGGCCATCACCTTGTAGAAGTCGGCCTTGCCGCCGTGGGTGGTCCACGCCTTCGCCCCGGTCAGGACGTAGTCGTCCCCCTCGCGGACGGCCTTGGTGCGCATCGCGGCCGGGTCGGAGCCGGCGTGGGCCTCCGAGAGGCAGTAGGCGCCGAGCAGCTCCCCGCCGAGCATGTCGGGCAGCCACTGCTTCCTCTGCTCCTCGGTGCCGGCGTGGAAGAGCCCGAAGCAGCTCAGTGCGTGCACGCTCACCCCGACGCCGACGGCGGCCCACGCGGAGGCGATCTCCTCCACGACCTGGAGATAGACCTCGTAGGGCTGGCCGCCTCCGCCGTACTCCTCCGGGTAGGGCAGGCCCAGCAGCCCGGCGCGGCCCAGCGTGCGGAAGACCTCCCTCGGGAAGGTGGCGCTCCGCTCGGCCTCGTCGACCGCGGGTCGCAGCTCCTTGTCGACGATGGCGCGGGTGAGCTCGATCAGCTCCGCCGACTCCTCGGTCGGCATCAGGCGCTCAGCGGGCACGGGCGATCTCCTGTCGCGTCGGGGGTACGGCGTCGAGCCAGTCGCTCAGCACCGCCTCGTTGTCGCCGCCGGTCGGGCGGGGCGGCCGCGGCTGCGCCGTCGCGGTCCGCGAGAACCGCGGCGCCGGGCCGGC
>NZ_JASGDD010000040.1:0-9198 GCF_047607365.1 Nocardioides sp. | reverse complement strand
TTGGCCATCGAGGAGAGCACGTCCATCGACTGCGCCCGCGAGATCCGCGGCACCGCATCCATCGCCAACGCCGTCACCCCCCGGACGCGGAGCGCCTCGAGCAGGTCCGGGTTGAGCGCCGGCGCCAACAACGCCACGAGCACGGCTCCGCGACGGAGCTGCCCGACCTCGTCGGCGGAGGGCGCGTTGACCCGGAACACCACATCAGACCCCCACGCATCACCCGCGGTGCCGATGGTCGCGCCCGCCTCGGCGTACACGTCGTCGGTGAAGGAAGACCGCTCGCCCGCACCAGCCTCGACCACCACCTCATACCCCAAACCCACAAGCTGCCTCACCGTGGTGGGAGTCGCCGACACCCGGGTTTCGCCCGCCCCTTCGCGGGTCACGCCGATACGCATAGCGGAGGAGCCTGCCAGTTGAACGAGTGTCAGGAAAGCGATCTCTCGACGCCGAGATTGTTCGAGGCCGGTCGGAACGATCAAAGAGCGGCCAAACGCGGGCTGTGAGACGGACGTCACATCCGGGGTCGTCGAGCGCGTGTCGATAGGCTGGGACCCATGTCCTCCGAGCCCCGCTGGCTGAGCGCGGCCGAGCTCGAGACCTGGATGTCGCTCACCTTCACACTGACGATGCTGCCGGGCGCCCTCGGCGAGCAGCTCCAGCGCGACAGCGGCCTGTCGTTCACGGAGTACTACGTGCTCGCCGGGCTGTCGGACGCCCCCGAGCGGACCATGCGGATGAGCGAGCTCGCCCTGTTCGCCAACGCGGAGCTGTCCCGCCTCTCCCACATGGTGTCGCGGCTGGAGAAGCGCGGCTTCGTACGCCGTCAGCCCGATCCCACGGACGGGCGCTACACCAACGCGATCCTCACCGATGCCGGCATGGCGCACCTGGAGACAGCCGCGCCCGCCCACGTGGCGCGGGTGCGCGAGCTCGTCTTCGACGCCCTGTCACCCGAGCAGGTGGCCCAGCTGCACGCCATCGCCGAGCAGATCAATGCGAAGGTGAACCCGGAGGCCTGTTCGGGACAGTGAGCACGAGCGCGGCCGCGAGCACCCCGGCGATCGCGCAGAGGCCGAAGAGCCACTGGTAGCCGCTCAGCCGCGGGATGTCGGTGCCGCCGAGGCTGAAGGCCAGGCTTGCCAGCAGGCTCGAGCCGATCGCGGTGGCCAGCGTCGAGCCGAGTGAGCGGAAGAGCGTGTTGAGGCCGTTCGCCGCCGCGATCTCGTGCGCGGGCGTGTTGGTGTTGATGAGCGTGGGCATGGCGGCGTACCCGATGCCGGTGCCGACGCCGATCACGCAGGCGCCGACGACGATCTCCCAGAGGTGGCCGGTGAGCAGGATCCGGACGATCCAGCCGGCCGCGACCACGAGGGCGCCGAGGGCGAGGGTCTGCGGGGCGCCGCGCCTGGCGATGAGGCGGGCGGCGATCGGGGCGAAGAGAAGCATCATCAGGCCCGAGGGCAGCATGGTGAGCCCGGCGACGAAGGCGCCCGAGGAGAATCCGTAGGCCCTCTCGCCGGGCGGGAAGACGTCGGGGTCCATCGACACGAACGTCGCGGTGCCGATGAAGGACGCGAACAGCGCGAAGCCGAAGCAGATCGAGGCCAGGTTGGTCATGATGATCGGCTTACGCGCCAGCGCGCGCAGGTCGACCAGCGGCTCGGCGGTGCGGAGCTCGATCGCGGCGAGCAGGCCGAGGAGGATCGCCGAGGCGGCGAGCAGGGACCACACCCAGGGCGAGTCCCAGCCCCACGAGGACGCCTCCTCGAGCGGAAGGATGAGGCAGACCAGGCCGGCCGAGAGCAGGGCCGTGCCGGGGAGGTCGAGCCGGCCGCCGGTGCGCTGGCGGGACTCGGGGACGACGCGCCAGATCCCCACGAGGGCGACGAACGAGGCGGCCGCGCTGATCCACATCAGGATGTGCCAGTCCCAGTTCTCGGCGACGAAGCCGGCGAGCGGCAGGCCGAGCGAGCCACCGATGCCGAGCATCGCGGAGATGAGCGCGACGGACGAGCCCACCTTCTCGCGCGGCATCAGGGTGGCCAGCAGGGAGATGCCGAGCGGGATGATCGCCATGCCGATTCCCTGCACGGCGCGGCCGACGATGAGGATCCCGAGGCTGTCGCCGACGGCGTCGATGAGCGAGCCGACCGTGAGCAGGACCAGGCAGACCAGCAGGATCCGGCGCTTGCCGAACATGTCGCCGAGGCGGCCCATGACCGGGACGGCGACGGCCGCGACGAGGAGGGTCGCGGTGAGCATCCAGGTCGCGCCGGTGCCGTACTCCACGTCGAGCTGTGGCAGCACCGGCACCAGGATCGACTGACTCAGGGAGACGACCAGGCCGGCGAGCGCCACGAAGAGCAGCTCGAGGTTGGCGCGGCTCCCCGATGTGTGGGCACGGATCGCGGCGTCCTCAGGCTCCGCGCCGGGCGCGGCCTCGGCCACGGTGTCGCCCGCGACATCGGCCAGCACGGCGCCCACCACGTCGGACTCGGGCCGCGGGGTCTCGGTCCGCTCGCTCATGGGAGCAGTGAATCAGGTTAGTTGCCCAATGCAACAATGGCGTGACGTGGGATGCCTCACGCGTCGGGGCGGGTCATTCGGAAGAGCTGATGGGCGGTGACCGTGAAGTAGTCGGCCGGGCCGCCCCCGCGGAGCACCGGGCGGGCGGCCGCCGTGCTGAACGCGCCGTCGACGAGGAGCGACTCGTCGATGTGGACGCCGACCACCTCGCCGAGCACCAGCCAGGTGTCCAGCTCCTCGCCCGCCGCGCTGGTGAGGCGGAGGGTCTGGGAGTGGCGGCACTCGAAGACCACACCGGCCTCGGCGACATGCGGCGCGGCGACCGTCCTCGAGTAGCTCGGGGCCAGCCCGGCGAGCTCGAACTCGTCGACGTCGGGCGGGACCATCGCCGAGGTGGCGTTCATCTGCTGTGCCAGCGGCATCGACACGAGGTTCCAGCAGAACTCGCCGGTGGCCTCGATGTTGCGCACCGAGTCCTTGTAGCCCAGGCTCGCGAAGCCGACGATCGGCGGGACGTAGTTGAAGGCGTTGAAGAAGCTGTAGGGCGCGAGGTTGCGGACCCCGCCCGCCGCCGTCGAGATCCACCCGATCGGCCGCGGCGCGACGATCGAGTTGAACGGGTCGTGCGCCAGGCCGTGGCCGGCGGAGGGCTCGTAGAAGTGGCGTGCCATGGGTTGAGCGTACGTAGAGTTCGCCGCATGGATCCGGTGACCGTCTTCGGCCCCGACTTCCCCTTCCCGTACGACGAGTGGCTGGCGCATCCGGCCGGGCTGGGCGTGCTGCCGCCCGAGGCCCACGGGCGGGAGGTGGCGATCGTCGGCGCCGGGCTGTCCGGGCTGGTGTCGGCGTACGAGCTGATGGAGCTGGGCCTGCGGCCGGTCGTCTACGAGCCCGACGGGATCGGGGGGCGGCTGCGCTCGCACCGCTTCGCCGGCGCGGACGGGGTGATCGCGGAGCTCGGCGGGATGCGGTTCCCGGTCTCGGGGACGTCGTTCTACCACTACGTCGACCGGCTCGGCCTCGCCTCGGCGCCGTTCCCCAACCCGCTCACGCCGGCGGCGGGGAGCACGGTCATCGACATCTCCGGCGAGACGCACTACGCCCGCACCCTCGAGGAGCTCCCGCCGGAGTTCGCCGCGATCGCGACCGCATGGGAGGCGGCGCTGGAGGAGATCGGGTTCACCGCGCTGCAGACGGCGCTGCGCGAGCGCGACACCGCCACCCTCAAGCGGCTGTGGGACGCGCTGGTGCCGGTCTGGGACGGGCGCACGTTCTACGACTTCCTGGCCAGCTCCCAGGCCTTCGCCGATCTGCCGTTCCGCAGCCGCGAGGTCTTCGGCATGGTCGGCTTCGGCACCGGCGGCTGGGACTCCGACTTCCCCAACTCGATGCTGGAGATCCTGCGGGTGGTGCTCACCGAGTGCGACACCGACCAGCGCTACGTGGTCGACGGCGTGGAGCAGCTGCCGCGCGGCCTGTGGACCCTCCCCGTCTCCGAGCGCAGCCCGTGGCCGGCGGGCACGACGCTGGCCTCGCTGCACGACGGCCGGGTGCCGAGGCCCGGCGTCGCGCGGATCCGCCGTGGCACGTCCCAGGGCGCGGGCGCGACGCACGCCTTCGACGTCACCGACCGCTGGGGCACGACCCGGACGCATGACGCCGTGGTCGCGACCTGCCAGGCGTGGCTGCTCACCACCCAGATCGACTGCGAGGAGTCGCTCTTCTCCCAGGATCTCTGGATGGCGCTGGACCGGACGCGCTACATGCAGTCGTCGAAGACGTTCGTCATGGTGGACCGGCCCTTCTGGAAGGACATCGACCCGGTCACCGGCCGCGACCTGATGTCGATGACGCTGACCGACCGGCTCACCCGCGGCACCTACCTCTTCGACAACGGCCCCGACCGGCCGGCGGTGATCTGCCTGACCTACTCCTGGATGAGCGACGCGCTCAAGATGCTGCCCTACTCCGTCGACCGCCGCGTCGAGCTGGCGCTCGACGCCCTCGGCAAGATCTATCCGGGCCTGGACATCGCCTCGCACATCGTCGGCGACCCGGTCACGATCTCGTGGGAGGACGACCCCAACTTCCTCGGCGCCTTCAAGGGCGCGCTGCCCGGGCACTATCGCTACAACAGGAGGATGTACACGCACTTCATGCAGGCCGCGATGCCGCCCGAGGAGCGCGGGATCTTCCTCGCCGGCGACGACATCTCCTTCACCCCCGCCTGGGCCGAGGGGGCGGTGCAGACCGCGCTCAACGCGGTGTGGGGCGTGATGACCCACCTCGGCGGCCACGCACCGGCCGAGAGCCCGGGACCGGGCGACCGGTTCGCCGAGCTGGCGCCGATCGACCTGGGGGACTGATGGAGTCGGACTCGTTGCGGGTGGCGGCGTGGCAGGCCGCGCCGGGGCCGCTCGACGTCGACGGCAATCTCGCGCGCCTCGACGCGGTCGCCGCGTCGGCCGCGGCTCGAGGTGCCCAGGTGCTGGTGACGCCGGAGCTCTTCCTCACCGGCTACGCGATCGGCCACGAGGACGTACGCCGGCTGGCGGTCCCCGCCGACGCCCTGCCGTTCCTCGGGCCTCGTGGGATCGCGGCCCGGCACCGGGTCGCGCTGGTGGCCGGCTTCCCCGAGCTCGCCGGCGACGGTCCGGACGCGGCGGTCCACAACGCCGCGGCGGTGGTCGCCCCGGACGGCGCGCTGGTCGCGGTGCACCGCAAGGTGCACCTGTGGGGCTCGCTCGACCAGGCGCAGTTCTCGGCCAACCCCCTCCCCCCGGCGGGCTACGAGCTGCTCGGCCACCGGCTGGGGTCGCTGATCTGCTACGACGTGGAGTTCCCCGAGGCCGTCCGGCGGCTCGCGGTGCAGGGGGCTGCCGTCGTACTCGTCCCGACGGCGAACCCGCTCGGCTGCGACGAGGTGCAGGACGTCCTGCTCCGTGCGCGAGCGGTCGAGAGCGGGGTCGGGATCGTCTACGCGAACTACGCTGGCTCGGATACCCAGCTGACCTACAACGGGACGAGCATGGTCATCGCCCCGGACGGCACCGTGCTCGCGCGGGCCTCCCGCGACGAGGAGGAGCTGCTCGTCGCCGACCTGCCGCTCGGCCCGGACGCGTCGCGGACCGGCGCGGGCTACCTCCGCGACCGACGCCCCGGCCTCTACTGAACCGCCGCTCCCTCCGAGCTGGATGCTCGACGAGGTCGGGGACCTGCGGCACGACGTGAGCGTCTACGACGCGCCGTACGTCGTGCTCGCCGTCGCCCTTACTCGGCCTCATGCATCGTGATCGGGAGGCGGTCGCGGAGCTCGTCGGCGCCGATGCCGAACGTCTCGCGGACGGTCACGCCGTCGGGCCCCACGTCGAAGACGGCGTGGTCGGTGTAGACCCGGCTGACGCAGCCCACGCCGGTGAGCGGCATGGTGCAGGCCTGGACCAGCTTCGGGGAGCCGTCCCTGGCGAAGAGGCTCATCATCACGAAGACGTCCTTCGCACCGATGGCGAGGTCCATCGCCCCACCGACGGCGGGGATGTCGCCCGGCCTGCCGGTCGACCAGTTGGCCAGGTCGCCGGTGGCGGAGACCTCGAAGGCGCCGAGCACGCAGACGTCGAGGTGGCCGCCGCGCATCATGGCGAAGGAGTCGGCGTGGTGGAAGTAGGAGCAGCCGGGGGTCTCGACCACCGGCACCTTGCCGGCGTTGGTGAGGTCGGGGTCGACCTCGTCCCCCACGGCCTTGCGGCCCATGCCGAGCATGCCGTTCTCCGTGTGGAGCACGACGCCCTGGTCCGCGGTGAGGTGGTCGGCGATCTTGGTCGGCTGCCCGATGCCGAGGTTGACGAAGGCGCCGTCGGGGATGTCGCGGGCGATGACGGCCGCGAGCTCGTCCATGGTCAGTGCCATCAGCGCGCTCCCTCGACCGTGTAATGGCGGGCCTCGACCCGGACGACCCGGTCGACGTAGATGGACGGCGTCACGACTGCCTCCGGATCGAGCGAGCCGGTCGGCACGACCTCGCTCACCTGGGCGATCGTGGTGGCGGCGGCTGTCGCCATCACCGGCCCGAAGTTGCGCGCCGTCTTGCGGTAGACGAGGTTGCCCATCCCGTCGGAGGCGTGGGCGCTGATCAGCGCGTAGTCCCCCTTGATGGGGTACTCGAGGACGTAGCGACGGCCGTCGATCTCGCGCTCCTCGCGGCCCTCGGCCAGCGGCGTCCCGACCGCGGTCGGGCAGTAGAAGGCGCCGATGCCCGCACCGGCGGCGCGCATCCGCTCGGCGAGGTTCCCCTGCGGGACGACCTCGAGCTCGATCCTGCCGTCGCGGTAGAGCTCGTCGAAGACGTAGCTGTCGACCTGACGCGGGAAGGAGCAGAGGATCTTGCGGACCCGGCCCGCCTCGAGCAGGGCGGCCAGCCCGACGTCGGCGTTGCCGGCGTTGTTGGCGACGACGGTCAGCTCCCTCGCCCCCTGGCGGATGAGCGCGTCGATCAGGTCGAACGGCATGCCCGCCAGGCCGAAGCCGCCGACGAGGACGGTCGAGCCGTCCTCGATCCCTGCGACGGCCTCGTCGGTGGTCTCGAGCAGCTGTGTCCGGCTCATGCCGCGGCCCCCTCGGCGGCGGGGTTCTCGAGGACGAGGGCGAGGGCCTGGCCCACGCCGATGCAGATGGCGGCCACGCCGTACCGCTCCCCCTTCTCCCTGAGTACGCCGGCGAGCGTGCCGATCAGGCGGCCTCCCGAGGCGCCGAGCGGATGCCCGAGCGCGATCGCGCCACCTCGGGTGTTGACGATCTCGGGGTCGATCCTCCAGGCATCGACGCAGGCGAGCGACTGGACGGCGAAGGCCTCGTTGAGCTCCACCGCGCCGACCTGGTCCCACGCGATGCCGGCGGCGCGCAGCGCCTTCTCCGCGGCCTCGACGGGGGCGAACCCGAAGTCCTGCGGGGCCAGAGCGTGCACGCCGCGGCCGGCGATGCGCGCGATCGGGTCGCGCCCGATGGCCGCGGACGCCCTCTCCGACCCGAGCAGCACCGCCGAGGCGCCGTCGCTCAGCGGGCTGGCGTTGCCGGCCGTGATCGTGCCGCCGTCCTCGGGCGAGCGGAAGACCGGCGCGAGGCCGGCGAGCGTCTCGGGCGTCGAGCCGGGCCGGATGCCCTCGTCGCGAGCGAGGCTCTCCCCCTTCGGGAGGGCGACCGGCGTGACGAGGTCGTCGTAGAAGCCCTCCTCCCAGGCGGCGTGGGCGAGCCGGTGGGAGCGGGCGGCGAACTCGTCCTGGCGCTCGCGGCCGATGCCGAAGCGCTCGCGGAGCTGCTCGTTCGCCTCGCCGAGCGACACGGTCCACTCTGCCGGCATCGCCTCGTTGACCAGCCGCCAGCCGAGCGTGGTCGAGACCAGCGACGCGTCCCCGGCGGGGAAGGCACGCGACGGCTTCGGCAGCACCCAGGGGGCGCGGGTCATCGACTCGACGCCGCCGGTGAGGACGATCTCGGCGTCCCCCGTGTCGATCGCGCGCGAGCCGATGATCGCGGCGTCGAGCGAGGAGCCGCACAGCCGGTTGACCGTGGTGGCGGGAACGGACACGGGCACGCCGGCGAGGAGGAGGCCCATCCGGCCGACGTTCCGGTTGTCCTCCCCCGCCTGGTTGGCGCACCCCCAGACCGTGTCGTCGACGAGGGCGGGGTCGAGCGAGGTGCTCGCGAGCACCGAGGAGATGACGGCCGCCGCGAGGTCGTCGGGGCGCCGGTCGGCCAGCGCCCCGTTGAAGCGTCCGAACGGGGTGCGGGTGGCGGCATACACGAAGGCCATGTCTCGCACGCTAGGCCGGATCATCGATATGCTGAAGTATCGATATCAGTGATCATTAGGAGTCTTCGGATATGGATCTGCGTCACCTGCGCTACTTCGTCGCGGTGGCCGAGGAGCTCCACTTCGGCCGCGCCGCGGCGCGGCTCCACATGGCCCAGCCGCCGCTCTCCCAGGCGATCCGCCAGCTCGAGGCCGAGGTCGGGGCCGAGCTGCTCCACCGGACCACGCGCAGCGTCGAGCTCACCGACGCAGGCCGCGCCTACCTCCGCCGCGCGCGGGACATCCTCGCGGCGGTCGACACCGCGACCGACGAGGCCCGGCTCGTCGCGGCCGGCTCGGTGGGACGGCTCACCATCGGCTGCGTCGGCTCGGCGACGTACTCGCTGCTGCCCCACCTCTCGCGTCAGCTCGCCCGCGAGCTGCCCGGCATCGAGTTCTCCTTCCGCGGCGAGATGCTCGTGCCCGACCAGCTCGAGGCGCTGCGGACCGGCGAGATCGACGTCGCCCTGCTGCGGCCGCCGGTCGCCGACGCCTCCCTGGCCCTCACCCACCTGCGCCGCGACCGGCTCGTCGTCGCGCTGCCGGCCGACCACCGGCTGGCGCGGCGACGGCAGCTGCGGGCGAGCGACCTGCGCGACCTCGACCTGGTGGTCCACTCCGCGGGCCGCCGCTCGATGATGTACGACGTCGTGCGGCGGCTCGCGAAGGACGCCGGGGTGACGCCGCGGATCCGCCACGAGGTGGGCGAGACCTCGACGCTCATCACGCTGGTCGCCGGCGGCCTCGGCGCCGCCGTCGTCCCCGAGCCGGTGACCGCGCTGACCCTGGCGGGCGTGGCCTACCGGCCGCTGGGGCGGCCC
>NZ_JASGDD010000039.1:0-19755 GCF_047607365.1 Nocardioides sp. | reverse complement strand
GCGGCCGCGGCGATCGAGAAGACCGCGGCCGCGGCGGCGAGGCGGCGCTGGACCGGGCGGCCGCCCGCGGTGGGCCAGTCGACCGTGAGGCGGTTGTCGGTGGCGCCGTCGGCGAGGGCGGCCGGCGCCGCGGCCATGAGGCGGTCGCGCAGGGCGGCGGAGAACTCCGCGCGGGGCTCCGGGGTCGGGACGGCCCAGACCCGCTCGGCGAACGCGAGCAGGTCGGCGAGCTCCGCCGGTGCCTCGGTGATGCGGCCCTCGAGCAGGTCGTCGAACTGCTCGGCCTTGCGTGACGTGATCATCGCTCCTCTTCCCACGGGCGGACCGTCATGTCCGCCGTAGTGATGAACGAGCGATGGTCGCTCGGCGTTATGCCGCCGAAGTGCACAAGTCGGTAACTCATCGCAGCCCCTCCGGCATGAGCTTGGCGAGGTTGCGCACGCCACGGAGCTGGAGCTGCTTGATCGCCCCGTCGGAGCGGCCGAGCGCCAGTGCCGTCTCGGCGATCGAGAGGCCCTGGAGGAAGCGCATGACGACGCAGTCGCGCTGCTCGTCGGGGAGCTTGGCGAGCGCCTGCATGAGGATCTCGTTGGTCAGCCCGGCGAGGACCTCCGCCTCGGGCGACTCGGTCTCGTCGTCGTGGGCGCCCATGTCCTCGGTGGTGAGCTCGAGGCGGGTGCGGCCGGCCTTGAAGTGGTCCGTGGCGAGGTTGCGCGCGATGGTCATCAGCCACGCGCCGAAGTCCTTGCCCTGCCAGCGGAAGCCCGTCATCGAGCGGAGCGCCCGGAAGAAGGTCTCCGAGGTGAGGTCCTCGGCCAGCGTCTGGGAGCGGGTGCGGTAGTAGAGGAACCGGTAGACCGCGCCGTGGTAGTGGTCGTAGAGCAGGCCGAACGCGTCGGTGTCGCCCTTGCGGGCCAGCTCGACCAGCGCGATCAGGCGCTGGCGGTCGGCCTCGGACTCCTCCGAGGAGGCGGCCAGGTCGCGATCGTCCTGCGTCGGCCCCTCGGGCAGTCCGCTGTCGGCGATGTTGTGGGCCACCTCGGTGAGCAGCCAGTGGCCGGCCGGGCCGGCGGCCGCCAGGGGCACGGCAGGCGAGGCGAGGACGGCGTACTGCGCGACGACGGCAGCGCGCAGGGCGTCCAGCCCGCGCACGAAGTCGTCAGACCACGACGCCATGCCCCATCCTCCCGATGCACTCCCATGCAGCAGGCTCACTCTAGACCCGCCTGCGTGACCTGTCAGCCGGACGACGGATCGGTCGCGGGAGGGCGACTCCGAGCGGTCGGGCGCGACGGTCGTCGCCGCGCGCCGCTGTGCCGGATCAGCGTCGGCGCCCCCGCAGCGCGATCCCGGCCGTCACGGCCCCGGCCACGGCGCCGCCGACGGCGCCGGTCAGCAGACCGGCGCGAGCGGCCTTGCGTCCGGTGCGGTAGTCCCGTACGCGCCAGCCCTGGGCCCGGGCATGGGCGCGCAGCCGGTGATCGGGGTTGATCGCGCACGGGTCCCCGACCAGCGACAGCATGGGCAGGTCGTTGAAGGAGTCCGAGTACGCCGAGCAGCGGGCCAGGTCGAGCCCCTCCCGCTCCGCGAGCGCCGCCACGGCGACCGCCTTCTCCGGGCCGTGCAGCATCTCGCCGACCAGCCGGCCGGTGTAGACCCCGTCGACGGACTCCACCACCGTGCCCATGGCGCCCGTCAGGCCGAGCCGGGCGGCGATCACCTCGGCGATGTCCTGCGGCGCCGCCGTGACCAGCCACACCCGCTGGCCCTGGTCGCGGTGCATCTGCGCGAGCGCCTTCGTCCCCGGCCAGATCCGGTCGGCCATCCGCTCCTCGAAGATCTCCTGTCCCACCTCGTGCAGCTCGGCGACGGTGTGACCCGCGATGAACTGCAGCGCGGACGCCCGGGCCTCCGCGATGTGCTCGGGGTCCTCGACCCCGGCGAGCCGGAAGTAGGCCTGCTTCCACACCGCGCCGAGGATCTCCCGCGTCGTGAAGAAGTCGCGCTGGTAGAGCCCCCACGCCAGGTGGAAGATCGAGGCGCCCTGCATGATCGTGTTGTCGACGTCGAAGAAGGCCGCCGAGTCGGCCTGCTCGGGCGTCGCCAGCGCGTCCTCGACGAACCGCGACGCCCGCCCGGCCTCGCCCGCGAGAGCCGAGCGGCGGTGAAGGGGCTTGGGGTCCTTCCGAGCAGCGTTCACGCTCAAAACCTAGACTCTCGACGTGCCTGCTCGCATCACGCTCTACTCCCGCGCCGGATGCCATCTGTGCGACGAGGCCCGCGAGGTGATCGAGGCCGTCTGCGCCGAGCTGGGGGAGGGGTACGACGAGCTCGACATCGACGCCGAGGGCATCGCCCCCGAGCTCCGCGAGCGGCTCACCGACGAGGTGCCGGTCACGTTCGTCGACGGCCGGCAGCACGACTTCTGGCGGGTCGACCCCGACCGGCTCCGCACCGCGCTGACCTCGTAGGGGTCCGTCGCGGGTCCGAGGGCGGTTTGTTCTCACGTTCACAAGCGGCGTACCGTGCCGTGATGTGACGAAGGGGACCCCGCCGCTGGTCGGTCGGGACGCGCGCAGCGACCTCCGGGACATCCCCGAGGCGACCGTGGCCCGTCTCCCCGTCTACCTCCGGGCCCTCACCGCCCTCGCGGACGGCGGCATCCAGACCTGCTCCAGCGAGCAGCTCGCCGCCGCGGCCGGCGTCAACAGCGCCAAGCTGCGCAAGGACCTCTCCTACCTCGGCTCCTACGGCACCCGCGGGGTGGGGTACGACGTGGAGTACCTCCGCTTCCAGATCGCCCGTGAGATCGGGGTGACCCAGGACTGGCCGGTCGTCATCGTCGGCATCGGGAACCTCGGCCACGCGCTGGCCAACTTCTCCGGCTTCCGCAGCCGCGGCTTCCGCATCGTCGCGCTGCTCGACGCCGACCCCGGTCTCCAGCAGACGGAGATCGGCGGGATCCCGGTCAGGCCCTTCTCCGAGCTGGGCCCGCTGGCCCGTGAGCACGGCGTCGCGATCGGCGTGATCTCCGTCCCGGCTCACGCCGCGCAGGACGTCGCCGACCAGATGGTCGCGGCGGGCATCAGCAGCATCCTCAACTTCGCCCCGACCGTGCTGTCGGTGCCCCCGGGCGTCGACGTCCGAAAGGTCGACCTGTCCATCGAGCTGCAGATCCTCGCGTATCACGAGCAGCGCAAGGCCCAGGGGGAGCCTGCATGAGCGAACGACGTGAGAGCAGGCGGCGCGGCGCATCGCGTGCCTCGTCGGCGCCCGCAGCGGAGCGAGGACGCCGATGAGCATCCTGGTCGTCGGGATCAGCCACAACACGGCGCCGGTGTCGCTGCTGGAGAAGGTCAGCCTCGACGCCGACGGCGTCGTCAAGCTGGTCCTCGAGGCGTCGGGCAACGAGCACGTCACCGAGGCGACGGTGATCTCGACCTGCAACCGGCTGGAGATCTACACGGAGGTCGACCGCTTCCACGGCTCGGTCGAGGGCCTCTCGCAGCTGCTCGTCGAGCGCGCCGAGGAGTCGGTCGAGGCGCTGCTGCCGCACCTCTACGTGCACTACGACGACGGCGCGGTCACCCACCTGTTCCGCGTCGCCGCGGGTCTCGACTCGATGGCCGTGGGCGAGGGCCAGATCCTCGGGCAGGCCCGTGAGGCGCTGCGCCTGGGCCAGGAGCTCGGCACCGTCGGCCCGGCGCTCAACACCCTCTTCCAGCAGGCGCTGCGCGTCGGCAAGCGGTCGCGCGCCGAGACCGACATCGACCGGGCCGCGCCCACGCTCGTCTCCGCCGCGCTCGCCCAGGCGGTGCCCGAGGGCGTGGACGGCAAGCGCGTCGTCGTCGTGGGCGCCGGGGCCATGGCGGGACTGGCCACGGCCACGGTCGCCCGCGAGGGCGCCGAGGTCGTCGTCGTCAACCGCACCTTCGCCTCCGCCGTGCGCCTCGCGACGGAGTACGCCGGCGCCGCCCGTGGTCTCGACGACCTGGCCGCCGAGCTCGCGACCGCCGACGTCGCGATCGCCTGTGCCGGCGCGCGCGGGTTCCTCATCGACGCCGCGATGCTCGCCGGACGCACGACGCCGCTCGCCCTCATCGACCTCGCGCTGCCGCGCGACGTCGAGCCCGCGGTCGCCGGCCTCCCGGGGATCACCCTCGTCGGCCTCGAGGAGCTCGCGACCAGCCTGCACGGCACCGAGGCGGCCGACGAGGTCGCCGCCGTACGCACGATCGTGAGCCAGGAGGTGCAGGCCTTCCTCTCCGTGCGCCGCCAGGCGTCGGTGACCCCCACCGTCGTCGCGCTGCGCTCCATGGCCACCCAGGTCGTGGACGCCGAGATCGACCGCTTCGACCACCTGCTGCCCGACCTGGACCCCCGCACCCGCGCCGAGGTCGTCAAGACGATCCGCCGGGTCGCCGACAAGCTGCTCCACGAGCCGACGGTCCGGGTGCGCGAGCTCGCCGGGGAGGGCGCGATCACCTATGAGCGGGCGCTCGCCGAGCTCTTCGCCCTCGACGGCGACGCGGTCGCGGCCGTCACCAGCTCGGTCGTCACCTCGGTCGTGGACAGGGTCGACGCGGCCGACGGCACGGACCACCGCGAGGGACCTGCGTGAGCCCGGTCCGCCTCGGCACCCGCCGCTCGCTCCTGGCCACGACGCAGTCGGGCCTGGTGGCGGACCTGATCCGCGAGCGGCTGGGTCGGGAGGTGGAGCTGGTCGAGATCAGCACCGAGGGCGACGCCAGCCAGGCGTCCGGCGCTCCCCTCACCGAGGGGTCGACCACCGGCGTCTTCGTCGGCGCGCTGCGCGACGCGCTGCTGGCCGGCGAGGTCGACGTCGCGGTGCACTCGCTCAAGGACCTGCCCACCTACGGCTGCGAGGGTGTGACCCTCGCGGCGATCCCCGAGCGAGAGGACCCGCGCGACGTGATCGTCGCCCGCGACGGCCTCACGCTGGGGGAGCTTCCGGCGGGCTCGAGGGTCGGCACGGGCTCCCCGCGGCGGGTCGCCCAGCTGGCCGCCCTCGGCTTGAGTTTGGAACTGACCGGCGTGCGTGGAAACATCGACACCCGGATCGGCAAGGTTCGGTCCGGCGAGTTCGACGCCGTCGTCCTCGCCCGCGCCGGCATCGCGCGGATCGGCCGCCTCGACGAGGTGACCGAGACGCTCGACCCGCTGCAGGTGCTCCCCGCCCCCGGGCAGGGTGCGCTGGCCATCGAGTGTCGCGCGGACGACGACCTGGCGGAGGCTCTCCGGGTGCTGGATCACGGTCCGACCCGAGCCGCCGTGACGGCGGAGCGGGCGCTGCTCGCCACTCTCGAGGGTGGTTGCGCGGCACCGATCGGCACTCTCGCCGAGGTTGTCGAGGGTGAGGACGAAGAGGAGCTGTGGGTGCGAGCGGTAGCGCTCTCACCCGACGGGACCCTCGCGGTGCGGATGTCCGCCACCGGGAGCCCCGCCGACGCCGGGGGCGTCGGGGCTCGATTGGCAGAGGAAATGCTCGCCGAGGGCGCTGGTGCCCTCGGCAGCGAGAGCTAGACAAGGCCACAACATGAGCTGGGTGTCGTTCGTCGGCAGCGGTCCGGGAGACCCGGAGCTGCTGACTGTCCGCGCCGCCGACCTGATTCGTCAGGCCGACGTCATCGTCACGGAGTCCGCCGACCACGAGGCCCTGGTCGCCTCGCTGCGCGGTGGGGGAGAGGCTCCGGAGTTCGTCGACGGGGGGTTCGGCGAGGACGGGCAGCCGCTCACGCACGCCGCCCGGGCGAAGGTCGTCGTCAAGCAGGCCAAGCGCGGCCTGCGGGTCGTGCGGCTGATGACCGGCGACCCCTTCGTCTACGCGTCGGGCCCCGAGGAGGCGGCCGCGGTCGCCAAGGCGGGTCTCGGATTCGAGATCGTGCCGGGGGTCAGCTCGGTCGCCGCCGTGCCGGCGTACGCGGGGATCCCGCTGACGACCAAGGACCACCGCGAGGTCGCGGTCGTGACCTGCGGCGACCGGATCGACTGGAGCCAGTACGCCGACGACCGCACCCTCGTGCTGCTCTCGGGCGTCGGCATCGTCGGCGACATCGCCAAGGCGCTGATCGCCGCCGGCCGCGACCCGCAGACGCCCGTCGCGATGACCCGGGTCGGCACCACCACCGGGCAGCAGACCGTCACCTCCGACCTCGAGCACATCGCCGCCGACGCCCGCGCCGCGCGCATGACCCCGCCCGCGATCATCGTCGTCGGCAAGGTCGTCGACCTGCGCGAGACGCTGTCCTGGTTCGAGACCAAGCCGCTCTTCGGCTGGCGCGTGCTGGTGCCGCGCACCAAGGAGCAGGCCCCGGCGCTCTCCACCAAGCTCCGCGGCTACGGCGCGGTGCCGGAGGAGGTCCCCACGATCTCCGTCGAGCCCCCGCGCAACCCCCAGCAGATGGACAAGGCGATCCGCGGGCTCGTCGAGGGCCGCTACGAGTGGGTCGCGTTCACCTCGGTCAACGCGGTCAGGGCGGTCCGCGAGAAGTTCGACGAGTACGGACTCGACGCCCGCGCCTTCAGCGGCCTCAAGATCGCCGCCGTCGGCGACAAGACCTCGGCCGCGCTGCTCGAGATGGGCCTGCGCCCCGACCTCGTCCCGGCGCCCGAGGACCAGTCCGCGGCCGGCCTCCTCGAGGTCTGGCCCGAGTACGACGACCTCCTCGACCCGATCAACCGCGTCTTCCTGCCGCGCGCCGACATCGCGACCGAGAACCTCATCGCCGGGCTGCACGAGCTCGGTTGGGAGTGCGACGACGTCACGGCCTACCGCACCGTCCGGGCGGCGCCGCCGCCCGCGCCGACTCGCGACGCGATCAAGACCGGCAAGTTCGACGCCGTCGTCTTCACCTCGTCCTCAACGGTCCGCAACCTCGTCGGCATCGCCGGCAAGCCGCACCCCTCGACCGTCATCGCGGTCATCGGCCCGGCCACCGCGAAGACCGCGGAGGAGCACGGGCTGCGGGTCGACGTGCTCTCGCCGACCCCGTCGATCGAGGCGCTCGCGGACGCGCTCGCCGGCTTCGGCGGCGCCCGCCGCGCCGCGCTGGTCGAGCAGGGCCTGCCGGTGACCAAGCCGTCGGACCGCAAGCCTGCGGCGCGCCGCAAGGCCACCAGCAGCTGATCCGGTCGCGCGACATGGACGGTCCCGTGATCCGGCCGCGCCGGCTGCGCCAGACGCCGGTCCTGCGGCGGATGGTCGCCGAGACCTCGGTCGCGGCGCGGCACCTCATCCTGCCGATGTTCGTGCGGGAGGGGATCGACGCTCCCGTGCCGATCTCGTCGATGCCCGGTGTCGTCCAGCACACCCGCGACTCGCTCCGCAAGGCGGTCGCCGAGGCGGCCGACGCTGGCATCGCGGGCGTCATGCTCTTCGGCGTGCCCGACGACGAGCACAAGGACGCGGACGGGTCGGCCGCGCTCGACCCCGACGGCATCCTCAACGTCGCCATCGCCGACGCGGTCGCCGAGGTGGGCGACGCGCTCACCGTGATGAGCGATCTCTGCCTCGACGAGTTCACCTCGCACGGCCACTGCGGCGTCCTCGACGAGCGTGGCCGGATCGACAACGACCGCACCCTCGAGCTCTACGCCGCGATGGGCGTGGCGCAGGCCGAGGCGGGCGTCCACATGGTCGGCCCCAGCGGGATGATGGACGGCCAGGTCGCCGTGATCCGCGCCGCGCTGGACGCCGCCTCCCATCAGGACGTCTCAATCCTGGCGTACGGCGCCAAGTACGCCTCGGCGTTCTACGGGCCGTTCCGCGAGGCGGTCGGCTCCTCCCTCCAGGGAGACCGCCGCACCTACCAGCAGGACCCCGCCAACGGCGGCGAGGGAGTCCGCGAGGCGCTGCTCGACGTCGAGCAGGGCGCCGACATCGTGATGGTCAAGCCGGGCCTGCCCTACCTCGACGTGCTGCGCCGGGTGAAGGACGCGGTCGACGTGCCGGTCGCGGCCTACAACATCTCCGGGGAGTACTCGATGGTCGAGGCCGCCGCGGCCAACGGCTGGATCGACCGCGAGGCGGCGATCCTCGAGACGCTGACCGCCTTCCGGCGGGCCGGCGCGGACGCGATCCTCACCTACTGGGCGGTCGAAGCCGCGCACATGCTGTGACACGCGTCCCGGGTCGCGCGTAACCTCATTGTGACGACCCTCGTTGAGAGGTGCGTCACACGAGGAGGGAATCACAGATGAGCACGCAGGGCACGAACCCGCACCGGCTTCCTGGACGCACCAGGATCGGGACGGGACGCACCAAGCGGATCGCCGCGCTGGTGCCGTTGGCGATGCTGTCCGCCGCATGGACGGTGTCGATCAGCACCTCGGGCGCGTCCACCGCCAGCGCCGACGACCAGCAGAAGCTCCCCGACGGCAGCGTCGTGCCCTCGCAGGCCCTCAGCGTGCCCGCGAGCGTCACCTCCGACTCCGCCCTCACTGGCGTCACGGGCGAGAGCCCGGCGGAGATCGTCTCGACCGCCTCCTACTCGGAGATCCCGGCCGCGGCCCTCGCCGCCTACCAGCGCGCCGAGACCGTGATCAACAAGGCCGACCCGTCGTGCCACCTGCCCTGGCAGCTCCTCGCCGCGATCGGCCGGGTCGAGTCCAACCACGGCCGCGCCCAGGGCAACACCCTCACCGACACCGGCCTGGCCACGCCCGGCATCGTCGGCGTCGCGCTCGACGGCACCTCCGGCACCAGCCTGATCGCCGACACCGACGGCGGGAGCTACGACGGCGACACGCAGTACGACCGCGCCGTCGGCCCGCTCCAGTTCATCCCGTCGACCTGGTCGACGGTCGGCGTCGACGCCGACGGCGACGGCACCCGCGACCCGCAGGACATCAACGACGCGTCGCTGGCCGGGGCCGTCTACCTCTGCTCCGGCGAGGACGACCTCTCCACCGACGCCGGCCGCCGCGCCGCGGTGCTGCGCTACAACCACTCGCAGTCCTACGTCGAGACCGTGCTGTCGGTCTACGAGGACTACCTCGCGGGCGACTTCAGCGCGATCCCCAACTACGTCCTGCCGGCGAGCTACTTCGAGGAGGCCCCGGCCTCCGAGGGCAAGAGCAAGAAGCACAAGGGCACCGGCACGCTCACGTCGGCCGCGTCCAGCGCCACGGCGACGGCCAAGGCGACGACCCCGTCGACCTCGACCGGCTCCGGCTCCGCCGTCGGCGGCAGCGGCTCCAGCGGCGGCTCCGGCTCCCCGAGCAGCGGCGCGACGTCGGCGGCCTCGTCGATCCCGAGCCCGTCGCCGGTGTCGATCCCGACCACGGGCGTGACGCCGGTCGACACGGTCCTCACCAAGGCCGAGGCCACCGCCCAGTGCCTCCAGGACTTCGGCTACAAGAGCGTCACCGATCTGGTCGCGGCCCTCACCAACCCGGCCAACCTCGGCAAGGACCTGCCCACGCTCGACGACCTGAACGCCTGCGTCGCCAAGCTGATCTCCTGACTCACGCACCGTGACGGCGCGTCTGCGGCGTTGCGCAGCGCTCGACGGCCGCTTCGCTCCCAGGCCGCCTTCGCGCTTCGCGCCTTGCAGCCGCGCGCGTCACGGCACGTGAGTTCCCGGCCGCCTTCGACGGCGCGTCTGCGGCGTTGCGGTGGGTCAGGCTCGGTCGAGGCGGCCGAGCAGGTCGGCGATCGGGCCGACCGCTCGGCTGATCTGGTCGGCGACGCGAGTGTGGACCGCAACGGACTGGCCCACCGGATCGTCGATGTCGAGCTGCTCGCGGCTGACCGTTCCGCGGTGGCGCGAGAGCGAGCGCACCCGGTCCGCGAGGCTCTCGCCCTCCGGCTCGACGCCGTGCGTCGCCAGTGCCGCGGCCTCGAGCAGGGTGAACGTGCGGTGCAGCACGCGCGGGCTCAGCGAGACCACCTGCTGCCGGTGGTCGAGGCTGGCGACGAGGACGACGTCGGACTCCTCGAGCATCGCGGGGGTCAGCTGCCGGGCTCGGTGCCCCTCGCCCGACGCGCCGAGCCGGCGGAGCTGCTCGAGCGTGCCCGCGTCGATCGGCGCGCCCCTGGGCGCCTGGGTGCCGGCGCTCGTGACCGTCGCGCCCGGCAGGGCGGCCGCGAGCAGGCGCTCGGCCACGGGAGACCGGTGCAGGTTGCCCGTGCAGACGACTAGGACATTCATCCTCGCCATTCAAGCAAAGCGGTTAGGGTTCGCGTCGTGGAACTGGCTGACTACCTGCGGGTGATCCGCAATCACCCCTGGGGTGTCATCGCGATCGCCCTCGCGACGACCGCCGTCGCCCTGGCCTGGTCGTTCAGCCAACCCAAGGTCTACGCCGCCGACGCCACCGGTTTCGTCTCGATCGACTCCGGGGCGGGCGGCAACGCCGCTCTGGCGTCGGTCGGGGACACCCTCGCGAAGTCGCGGGCGACGTCGTACGTCGACGTGGCCACGAGCCGTCCGGTCGCCGAGGACGTCATCGAGGCCCTCGGCCTCGACACCACCCCGTCGGCCCTCATCGGCAACATCAGCGTCTCCCAGCCCACCGACACCGTGCTGATCAAGATCACGGCCAAGGAGAACTCCCCCGAGGAGGCCCAGGCGCTCGCGGACGCCTGGGTGCAGGCGCTCAGCACCGAGGTCGCGAAGCTCGAGAACCCCAAGGCCGACGAGACCGCGCAGGTCCCGTCCGTGAAGGTCTTCGCCTCGGCCGCGCTGCCGACGTCGCCGGTGTCGCCGAACCCCGAGCGCGACGGCGCGCTGGGCCTGGTGGTCGGGCTGCTGCTCGGCTTCGGCTACGCCCTGATCCGGTCGCAGGTCGACCGCCGGCTGCGCTCGGCGGAGGACATCGAGAAGAAGTTCCAGGTCAGCGTGATCGGCGCGATCCCGGTCGAGAAGAACCTCGAGACCGGCTCCGACGGCGCCCTGAGCTTCCGGCCGCACGACGGCCCGCTGGGCGGGGCCTACAGCACCCACCGCTCCGACGAGGCGTTCCGCAAGCTGCGCACCAACCTGTCCTACATGGACATCGACAACCCGCCGCGGATCATCCTGGTCACGAGCTCGCTCCCCGGGGACGGCAAGTCGACCGTCTCGGCCAACCTCGCGGTCGCCATCGCCGCGTCCGGCCAGCCGGTGATGCTGATCGACGCCGACCTGCGCCGCCCGATCGTGGCCCGGCTCATGGGTCTGGTCGAGGGCGCCGGCCTCACCGACGTCCTCGTCGGCCGGGCGGAGATCGACGACGTGCTCCAGGAGCACGCCGACGTGCCCGGACTGCAGGTGATGGCTGCGGGAGCGATCCCGCCCAACCCGTCCGAGCTGCTCGCCTCGCGGACGATGCGCGACCTGCTGCGCCAGCTCTCGGAGCGCTGGCTGATCATCGTCGACGCCCCGCCGCTGCTTCCCGTCACCGACGCGGCGATCCTCTCCACGGCCTGCGACGGCACGATCGTGGTCGCCGGCTTCGGCAAGACGCTCGACACCGAGCTGGCCGAGGCGCTCGCCAACGTGCGCTCGGTCAACGGCAAGGTGCTGGGGGTCGTCTTCAACCGCGTGCCGCGGCGGCTGGCGCCCTCGCGCTACTACGGCTCCAGCTACGGGTATGTCGGCGAGGCACCCAGCCTGCCTGCCCAGGAGGCCGTGATGACCGGCAAGCACTACGAGGGCAAGCGCGCCAAGCCCGCCGACCGACCCGGCTGAGTCCTGGCGCCTCCCCCGGTGGGGCCACCCCGACGCATTTCCGGAGATGACCACTAGGGACAATGAGGGGGTGGCAGCGCCAGATCCGAGCGAACTCCCGATCGACACGGGGTCCGTTCCCGCCTCCGAGTCCCTCTTCGCGCGGGCGCAGGCGGTGACGCCCGGCGGGGTGAACTCGCCCGTCCGGGCCTTCAACGCCGTCGGCGGCACGCCTCGCTTCGTCGCCAGCGCCGAGGGCGCCTGGCTCACCGACGTCGACGGCAACCGCTACGTCGACCTGATCTGCTCCTGGGGGCCGATGCTGCTCGGGCACCGCCACCCCGAGGTGGAGGCCGCGGTCCTCGCGGCGATCGGGCGGGGGACGTCGTACGGCACCCCGACGGTGCCGGAGGTCGAGCTGGCCGAGGAGATCGTCGCCCGGACCCCGGTCGAGGAGGTCCGCTTCGTCAGCAGTGGCACCGAGGCCACGATGTCGGCGATCCGCCTCGCGCGCGGCTTCACCGGCCGCGACGTGATCGTGAAGTTCGCCGGCTGCTACCACGGCCACGTGGACTCGCTCCTCGCCGCCGCCGGCAGCGGGCTGGCCACCTTCGCGGTTCCGGGCACCCCGGGCGTCCCCGCCAGCAGCACGGAGCTGACCCTCGTGCTGCCCTACAACGACACCGCGGCGCTCGAGGCGGCCTTCGCCGAGCACGGCCCGCGGATCGCGGCGGTGATCACCGAGGCCGGTCCCGGCAACATGGGCGTCGTCCCGCCCGCTCCCGGCTTCAACCGGCTCATCTCGACGCTGTGCGCCGAGCACGGCGCGCTCTTCGTCTCCGACGAGGTGATGACCGGCTTCCGGGCCTCGAAGGAGGGGCACTGGGGCCTGGACGGCAAGGTCGAGGGCTGGGTGCCCGACCTGCTCACCTTCGGCAAGGTGATGGGCGGCGGCTTCCCGGCCGCGGCCTTCGGCGGGCGCGCCGAGGTGATGCAGGCGCTCTCGCCGGTCGGGCCCGTCTACCAGGCCGGGACGCTGAGCGGGAACCCGATCGCGACCACGGCCGGGCTCGCCACGCTGCGCCTGGCCACCGACGAGGTCTACGACCACATCGGCCGGGCCGCCGAGGTCGTGAAGACCGCAGCGGCGGCGGCGCTCACCGAGGCCGGCGTCGCCCACCGGGTCCAGAGCACCGGGACGATGTTCTCGGTCTTCTTCACCGAGTCGCCCGTCACGAACTTCGACGAGGCGAGGACCACCGACGAGACGGCGTACAGGGCCTTCTTCCACGCCATGCTGGCCGACGGCGTCTACCTGCCGCCGAGCGCCTACGAGGTGTGGTTCCTCTCCTCGGCCCACGACGACGAGGCGCTCGACGCGATCGTCTCCGCCCTGCCGCGCGCCGCCAAGGCCGCCGCGGCCGCCACCGATCGGGGGATCACGACGTGAGACGTTCTGACTCGGCCGCTGCCGCGACCCCTGACACGACCGTCCACCTGCTGCGGCACGGGGAGGTCTTCAACCCCGACGGCATCCTCTACGGGCGCCGCGACGGCTTCCACCTGTCGGACCGCGGCGTCGCCATGGCCGAGCGCGCGGCGAAGGCCCTGCAGGACCGCGACATCGTCCACCTCGTCTCCAGCCCGCTGGAGCGCGCCCAGGAGACCGCCGCGCCGCTGGCCGTCGCGAAGGGCCTGACGCCGGTGCTCGACGACCGGGTGATCGAGTCGTGGAACGACTTCGAGGGGATGTCCTTCAAGGGCCCCACGACGGTGCTGACCAACCCGCGGATCTGGCCGAAGCTCTGGAACCCGCGCCGGCCGTCCTGGGGCGAGCCCTTCACCGAGATCACCACGCGCATGCTCGAGGCCATCGGGTCCGCGCGCGAGGCGGCGGCGGGGCACGAGGCGGTCATCGTCAGCCACCAGCTCCCGATCTGGACCGTACGGCTGTTCATCGAGGGCCGCTCCTACCTGCACGACCCGCGCTCGCGGCAGTGCACGCTCTGCTCGCTCACGTCACTGCACTTCGTCGGCGAGGAGCTCACCCAGGTGTCCTACAGCGAGCCGGCCATCGACCTCATCCCGGTCGCGGACCGCGACGACCCCTTCAGCGCGGGCGGTCAGACCGACTGATGCCTCCCGTCGCCCGACCGCTCCGCCTGCTGCTGACCGTCATCCTGCTCGCCCTCGCCGCGCTCGCGGCGGGGTGCAGCAACCTGTCGGGGACCAACGGCAAGGCCTATCTCACGGGCGACGGCCAGATCTCGATCTACCCGGCTTCCGAGCGGGCCGACGCCGTCGACCTGCACGGCAGCACGCTCGACGGCGGCACGTGGTCGTCGAAAGACGCGCTCGGCAAGCCCGTGGTCGTCAACGTCTGGTGGAGCCAGTGCGGGCCGTGCCGCACCGAGATGCCGATGCTCCAGGCGGCGGCGACCGAGCTCGGCGACACCGCCAGCTTCGTCGGCGTCAACACCCGGGACAACTCCGCCGCCAACGGGATCGCCTTCGAGCGCGACGTCGAGGTGACCTACCCGTCGATCTACTCCCCGGACGGCAAGGCGCTGCTCGCGCTCAAGGGCCTGCCCCAGGCGGTGCCGTCGACCGTCGTCCTCGACGCGCGGGGCAGGCTCGCGGCGGTGATCGCCGGCCAGATCGACGGCACCCGCACGATCCCCGAGCTGGTGGAGTGCATCGCCGACGCCACGGCCGAGGACGACTGCAAGGTCGGGGGATAGCCGTGAGCGAGTGGAGCGAGCGAGCCGGACGATGCTGTGCGACCTGTGCCTCTCGCGCGCGCGGAGCGAAGCGAGGACGCGCGTGAGTGACTGGTTCCACAGCACGGTCGGCGGATCGCTCGCGCTGGCTGTCCCGATCGCCCTGGTCACCGGGCTGATCTCCTTCTTCTCGCCGTGCGTGCTGCCGCTGCTCCCCGGCTATCTCTCCTACGCCACCGGCCTCTCCGGCGCCGACCTGGCCGCCGGCCGAGGGCGCCGTGGACGGATGCTCGCCGGATCGCTGCTCTTCGTGCTCGGCTTCACCGTCGTCTTCGTGCTCATCGGCGTCGCGGGCGGCACCGTCGGAGTGTGGTTCTCCCAGCACGACCGGGCGATCTCGGTCGTCCTCGGGGTCGTCACGATCGTGCTCGGCCTGGCCTTCATGGGCCTCGTCCCGGCGCTGCAGCGCGACGTGCGGATCCATCGCGTGCCCGCCGTCGGCCTCGCCGCCGCGCCGCTGCTGGGCTTCCTCTTCGCCGTCGGCTGGACGCCCTGCATGGGCCCGACGCTGGGGGTGATGTTCAACCTGGCGGCCAACGCCGGGACGGCGTCGCGCGGTGGGGTCCTGCTGGCCTGCTACTCGCTGGGGCTCGGCATCCCGTTCGTCGTCTTCGCGCTGCTGTGGCGCCGGGCTCTCGGCACCCTCGCCTTCGTACGACGCCACATCCGCTGGGTCACCCGGATCGGCGGCGCGATGTTCGTCCTCGTCGGCATCGCCCTGCTCACCGGCTGGTGGGACTACGGCATCGACTGGGTGCAGCAGCATCTCGTCGACACCTGGTCGGTGTCGGTGTGAGCGAACGGCCCAGCGGCTACGAGCGCGCGCCCGGCGAGCTCGACCTCCGCGAGCTGCTGCGCTGGTCGTGGCGGCAGCTCACCTCGATGCGCACCGCGCTGCTCCTGCTGCTCCTGCTCGCCGTCGGGGCGATCCCCGGCTCCCTGATCCCGCAGCAGGGCGTCGACGCGCTCAAGACGTCGAACTGGAAGGAGGCCCACCCCACGCTGACCCCGATCTACGAGCGGCTCGGCCTCTTCGACGTCTACAGCTCGCCGTGGTTCGGCGCGATCTACCTGCTGCTCATGATCAGTCTCGTCGGCTGCATCGTGCCGCGGCTGGGCGTCTACTGGCGGGCGCTGCGCGCGCAGCCGCCGGCCGCGCCACGGAACCTCACCCGGCTGGCCGACTCGACGTCGTACGTCACCTCGGAGTCGCCCGAGGTCGTGCTGGAGACGGCACGCCGCGTGCTCCAGCGGCGCTACCGGCTCCGCAAGGACGGGGCCGGCGCGGTCAGCGCCGAGAAGGGCTATCTCCGCGAGGCGGGGAACCTGCTCTTCCACCTCTCGATCCTGCTGGTCCTCGTCGGCTTCGCCGCCGGCTCGCTGCTCGGCTACAAGGGCGGCGTCATCGTCATGGTCGGCAAGGACTACGGCTTCACCAACACCGCCCAGCAGTACGACGACCTCGACCCGGGCTCGCTCTTCTCGAGTGACTCGATGGACCCCTTCACGCTCCACATCGACGACTTCGACATGACCTGGCTGACCAGTGGCGCGCGCAAGGGGATGGGCGTCGACTTCAGCTCGAAGCTCAGCTACTGCCAGGCCTGCGACGGGACCGACGACACCAGCTACGACCTGCGGGTCAACCACCCGCTCAAGATCGCCTCGACCGAGGTCTTCCTCATCGGCCACGGCTATGCGCCCTCGATCACGATCCGCGACGCCCAGGGCAACGTCGAGTGGTCCGGTCCGCAGCAGTTCCTGCCGCAGGACTCCTCCTTCCTCTCCTTCGGCGTGGTGAAGGCCACCGCGGCGAAGCCGCAGATCGGCCTCGAGGGCAACCTCTACCCCGACTTCGCCCTGGTCGACGGCGACCCCGTCACGCTCTCGCCCGACGACACGAACCCGCTGCTGTCGATGCTCGTCTACTCCGGCGACCTCAACAACAGCGGCGGCCAGTCGATCTACGAGCTCGACAAGTCCAAGATGACCCAGGTCATGACGACCGACGCCGACACCGGCAAGGCCAAGCCGCTGCGGCTCGACCTGTCCGTCGGCGAGACCACCGAGCTGCCCGACGGACTCGGGTCCGTCACGTTCGACGGCATCGTGGAGTGGAACAAGATCCAGATCAGCAAGCAGCCCGGTCAGAGGATCGCTCTCGGCGGCGTGCTGCTGTGCCTGATCGGCCTGCTCGGCTCGCTCTTCATCCGCCCCCGGCGGCTCTGGGTTCGCGCGACCGCGACACGGGAAGGCACACTGGTCGAGCTCGCCGGGCTCGACCGCTCCGGCGGGGACGACACCGCGGCCGTCGTGCAGGACCTCGCCGCCGCGCTCCAGGCCAAGCTCCAGGAAGGGACACCGACGTGACCTCCCACGATTGGGACCAGCTCTCCAGCCACGCGCTCGGCGCCGCGGGGGTGCTCTACTTCCTCGCCCTGATCTGCCACCTCGTCGAGTGGTCGGCCCTCGCCGGCCGCCGGACGGCGGTCGCCGAGCGGGAGCTCGTCGGAGCCGGAGCGCCGGACGCTGCGCAGGACGACCGGCAGGCGGCGGAGCAGCCGCGGACGTCGTACGACGAGAAGCGGGAGCTCCGCCGCGAGTTCTCCGCCCGCTTGGGCATCCTGCTGACCGGCATCGGGGTCGTGATCCACCTCGGCGCGCTGGTCGCGCGCGGCATGGCCGCCGAGCCCCACCGGGTGCCGTGGGGCAACATGTACGAGTTCACGATGTCGGGCACGTTCGTGGTCGTCGCGGCCTACGTCCTGCTCTACCGCAGGCTGACGCTGGCGTGGATGGCGCCGCTGGTGCTGACCTTCGCGCTCATCATCATGATGATCGGCGAGATCTGGCTCTACGAGCCGATCGCCCCGCTCACCGAGGCGCTCAACTCCTACTGGCTGGTCATCCACGTCGTGTCCGCGATCCTCGCGACCGGCGCCTTCACGCTCGGCGGGATGGCGTCGGCGATGTACCTCGTCAAGGCCCGTGCCGGGGACCGCTCCACCGGGTGGCTCGCGCACGTGCCGTCGCTGCCGGTGCTCGACCGCGTCGCCTACCGGATCCACGCGTTCGCGTTCCCGGTGTGGACCTTCGCGGTCCTCATCACCGGGCCGATCTGGGCGCACGAGGCGTGGTCGTCGTACTGGAACTGGGATCCCAAGGAGGTGTGGGCGTTCATCACGTGGGTGGTCTACGCCGGCTACCTCCACGCCCGCGCGACCGCCGGATGGCGGGGGCGCAACGCCGCCATCCTGGCGCTGGTCGGCATGGCGACCCTGTGGTTCAACTTCATCGGGATCAACTACTTCAGCACGACGTCCAGCCACAGCTACGCCGCGCCCGTCGGCGGAGCGGTCGTCGAGGTGCGGCGATGAGGGAGTTCGCGCTCTACAGCCTGATGCGCCTGGCGGTCTTCGCGGCGACGTTCGCGATCGTCGCCGGCGTCTGGGCGCTGGTCGACGACCAGGGGGTCCCGTGGCTCCCGGTGCTGATCATCAGCGCTGTCGTCTCGATGATCATCTCGGTGCCGCTGCTCAACCGGCAGCGCCAGGAGTTCGCCGCCAAGGTCGGCGCCCGCGCCGAGGCCGCGCTCGAGCGCGCCCGCTCCCGCGAGGACACCGAGTAGGGCCTCTCCTCAGCCGAGTGGGGCCTTGCGCCCTGCCGAGTGGGGCTTGCGTCCTGCCGAGTGGGGGCTTGCGCCCCGCCGGCGAGGCGGAGCAGTCGCGACGGGGTCAGGCCACGAGCAGGGGTACGGCGACCAGGACCGCCCAGGCCAGCTCGGCCCTGCCGGTGGTGGCCAAAACGGGGATCAGCGCCGGACCGCGGGCGCCGGAGACGACGATCCGCACGGCCCTGACCGCGACGAGCAGGAAGCCCAGGGCGACGAGGTCCCACCAGGTGGTGGCCGACGCGATGGCCACGATCGCGGCGGCGCCGGCGGCGATGAGCAGCGCGTAGAGGCCCCGGGTCCGCTCGTCGCCGAGCATCACCGCGAGCGTCCGCTTGCCCGCCGCGACGTCGGTCGGGATGTCGCGCAGGTTGTTGGTCAGGTTGAGCGAGCAGGCCAGGGCGCCGATGCCGATGCCGGCGAAGAGAGCCGGCCACGACCAGGCCTCGGTCTGGACGTAGTAGGTGCCGATCACCGCGACGAGCCCGAAGAAGACGAACACCGACACCTCGCCGAGGCCGGCGTAGCCGTAGGGCCGCGAGCCGCCGGTGTAGAACCAGGCGGCGAGCATGCAGGCAGCGCCGACCGCGACCAGCCACCACGTCGTGGTCGCCGCGAGCACCAGCCCGGCGACGCCCGCGACCCCGAGGGCGAGGAACGCGGCCCGCTTCACGGCCGACGGCGTGGCGAGGCGCGACGCGGTGAGCCGCAGTGGCCCGACTCGCTCGTCGTCGGTCCCGCGGATGCCGTCGGAGTAGTCGTTGGCGTAGTTGACCCCCACCTGGAGCGCGAGGGCCACCACGAGGGCGAGCAGCGCCTTCCACCACACCAGCCCGTCGTCGTACGCCGCCAGGGCGGTGCCGGCGATGACCGGGCTCAGAGCCGCGGGGAGGGTCCGGGGTCGAGCGCCTTCGAGCCACTGCGAGGGGGTTGCCACGAGGCGTCATTCAACACCGAGCGGAGCCACGACGGGGAAGTGGCGGTCGCGGAAGCGCCGGGCGGCGGCGACGCTCGGGCGGAAGGCGGTCGCCGCGGTGAGGATGATTGCGGCGATCACCAGCCAGCCGAGGCCGTCCTGCACCTCCATCGCGAGCCAGGTGTAGAGCGCGGGCGCCCACATCGAGCCGAGGCCGCGCGCGACATTGGCCACGCCGTCGTACTCGCCACGACGGCGGGGGTCCATCAGCTCCGCCTGGAACGACCAGGTCGCTCCGCTGATCGCGAGCTCGGCCCCGGTGACCGTCACGTGGCCGAGCCAGACCAGCGCGATCGTCCACAGCCCGGCCGTGGAGTGGGTGACCATGGTGATCAGGCAGGAGCCGACGAAGAACGCCGCCGAGATCCACACCGCCCGGAGGGCGGCATCGAGGGTCCGGCTCATCCGGGCGAGGTACGGCGGCAGGAAGATGCACAGCACGGTGTTGGTGCCGAACAGCCAGGCCAGGAGCACCGCGGGCGCGTCGGTGCGCGCGACCAGCCACAGCGGGATCACGGTGTGGAGGAGCACCTGGTTGGTCCACATCGTCGAGACCAGCGCCGAGGTGAGGATCCAGCCGACGTTGCGGGCGGCACCCGGCCCGGCGACCGGCTCGCGGGGCGCCGCGCGGTCCGCGACCCGCAGGTCGTGGGAGGC
>NZ_JASGDD010000038.1:0-6076 GCF_047607365.1 Nocardioides sp. | reverse complement strand
TCGGCGGCGTGATGCGGCTGACCTCGGCGTACGGCGAGGCCGACCCGCTCTGGGTCAGGATCCGCAGCGCGCTCCTCAGACGGTGAGATACATGGAGCGGAGCCGGGTGTAACCCAGGTCACACTCCGCTCGTTGGTCCTCCGACGCTGTGGACGGAGGTCACCCATGAGGCGCCATCGACGAGTGCTGGCGACGCTGCTCTGCGCCGGGATCCTGCTCGGCCTGGGCTCGCCGGCGCACGCCGACCGGGAGCGGTCCGGGACGAGGCCCAGGACGAAGCCTGCGGCGGGCACGGCGGCCGCGATCCGGGTGCTCACCACCAAGCGCGAGTCGGCCCGGGTGATCCGCTACACCGTCTCGACCCCGTCGCTCGCGATGTCGGCCACCACCCCGCTGCGGGTCAACGTGATCCTGCCGGCCGGGTACGCCCGGCATCCCCGCCACCGCTACCCGGTGCTCTACGCCCTGCCCGGCACCAGCAACCTCGCCAACGTGTGGCTCTCCAACCTCGACACCCTGAGCCTGACGAAGTCGCTGCCGATGATCGTGGTGATGCCGGACGGCACGTACGACGCCGACGGCGGCGGCTTCTACACGAACTGGGTCGACCAGACGACGAGCCGGGGTGTCGCGAACTGGGAGACGTTCCACACCGCGGAGCTGGTGGCGTGGGTCGACAAGCGATTCCGCACCAAGAAGAAGCGCTCCCAGCGTGCCATCGTCGGGATCTCCCAGGGCGGGTTCGGCTCGATGTCCTACGCCGCGCGCCATCCCGACCTCTACGGCGCGGCCGCCTCGTTCTCGGGCGCGGTGGACATCTACTACAACGAGGTCTGCAGGGCCGGCGCGGTGACCCTGATCTCCGCGATCATGACCGGCCTCAACCAGGTCCAGCCCTTCGCGCCCTTCGGCGACCCGGTGACCGACGCGGCCAACTGGCAGGCCCGCGATCCCGCCTCCCAGGTCGCCAGGCTCGCGAACACGAAGGTCGACCTCTACACCAGCACCGGGCTGCCGGGGGAGTCCGACCTGAGCGACCCGGCGGTGCCCGGGACGGTGGCGATGGAGGCGATCCTGCACGCCTCGAACCTGTGCTTCAAGCAGGCGGCCGAGGCCGCCGGCGTCGGCATCGGCTGGCACAGCTACGCCCAGGGCACCCATGCCTGGGGCTACGGGACCCGCGCGCTGAAGGACTACCTGCCCCGGCTGATGGCCTTCTTCAAGAAGGGTCGCTGACCCGGCTCGTGGAGCGGATGACGAGGCTCGAACTCGCGACATTCAGCTTGGGAAGCTGACGCTCTACCAACTGAGCTACATCCGCAGGTGGGTGCAAACATACAGGGGTGGGTGCGTTGAGGGGCTATCGGGGCGTGCGCGTGGTGACGGCTGCGATCGGCCTGATCCTGGTCGCCTCGGGCTGCGCCGGAGTCGACGGGAGCCCGCGGGCCGGGACCGGCTCGTCGGCGGACGTCTCGTCGAGCGCCTCCGCCGGGGGTTCGGCGTCGCCGTCCTCGTCCGCCTCGTCGCCTGCCTCCGCCTCGCCGACCGTCGTCCCGACGGGCCCGGCGATCCAGGTCAACAGCATCGCCCCGGCCACCGGCTCGACGGTGGGTGTGGCGATGCCGATCTCGATCGTCTTCACCAAGGCCGTCGCCGTCAGCGCGCGCGCCGGCATCGAGAGGCGGCTCACCGTGACCAGCTCGACGCCCGTGGTCGGCGCCTGGCACTGGTTCAGCGAGCGGCGGGTGGACTTCCGCGCCCAGGAGTTCTGGGCTTCGGGCACGGAGGTCACGCTGGTGGCCGACCTCACCGGCGTCAGCGACGGCAACGGCCGCGTCGGCAAGCGCAGCTACATCCGCCGGTTCACGATCGGCGACGACGTGCGCACGCACGTCTACGTCAAGCGGCACCAGACCGTCGTCACCCGGAACGGCGCCGTGATCCGCACGATGGCGAGCGATGCCGGCAGCCCGGACTGGCCGTCGTGGACGGGCACGATGGCGGTCGTCAACAAGGAGGCCACCGTGCGGATGGACTCGTGCAGCGTCGAGATCTCCTGCGACGAGAGCGACCCCGACTACTACGACCTCACCCTGCCGTGGGACGTCCGGATCACCTGGTCGGGCACCTTCCTGCACTACTCGCCGGCCGATCCGCACCCCGGCAACGCCAACGGGTCGCACGGCTGCGTGCACCTCTCGCTGGCCGACTCGAAGTGGTTCTACGAGCTCTCCAAGCCGGGCGACCCGGTCACGATCACCGGCTCGCCGCGCCGCAAGGCCGACGGCGACAACGGCTACGCCGGCTACAACCTGACCTGGGCCCGGTGGCTGAAGGGCAGCACGCGGGGCCAGGTGACGACGGCTACGCCAGCGGCGTGAGGGTGGGGTACTTCGCCCCGAGGCCGTCCCCCGACGACGTACGCCGGAGGCGACGGCCCACCCAGGGCGCGAGGTGCTTGCGAGCCCACTCGAGATCCTCGAGCCGTTGCTGCCGCGCCGTCTTGAGCGGGCCGTCGGGGATCGGGTAGGGCTCCAGGTCGTGGCTGACGCCGAGGCTGTCGAGCACGTTGATCGCCACCCCCTGGTGGCCGATCGCGTTGAGGTGCAGCCGGTCCTCGTCCCAGACCCGCAGGTCGTGGCCGTCCTTCAGCCGCCAGTTGTCCACCAGCACGATGTCGCGAGGGTCGTCGGCGATGAAGTCGCGGAGCAGCTCGTTGTAGATCGCCACCCGGCCCCGGATGGCGCCGAAGACGCCCGACGACCCGCCGTCGCCGTGGGTGAAGAGGACGACGGTCGCGCCGGCCTCGCGCAGCATCGACGCGGCCGCCGCGATCTCGGCGACGATCGCGTCGATGTCGACCTTGGGCCGGATCAGGTCGTTGCCGCCCGCGCTCAGCGACACCAGGTCGGGTCGCAGCTCGAGCGCCGGGCCGAGCTGCTGCTCCAGGATGGGCAGCAGCTTCATCCCGCGGATCGCGAGGTTGGCGTACCCGAAGTCGTCGGTGCGCGTCGCCAGCACCTCCGCCACCCGGTCAGCCCACCCGCGCACGCCGTTGGGCCGGTCCGGATCCGGGTCGCCGACGCCCTCGGTGAACGAGTCTCCGATGGCGACGTACCTGCTGAATTGCGGCTCTCCCACACGTCCCATTCTGCAACCGGCCCCGACCCGGACGGACGGTAGGGTGCGGGCCATGCTCCTCAGCGATCGGGACATCCTGGCCGAGATCGACTCCGCTCGGATCGCGCTGGACCCCTGGGACCCCGCGATGCTGCAGCCGTCGTCGGTCGACGTGCGGCTGGACCGCTTCTTCCGGGTCTTCGACAACCACAAGTACGCCGCGATCGACCCGGCGGCCGACCAGTCCGACCTCACCCGCGAGGTCGAGACCACTGGCGACGAGCCGTTCATCCTGCACCCAGGCGAGTTCGTGCTCGGCTCCACCTACGAGACCGTGACGCTGCCGGCCGACATCGCCGCCCGCGTCGAGGGAAAGTCCTCCCTCGGGCGCCTCGGGCTGCTCACGCATGCGACCGCCGGCTTCGTCGACCCGGGCTTCTCGGGCCACGTCACGCTCGAGCTCGCCAACGTCGCGACGCTGCCGATCCTGCTCTATCCCGGCATGAAGATCGGCCAGTTCTGCTTCTTCAAGCTCACCAGCGAGGCCGAGCACCCCTACGGCTCGGAGAGGTACGGCTCGCGCTACCAGGGGCAGCGCGGCCCGACCGCCTCACGCAGCTTCCAGAGCTTCCACCGCACCTCGATCTGACCGCGATCGGTCCCGCTGCCGGGCCGTACGCCGGCGCCACCAGGTGTCGAACGCCAGCCCCGCCCACAGCAGGAGCACGGCGACGATCCCGTCGAGCCACCAGTGGTTGCCGGTCGCGGCGACGACGTAGAACGTGATCGGCAGGTGCAGGAAGGCGATCCAGCCGACCCAGCGCCAGCGGGTGCCGGCGGTGCAGGCGAGGACCCCGAAGGCGACCACGGCGGCCCAGGCGACGTGGATCGAGGGCATCGCGGCGTACTGGTCGGAGACGCCGAACCCCGGGTCGCCGTAGACCCGGAAGCCCAGCCGGTCCGAGAGGTCGACGAAGTGCAGGCCGGGGATGAACCGCGGGGGAGCGACGCGGAGGAAGCGGATGACCAGGCAGCCGAGCGTCACGTAGACGAGCCCGTTGCGCCAGTGGGGATAGCGGTCGCGGTGCCAGATCCACGTCCACACGAGGAACGTCAGCAGCGCCGGGACGTGGACCGTCGCGTAGTAGGCGTTCGCGAACCGCGCGAGCCACTCGTGCTGGATCGCGAACTGCTGCAGGCCGAGCTCCGACGGCAGGTGCAGCCGGTGCTGGAACCGGTCGATCCACGCGCCGCGCTCGATGGCGCCGGCCTCGTGGGTGAAGGGGAGCTGCCGGGCGATCCGCCAGATCGAGTAGAGCCCGGACACGAGCGCGAACTCCAGCAGCGCGGCGACCGCGGTCTGCCGCCCGCGGGACGGTCGCAGACGGCGTACGGCGAGCGCGGCTGCCGCCGCCGTGGCGCAGGCGATCGCGGCCTGGTCCCAGCTCGGCCAGGGCAGCTCGTCCCACACCGATATCTGCACAGGCTCAGTGTGGGGCCTCGCCCGGCGAGGGCGTGGGCCGGGGCTCCGTCGCCACTGTTGCCGCCGTTGCCGGCGGAGGCGGGACCGCGAGCGGGCGCGGCAGGATCTCGACGCGCGGGAGCATCATGCCGCCGGCTCCTCCGCGGGACGGAGCGTGACGTCGCCGTGACGGGTGACGGCGCGGATCTCGGCGTGCCGGGTGCCCTTCGCCGGCTCGCCCGTCGGCGGCAGCGTGCTGACGAGCTGTCCGGTGACGGTGACGACGTCGCGCCACACCGGCCGGCCCTCGGGAATGCCGACGCTGATCGCTCCGCTGTGGTTGCGCGCGGTGAGGTGCTCGCCGTCGAAGAGGAGCACCTCCATCGGACCGCTGCCGCTCCTGAGCGTCAGATCGGCGCTCGCCCGCCGCACGAGGATCCCGCCCGCGCCGGTCTTGAGGTCGGCGACGGCGTCGAGGCGGCCCACCTCGATGTCCCCGACTCCGGTCGCGATCCTGCTGCTGCCGCCGGCCCGGCCGAGCTCGATCCGGCCCGCGCCGGACTGGAGGACGGCCGAGCCGCCGACCTCCTCGACCGTGATGTCTCCGGCCCCGGTCTTGGCCACGAGGGTCTCGGCGATGCGGCCGAGGCTGAGTGTCCCGGTGCCGTGCTGGAGACGCACGGTGCCGAGCGTGCCGTGCTGGGTGATCGTCGCGACGGCGGTGCGGCCGACGAGGGTGGTGCCGGCGGGGACGGTGAGGTGGACGGTGGCGTCCTCCGCGCCCTGCCGGTGGCGTTCCTGCCGGACGGCGATGGCCTGGCGGCGCTGCTCGGCGACGACGCCCTCGCCGTCCACGTCGACGGTCACCGTCCGGATGCCGGCGACGCCGGTGATCTCGATGCGGCCCCGGCCGAGGACCAGGGCGACGGTCGGTGCCGGCGTGGTCGTGAACTCGTAGCGCATGGTGTGCCTCTCTCCTCGTGCCCGTCTCAGATCCAGCCGGTCTCGCGACGGGAGCCCGGCCGCTGGCCGCCGCGCTGGGGTCCGCCGAAGCCTCGCCCGCGCGGTCCCCCGAAGGCGCCCAGGCCGGGCTGGAAGGGAAACTCGACGCTGATGCCCTCGTCGCTGGTCGCCGACCTGAGCGCGTTGACCACCCAGCTGTTGAGCGAGACCCCGGTGCGGGCGGCCAGCTCCTCCGCCCTGGTCTTCACCGACTCGGGCAGCCGGAGCGTCAGGCGCGCGACCGAGTCGTCGCCGTCGTCCTCGGCCTCCGCCTGGGCGGCGGCCGCCGGCTCCGGCACGAGGGGCTCGTCGTAGTCGACGGCGAAGTCGAGCCGGCGGCCGTCGAGTACCACGCGCACGGTGGTGTCCGGAAGCGCCGCCGAGAGCTCGGCCGCGGCGTCGGAGAGCGCCTCCATGAGGCCGAGCCGGGCGGCGGGGTCCAGGGCGGCGCCGAGGCGGTCGGCCGCCTCGGCGATCTCCGGGCCGCCGGCC